>JAOPVZ010000010.1 GCA_025965935.1 Frankiales bacterium | reverse complement strand
ACGGCGACGAGCGCCTCGGCCAGCCGCCAGCGCGCCCGGGCCTCCTCGTACGGGTAGCCGTAGCCGAACGTCTCGACCACCCCACGCCAGAGCGGGACGTCAGCGATGCCCTCGGCGCGCCGCGTCTCGGCCGTGCACCGCAGCAGCCACGCGCCTCCCTCTGGCCCCAGCACGCCACCGCGCGGCCGGCCGCGGATCGCTGTCTCCTGCGCCACCTGCTCCCACCGCTGGGCCCGCTCCACGTGCCGACGCTCCGCCTCGGTGTCCCGACGCAGCCGGGCCTGTGTTGCGAGGTCCGCCTCGGCGGCGATGCCGAGAGCGGCCAGCCAGATGCCACCGAGGGACCACTCCCCCCAGCGCTCGGCGATACGGGCGGTCCCGAGCTGGGCCAGCTCCGACGCCGCTTGCAGCTCACCGGCCATTCGCAGCGCGTCCGAACCGGTACCGCTGGCCACCAGCCAGGCGAGCGGGTCCAGCTGCGGGGAGTCGGTGATGGCCCGCGCGAGAGCGACCGCGCCATCGTCGCCCCGCGCCACTGCGGCGTACAGGCCGATGCCGGCGAGGCTCTCCCTCGCCGGATCGCTGCTGCCGCCCTGCGCCGCGGCCACGACCGCCGTAGATCCGGCCAGGTCGCCGCGCGTGTACCGGACCACGGCTAGCAGGCCGTGCACGCTGTAGCCGTACGGCGACCAGGCCAGTCCCACCTCGACCGCCCGCTGCACGGCAGCGACCGCCGCCTCCTCCGCTGCCTCGAGGTCCGCGGCGTAGAAGCTGTGCGCCGCGACGTTGTAGGCCGCCCGCAGCTCCTGGGGAAGGTGGCCCGAGGCGACTGCCAGGTCGCGGGCCTGCCGGAACAGCGCGATCGCGCGCGGCCGGTCCCCCTCGGCCTCCGCCAGCACCCCCTGGGTCACCAGCGCATCGGCCTGGACGTCGGTCAGGCCGGCCTCGACGGCGGCTTCGTACGCGATCCGGGCGGCCGCCGCAGCGTCGGTGTCGCGCTCGAGCTCGTGCAGCACCGCCTGCGCGAACTGGGCCTGCGCCCGAGCGATCCGCCGGACGTCCCCCGAGCGGTCGGCCAGCTCGACCGCCACCGCCGCCTCCCCGATCGCCTCCTGCTCCCGGTCGCCCTCCAGCAGGTGGGTGGCCAGGCCCCGGTGCGCGTCCGAGCGCCGGGCATCGTCGAGCGAGGCGGACAGCGCGACCGACTCCCGGGCCAGCGCGATGGCCCGCGACCAGTCGCCCGCCAGCCCAGCGCTCTCCGCGGTGTCGTGCAGCAGCTGGACCCGCTCCTCGACGCCGGCTGCGACCGCCGGCGAGGCGGCCAGCCCGAGGGCGTGCTCGCGATAGGCGAGCGCCTCGTGCGGCGCCCCGTCCGCCATCGCCGCGCTCGCCGCCCGCAGGTAGTCGGTGTAGGCGCCGGCCAGGTCGCCGCTGCGCTTCTTGTGGTGGGCGAGCTCGCCGGCGGCTCCGTCCAGGGACTCGAGGACCTGGGCCAGCACCCCGTGCAGCCGGACCCGCTCACCGGGCAGCAGGTCGTCGTACACGGTCTCCTGCATCAGTGCGTGCCGGAACGAGAAGGAGGTCTCGTGCACGACGCTGAGTACGTGCGCGGCAACCGCTTCTCGCAACGCGGGATCGGCATCGACGCCCGTCGCGGCGCTCGCCGCCCCCAGCAGCGCGTGGTCCACGCGGCGTCCCGCGACGGCCGCCAGCCGCACCAGCGACAGCGTCTCGGGTGCCAGCCGGTCGAGCCGCGCGAGAAGCACCTCGGACAGCCTGGTGGGGAGGTCCTCGCCGGTGTCGACGGCCGCCAGCGCCAGCTCCTCCGCGAAGTAGGCGTTGCCCTCGGCCCGGCGCACGACAGCCGAGAGCACCTCGGGCGTCAGGGTCACGAGGGCGGACAGGTGCCGCGCCACCGCGGCGTCGTCCAGCGGCCGCAGCTGCAGGTGCTCGACACCGGAGAGCCGACCGAGCTCCCCCACCAGCGGGACGAGCGGGTGGCGCCGGTGCAGGTCATCGGCCCGGTAGGAGGCGAGCAGCGTCACGCGCTCGTCGCGCAACCTCGTCACGAGGAAGCGCAGCAGCTCGCGACTGGACGCGTCCGCCCAGTGCAGGTCCTCGAGCACCAGCAGAACCGGCGCCACCTCACCGGCCGCGCGCAGCGCCGCGACGACAGCCTCGAACAGCTGCAGGCGGACCAGCTCGCCACCTTGGGCGGCCGCCCCCGGCAGCAGGGGTCCGAGACCGGGTACGTCGACGGCCGCGGGCTGCTGTCGGGCCAGGTCGGCGAAGGCCTCCACGAACGGCAGATAGGGCAGGCCGATGTCGCCGAGGTCGACGCAGCCGCCCCGGAGCACGGTCGTGCCGGCGGGTGCCTCGGCGACGACCTGCGCGAGCAGCCGGGTCTTCCCCACGCCGGCGTCGCCGCCGAGCAGCACGACAGCCGGCCGCCCCTCGTGAGAAGCGGCCACGGCGTCCAGCAGGAGCTGGAGCTCGTCCTCGCGTCCCACGAGGGGCGGCCGGTCCTCGGTGCTGAAGGCGGCCACGTCCGGCATGGTCGCAGGCGGAACCGTCAGGAGCGTGGTCACCTCAGGAGCTGTGCCGCACGACCCGGCGGAACAGCCGACGCCGCTCGCGACCGGTCGTGATGCCCGCCAGGTCGCGCCGGGCGCGGTCGCGAAGCAGTGCCTGCCGCTCGTGCAGCTCCATCTCGTGGAGCACGGAGCTCATCTCGTTGATCATGTCGTTCTCCCTGTCCTGTGCCGGTTTCTCCGGCGACAGGGATCACGTTCGTGCGAAGGCGTGCCCCCGCGCATCGGGCGATCACGCAGGTTCTCGCCGCGGCCAGGTAAGGGGCCGGGGTAAGGGGTCGGTAAGGGGCCTCAGTAGAGGGCGTTGGCGAGCGAGCGACGCCCGGCGACGATCCGCTCGTCGTCCGGGTCGAGCACGCTGAACAGCTCCAGCAGGTGGTTGCGCGCGCGATCACGGTCGTCGCCGGCCGACCGCCGTACGAAGCTGACCAGGCGATCGATCGCAGGCTGGATCTCGGCGGCCAGGACCTCGACGTCTGCCGCGCGGGTCTGGGCCTCGACGTCATCCGGAGCGGCCTGCGCCGCGGCGAGGACCTGCTGGGGGTCGAGGGCGCCAGCCCGGTCGAGCAGGGCGGCCCACGCCTTGCCCAGCACCGCCTCCGGGTGGCCGGGCTTGCGGGCCAGCAGGGCGTCGTACTGGGCGATCGCGGTCGGGTAGTCCTCCGCGCCCAGCGCGTCCTCGGCGGCGATGAGCTCGGGGTCGACCGGAACGGGAGCGGGAGCCTCCGCCGCCTCACCGCTCGGTCCCGGCAGCCCGGCCTCCTGCGCGGCCGCCAGCACCTGCTCCAGGAACTGGCGCAGCTGGGCCTCGGGCAGTGCCCCCTGGAACCCGGGCACGAGGCGTCCGCCGAGCGCGAGGAAAACCGAGGGGATGGACTGGATCTGCAGCTGGTTGGAGATCGCCTGGTTGGCGTCGACGTCGACCTTGGCCAGCTCCCACGAGCCGGCGCCCTCCTCGGCGAGCCGCTCGAGGATCGGGCTGAGCTGCTTGCAGGGCCCGCACCAGTCGGCCCAGAAGTCGATCAGGACGGGCACCTGCAGCGACCGGCGCAGGACCTTGTCCTCGAACTCGGCCTCGGTGACGTCGTAGACGTACGGGCTGGTGCTGGTGGGGGCGGCGGCTGCCGTGGTGCCTGGCTTCGCCAGCCGAGAGAGATCGACGGCACCGGCGATGTTGAGGTCTGTGGGGCGGCGCTGCATGTTCCTAGTCAACAGCACCTCGGGCCGAGCTCTTCCGACCCCGGCCCGAGGTGGCTGTCAGTAGTTGGTTGCTCGGCTGGTTAGGCCGGCGGCAGGCACTGGTCGATCACCTGGGCCGTCCCGTTGACGTTGATGTCGGCGTGGACGCACACGCCCGCGGCGTTGGCCGGGGTGGCGAGGGCGGCAGCGGTGCCGAGCAGCAGGGCGGTGATGGCGAGAACGCGCTTCACAGTTCCTCCGTGATGAGGGTTTGGTCCGGGTCTGTTTGACCCGGTCGTCCTGTGAAACGCGGACGAACAGGATTCCTCGCGCACGTTCTCGCGGTGGGTTTGGCAGGCTGCGCACGTGGACTGGAGCCTGCGGGGTTGCGCGCGCAAGGGGCACGTGACGTACGCGCCCGAGGAGGAGCAGCTGCGCTCGCGGCTGCGGGTCGACACGGCGGCCGGCGAGGCGTGGCGATGCCTGCGGTGCGCGACGTTCGTGGTCGGCCCACCGCACGGGTCCGGACCCGCGGAGGACGCCCCCCTCGTGCTGCGCGGCAAGGCGCTCAAGGACGCCACGATCCTGCGCGTGCTGGCCGCCGAGCGCTTCGTCCGAGGTCTGCTGCTGGTCGCCCTGGGCTACGGGGTCCTCTACTTCAAGAACTCCAAGACCTCCCTGAAGGAGACCTTCGACAAGGCCATCCCGGCGGCCAAGCCGCTGGCCAGCGTCTTCAACTACGACCTGGACACCTCGCCCACGGTCGCAAGGATCCGCGACGTGCTCACGAGCAACCAGCACACCCTCACGCTCGTGGCGGTCGGGCTGTTCAGCTACGCCGCGCTGCAGCTCGTCGAGGGCGTGGGCCTCTGGTTGCTCAAGCGCTGGGGCGAGTACGTCGCCGTCGTCGGGACGTCGGTCTTCCTGCCGCTCGAGGCCTACGAGCTCACGCACAAGATCACGGTGCTCAAGGTGGTCGCGCTGCTCATCAACCTGGCGGCCGTCGTCTACCTGGTGTGGAGCAAGCGGCTGTTCGGCGCACGCGGCGGCCATGCCGCCTTCGAGGCCGAGCGCCACTCCGAGTCGCTGCTCGAGGTCGAGGCGTCCGCGCTGTCGATCGACGGCAAGCACCGCGCCCGCGCGGGCACAAGAGCAACAGCCAAGGACCCCCAAGACGCGTGAGGCGCCGGCCCACGCTCGCCTCCCGGGACGCCGATCCCCTGGTTGTTGCAGTAGCGCCCTGTCAGGACCCGCTGAGGTGGTCCTCCACGGAGGCGACCTTGCTCGTCATGGCGTCGGTGACGCCATCGCGGAGGTCCGCCTTGAGCACCAGCGACACTCGCGACGAGACGGCAGCGACCGCCATCGTGGCGGCCTTCACGACCGCCATCACCTCGTCCCAGTCGCCCTCGACGTTGGTGAACATCGCGTTGGTCTCGTGAGGCAGTCCGGACTCACGCACGACGCGTACGGCGGCAGCGACCGCCTCCGCGTAGGAGCCGTCGGGGTCGGGCGATGCAGGGGCCACTGAGAACGCGACGAGCAGGCTCACGGAACCCTCCGGACGAAGAAGTGCGCGAAGGGCGACCCGATCGTCACCGCCAGCAAGACCTTGCCGCTCGACCAGCCGAGCCGCTTGCGCTGGTCGAGCACCAGGTAGACCAGTGCGAGGAACAGCACCCCGTGGATCGGTCCCATCACCGGTACGGCGTTGAACGACGTCGTCCGCTTGAGGACCGAGCAGACGAGCAAGATCCCGAAGCTCACGGTCTCGACGAGGGCGACCAGCCGCAGCGCGCGCAGCGCCACCGGCTCCAGAACAGCGGTCGTCACGGGGTCTCCAGCTCGAAGTCGATGAAGTCGAAGCCGGGCACCACGACGCACCCGCTGAGGACAGCCTGCCCGCCCTCGGGCGTGGCCGCCTGCCACTCCCCCGGCTCGACGAGGTGCTGCAGGACGCCGTCGGGGCCGAGGGCCACCGTTCTCGTGAGCGCCGGCCGGTCCGCCGTACCTCCCAAGGACAGCAGTAGCGTGCCGCCGCCTTGCCAGAGCCAGAGCTCGGCCGACCGCACCCGGTGCCAGGCCGAGCGCTGCCCGGGCTCGAGCAGGAACAGGATCGAGGTGGCCGGCGAACGGTCGCCATGAGGCGTCGGGACGGAGCCGGGGGCACGCCAGGTCTCGCGGTACCAGCCGCCCTCGGGATGGGGCTTCAGGTCGAGGGACTCAGGTGTCAAGGGAGGCCACCAGCTCGTCAGCAGCTGCATAGGGGTCGAGGTCGCCGGCAACCACGCGCGCCGCGAGGTCGTCGAGCGCACCGTTGCGGAGGTCGACCCGCAACGAGGTGAGGGCGATCGCCTCGACCTCGTCGGCGGCCCGCTTGATGCGGCGCTGCTCGAGCCGTCCCGACGAGGCCAGCCAGGCGCCGTGCCTCTCGATCTCGTCGACGACCTCGGCTGCGCCCTCACCCCTGGACGCGACCGTCTTGACGATGGGCACCCGCCAGCCGTCGTCAGTGCGGCGGTCGCCGAGCGAGAGCATGTATCGGAGGTCTCGTACGACGGAATCGGACCCCTCGCGGTCGGCCTTGTTGACCACGAACACGTCCGCCACCTCGAGGATCCCGGCCTTGGCGGCCTGGATGCCGTCGCCCATGCCGGGGGCCAGCAGCACCAGGGTGGTGTCGGCGAGCGAGGCGATCTCCACCTCGGCCTGGCCGACGCCGACGGTCTCGACGAGCACCACGTCGCAGCCGGCCGCGGACAGCACCCGCAGCGCCTGCGGGGTGGCCCAGGACAACCCGCCGAGGTGGCCGCGCGAGGCCATCGAGCGGATGAACACGCCGTCGTCGGTGGCGTGCTCCTGCATGCGCACCCGATCGCCCAGCAGCGCTCCGCCGGAGAACGGCGACGACGGGTCGACAGCCAGCACGCCCACCCGCATGCCACGGCGGCGGTAGGCCGCGACCAGCGCGGACGTCGACGTGGACTTGCCGACGCCGGGCGAGCCGGTGAGGCCGACGACTCGGGCGTGACCCGCCCGCGGCGCGAGCAGGGCCATCACCTCGCGCAGCGCAGGGGACGCGTCCTCGACCAGGGAGATCAGCCGGGCGACGGCACGTGCCTCCCCTGCCTCCGCCCTGGTGACCAGGTCGGAGACGTCGACTGCCTTACGCAGTGCCTACCTCGCTGGGGACCTTGATGATCAGCGCGTCGCCCTGGCCGCCACCGCCGCAGAGCGCGGCCGCACCGATCCCACCGCCACGCCGCTTCAGCTCGAGGGCGAGGTGCAGCACGATCCGCGCGCCCGAGGCGCCGATCGGGTGGCCGAGCGCGATCGCGCCGCCGTTGACGTTGACCTTGGCCGGGTCGATGCCGAGCGCCTTGGTGGAGGCGATCCCGACCGCGGCGAACGCCTCGTTGAGCTCGAAGAGATCGATCTCGTCGAGCGACTGGCCCGACTTGGCGAGGGCGGCCTTGATGGCGTTGGCCGGCTGCTCCTGCAGGGAGTTGTCCGGGCCGGCGACGATGCCGTGGGCGCCGATCTCGGCGATCCAGGACAGGCCGAGCGACTCCGCCTTCTCCTTGCTCATCACGACGACCGCCGCGGCGCCGTCGGAGATCTGCGAGGCGTTGCC
>JAOPVZ010000009.1 GCA_025965935.1 Frankiales bacterium | reverse complement strand
GGACGTCCCGGAAGCAGCTGGCCGACCCCGCCATCGACCCGCTCGTCCTCGCTGTGGGCGCTGACGACACCCGGGGTACCGACTCCGTGGGTGACGACGTGGTCCCGGACTTCGCTCAGCGCGGCACGGCGGCCCGCCACGTGGACATCATCGCCCCCGGGCTCCACGTCCTCGGGCTGCGCAACCCCGGGTCCCGCATCGACGAGCAGAACGCCTCCGCGGCGGTGAACGGTCGATTCTTCCGAGGCTCGGGCACCTCGCAGGCCGCGGCGGTCGCCTCCGGCCTGGCGGCGCTGTACCTGTCGCGGTACCCGACCGCGACGCCCGACCAGGTCAAGCGGGTCCTCATGCAGACCGCCACCGCGCCGAGCGCCGTCAAGGCGGTCTATGCCGGGCTGGGCGTCCCCGACATCAACAAGGCGCTCGGTGTGAAGCCGCCCACGTACGCGCAGGCCAGCACCGGGGCAACCGGGTCGGGCTCGCTCGAGGGGGCTCGCGGCTCCAGCCACCTCTCGGACGGCACGACGACGCTGTCCGGGGAGCAGGACGTCTTCGGTCAGGCCTGGACGGGTTCGGCCTGGGCCGCAGCCAGCGGCGGCGGCACGTCTTGGGCTGACGGCGACTTCAACGGGCACACCTGGACCGGCCACACCTGGACCTCCGACGGCTGGAGCGGCCACACGTGGACCGGCCACACCTGGACGGGCAACAACTGGTCCGGTCACACCTGGACGTCGGACGGCTGGTCCGGCCACACCTGGACCGACCGGGGCTGGACCGGCCACACCTGGACCAGCAGCGACTGGGACGACGCGACCTGGACCGGGTCGACCTGGTCCGCGGCGACGTGGAGCTGACAGGCACGCTTCCCTCTTGGAGCGGTGTCGTCAGCGAGCTCCGCAGGTCATGCCTGGCGCGTGCGCACGGTGACGACGTCCTCGACCTCGAGGGGGCCGTCGGTGTGCTGCGCGGCACCGCCCCCGTCGTCTGGCTGCATGCGGCACAAGCAGCGGACGAGGTGGCGCGACTCCTCTGCGACGCGAACGAGGTGCGAGAGGTCTACGCCGGCGCGGAGCTGTCCACGACCGCGCTCCTGGCCCACGGCTGGCGTGCTGAGGGTGAGCTGCGACAGCTCGTCCGCGCGCTGCCGACGGACGTGCCGACCCCGCCGTACGAGGTGTGCGAGCTGGGACCGGCGGACGTGCCCGCTTTCGTCGCCGGCCTGCAGCGGACGCACGGGCTGTCCGACATCGACGTCGCGCAGTCCTACCCACCCGACTTCCTCGTCCGAGCCGCCCCTGTGCGGCTGTTCGGTGTCTGGCACGGCGACGACCTGCTCGCGGCCGTCGCCACCCGCCGGCCCTTCTCCGGCGCGCTCGTGTTCGGCCTGTGGGTGGCTCCGGCCGAGCGCGGCAGGGGGCTGGCTCGCGCCGTCGTCGGCGCCGCAGCACGAGCGGAGCAGGACTCGGGTGCGGCGTTTCTGCACGCCCAGGTATCGGGCCTCTCGCGGGGGTTGATGATCTCGCTCGGCTGGCAGGACTGCGGTGGCTGGCAGTACCTCACCCGGAGCGCTACTCCGAACGGGTGATGGACCTCGGCCCGCTGCTGGCCGATGCCGAGGTGGGAGGACACATGCGACGAGCACGCCGGTGGGCGGCGGGCCGCCCGGCAGCCTGTGCGGCCGCGGCGAGCCTGCTGCTGCTCTGCGTCGTGGCGGCCCTGACCCCGACGGTGGTGGCGCACGAGGCCGGCCGCCCACGAGCCGTGGTGACCACCGGCGTGCTGCTCCTCATCTTCGCCGTCGCGCAGGCGTGCGTGGTCGACATCGAGTTCCGCCGCCAGACCAGGTCGGTGTCGCTCAGCGAGATTCCCTTCCTGCTGGGGCTTCTGTGCCTGTCGCCGATGTCGTTCCTGGCCGCGCGGGTGCTCGGGGGGTTCGCAAGCCAGGTGGCGGTACGGCGTCAGCACCGACAGCCCTTGAAGCTGCTGTTCAACACCAGCCTGATGGGCGCGGAGGCGGTGCTGGGACTGGCGGTGTTCGAGGCGCTCCGGGGTGGGGCGTCCAGCACGGACCCGCGTGGCTGGACCGCCGCTGTGGGCGGCACGCTTGCTGCGAACGCCTTTGGCGCGATCGCCGTGGAGTCCCTGCTCAACCTGATCGACGTCCCACGTGGTCCGCGCGACCTGGCGGGTGCCGTGGTCTCGGCACTTCCGCAGGCCATGGCGGTGTCGTCGCTCGCCGTCCTCATCTCGCTCAGCCTGACGGTGAGCGCGTGGGCCGCACTGCCGGTCGTCGGGGTCGCCGCCATCCTCGTCCTCGGGTACGGCGCCTACGCGGAGCTGCGCGCGCGGCACGAGGCCTTGGGACGGCTGTACACCTTCAGCCACGAGGTGACCAAGCACCCGGACACCGACCTGGTGCTGCCCACGGTGCTGAGGCAGCTGCAGGACATGCTCCGCGCGGAGCACGCCTTCGTGACGTTGTTCGACGAGGACGGCTCGGAGGTGTCCTCCGCGGGGGACGCGGTCAGGTGGCATCCGCCTCGCTACGTCGACAGCTCCTTCGCGCTGAGCACGGGGCTGCTCGCCGAACGGGCGACGCCGCTGCTGATGACGCGCAGCAGCCACGAACCCTCACATGTCGCCTGGCGGCAGGCCCTGGGCCTGCGTGAAGCGGCCGTGGTGCCTCTGCGATCCGAGGGGCAGACCATCGGCGCACTCGGGGTCGCCGACCGGCTCGGGGAGGCCCGCGGCTTCACGCAGCTGGACATCCAGCTCCTGGAGACCGTGGCCGCACAGGTGGTGACCGCGCTCAGGAACGGTCAGCTGCTCGACCGGCTGCGACACGATGCGCTGCATGACCCGCTGACCCAGCTTCCCAACCGTGGGCACATGGAGCAGATCCTCGAGCGACTCTTGAACGGAGCGACGGCAGCCACGTCGTCCTTCGCCGTGGCGCTCATCGGCTTGGGGTCGTTCAAGGAGGTCAACGACAGCCTCGGGCACCAGGTCGGCGACGACGTCCTCCGCGCCGTCGCGGAGCGCTTGAGCTCAACGGTCCGCGAGCACGACACCGTCGCCCGGCTCGGGGGGGATGAGTTCGTGCTCGTGCTCCCACACACAGCCACAGCCGACGAAGCGCTCGCTGCCTGCGAGCGCGCCCAGCTTGCTCTCGCGGTCCCTGTCACGGTGGGCGCGTTCACAGTCGACGTGAGCGCGGCCGTCGGCTTCGTCATGGTGCCCGAGCAGGCAGGAACGGCGACGCAGGTGCTGCGCCACGCTGACCTCGCGCTGACAGCTGCCCGCCGGGCAGGCCGCGAGGTGCTGCAGTTCCAGCGCGAGCACGACCAGGGCCTGACCCACCGCCTCGAGCTGGTCGCGGCGCTGCGCGAGGCGCTCACGCAGGACCGCTTGGCTCTGTACATCCAGCCCCAGGTCGACGTCGTGACGGGAACCGTCGTCGGCGTCGAGGCGCTGTCGCGGTGGCACGACCCGGTGCACGGCACCGTCCCGCCGGATCTGTTCGTCGCACTCGCCGAGCGCAGCGGGATGATGCACACGCTGACCGAGCAGGTTCTCGAGAAGGCGATCCGCTCCTGCGCGGTGTGGCAGCCGATGGCCCCGGGCATCGGGATCGCGGTGAACCTCTCCGCCCGCTCCTTGCTCGACCGGGAGCTGCTTCCCCAGATCGATCGGCTGCTGGCCGCTCACCGGCTACCGCCGTCCTTGCTGACCTTGGAGATCACCGAGAGCAGCGTCATGTCGGACAGCACGGCGAGCATCCAGGTGCTCCAGCAGTGCCGTCAACGCGGCCTCCAGCTGTCTGTCGACGACTTCGGGACGGGCTACAGCTCCTTGTCGTACCTGCGTCGCCTCCCGGTCCAGGAGGTCAAGATCGACAAGTCCTTCGTGCTCGACGTGGACCACGACGTGGAGGACGCCACCATCGTCAGGTCCATCGTCGAGCTGGGGCATGCCCTCGGGCTTCGCATCGTCGCGGAGGGCGTGGAACGCCCGGACGCGATGGCTGCTCTTCAGACGATGGGCTGCGACCTGGCGCAGGGTTACGCGATCGCCCATCCCATGCCCGTTGGCGACTTCGCCTCGTGGTACCGGGACTACCGGCGGGTGTCGGTCGTCGCCGGCTGACCGCGACTCGCAGCTACGGGCGGCCGGCGGCGATCGCCTGGTCGAGTCCCGACTCGTGCGGACCGAGGAAGTGCGGCTTGGGCTTGGCGACCAGCTGCCACACCGCCTTCACGCTGCTGAGCACTTCGCGCACGGTGTAGCTAAGGGTCTTGGACGGGTACGAGCTGAGCTCCGACCCACCCAGGCCGACCGTGTCGATGCCGAGCCGCTGGCAGGTGAAGACGGCCCGCGGCAGGTGGTAGCCCTGGGTCACCACCACCGCGTCCTTGACGCCGAAGACCGCCTTGGCCCGGTAGCAGGAGTCGTAGGTCGAGAAGCCGGCGTCGTCGACGACCACGTCAGCAGCGGCCACCCCGTGCTGCACCAGGTAGGCCTTCATCGCCGCCGGTTCGTCGTGGCTGGTGGTGCCGTTGTCGCCTGTGACGAGCAGCGCCCGGACGCGGTGCTGGGCGTAGAGGCCGGCCGCCAGGTCCAGGCGCTGCTGCAAGAACGGCGAGGGGGTGCCGTCCGCACGCAGCCCTGCCCCGAACACGATCGCCACCGTGCGGGTCGGGGTGCTCGCCGCCGAGGAGTACCGGTCGCCCCATGTCGCCGTGCGCATCACCAGCTGGGGCACGAACGGCAGGGCGAGCACGATCAGGACGCCGAGCCAGAACAGCTTGCGCCGGAAGAGGAGGAGCAGCACCCGCCCAGTGTGGGGTCAGATCGCCCCGGTGTAGAGGAGCCGGTTGGGCGTGCCGCTCGGATCGTGCTTCAGCTTGCCGGTCGTCGCGTGGCCCTCCAGCCATGCGTTGACCGTCGCCGTGCTGTCTGACGAGTGCTTGGAGAGGTAGACCGCGGCGGCACCGGTCACGAAGGGGGTGGCCATCGACGTACCCGACTCGACCTTGGTGCCGCCGCCCGGCCAGTCCGAGGTGATGTCGAGGCCGGGCGCGAACAGGTCCACGCAGCTGCCCACGTTGCTCCACGGTGCTCGCGCGTCGGTGCGAGTGCTCGCCGCGACCGTGACCACGCGGCCGGCGGCCGCGGGGGAGGACTGGCATGCGTCGGCGGCGCTGTTGCCGGCGGCGACTGCGACGAAGACTCCGCTGTCTGCGAGGTCGTCGACGGCCCGGTCGAGGACGGCCGAGAAGCTGCCGCCGAGGCTGAGGTTGGCGACGGCGGGCTTCACGGCGTGCTGACGCACCCAGTCGATGCCGGCCAGCACGGCGCTCGTCGAGCTGCGGCCGGAGCAGTCCATCACCCGCACTGCCTCGAGGCGCACGCGCTTGGCCACGCCGTAGGTCGTGCCGCCGACGATGCCCGCGACGTGGGTGCCGTGGCCGTTGCAGTCCTGCCCGTTGCCACCCAGCGCGTCGAACGCGACCTCAGCGCGACCGCCGAAGTCGGGGTGCGACGTGGCGATGCCGGTGTCGATCACATACGCGTGCACGGTGCTCGCGGTGTTCGGGTACCGGTAGTGGCCGTTGAGCGGTAGCGACCGCTGGTCGATGCGATCGAGACCCCAGCTGGACGTGCTCTGGGTCGATGCGAGCCGCAGCGCTTCATTGGGTTCGACGACCACGCCGGGCACTCGCCGCAGCGCCTGGAGCTGGGCACTCGTCAGGCGGGCGGCGAACCCGTGGCTGAACACCTGCGCGTGCAGGTGCAGCGCCCGGAGCACGGGCTCGGGGGCCCCCGGTGTGCTGACCACGAAGGCCTGGGCGGGGCTGTGGGCGAGCAGGGCAGGGACGAGCAGGAGCGGGGCGAGGAGGGCGCGCAGCATCGTTGGTCCTTCCGATCAGGGGGCAGGACCAGGGACGCTATGAGCGCGCGACTTCCCTTGGTGGCTCGGCGATCTCGGCTGTGGACAGACCGAGCACGACCGTTCCCGTGCGATCGCTGACGATCCGTGGGCGCAGCCCGGCGGCGTAGAACGCCGCTGCTGCGGCCGGTGCCTGGGCGGTGCTCGTCTCGACGATGAGGCTTCCTCCTGGCCGCAGCCACAGGCCGGCGCGTGCGGCAGCTCGCCGGATCACGTCGAGCCCGTCGCTGCCGCCGTCAAGCGCCCGTCGCGGCTCGTGCTGCCTGGCCTCCGGCGGCAGGTGCGCCACCTCGTCGGTCGGCACGTAGGGGGCGTTGCAGGCGATGACATCCACCCGTCCGCGCAGCTCGGCCGGCAGCGCCGCGTCGAGATCGCTGATCAGGACCCGGCCTCGGACGTTCCGACGTGCCACGTCGACCGCCGCCCGGTCGATGTCGGCCACCCAGGTCCGCACCTCAGGCAGAGCCGCCTCCACCGCCGCGGTGACGGCGGCTGCCCCGCAGCAGAGTTCCACGAGCAACCGGGGGCGCAGGGCGACGGTCTCGCGCGCCATCAGCTCGGTGCGCTTGCGGGGCACGAACACGCCGGGCGCGACGGCGACTCGCAAGCCGGCGAACTCGGCCCATCCGAGCAGGTGCTCCAGCGGCTCACCGGCGCAACGGCGCGTGACGAGCTCCTCGAGGTCGCCGTCGGACTCGAGCAGCAGGGCCGCCTCCTCCTCGGCGAAGACGCAGCCCGCGGCCCGCAGCCGGTCCACGAGATCTGTCATGGGGGCAGTATCGCCGGGTTCTGCATTCCAGGTCGCTGCGCTGGACGGCGCTATGCCGACCGGTATAGTGCCGTTAGGCATAGCGCGTCGACCTCTGTGAAGGAGCCTCGTGGCGAACCCCTTCCACTACGGGACACCGGTGGCCGGTGCGCAGTTCGCCGGAAGGCAGCAGGAGCTGCGGGCACTGACCGCGAGGATGACCGACGGCATCAACGTCGTGGTCGTCTCGCCGCGCCGCTACGGGAAGACCTCGCTGCTCACCAAGGCGGCGGCCGAGCTCGAGCGTGCCGGCGCCGCGGTCGTGCAGGTGAACGTCTTGCGGTGCCGTGACCTCCCGACGTTCGCCGCGCAGCTGCTCACCCATGCCTACCGCGCCAAGCGCGGCGGCTGGCACCGGCTCAAGCACGGCGTGCCCGACTTCCTGCGCCGCTTCCGCGTGGTGCCCGGCGTCGGCTTCGATGCCGCAGGCAATCCTCGCTTCACCTTCGCCCCGACCCTCACGGCCGCCGACGCGGACAGTGTCCTGGCCGACGTCTATGCCCTGCTGAGCGAGCTGACCGACAAGTCACCGGCGGTGCTCGTGCTCGACGAGTTCCAGGCCATCACCGACCTCGGCTCGCACCTGCCCGGGTTGTTCAAGGCGCTGGCTGACGAGCACCCGCGGGTCTCACTGGTCGTTGCCGGGTCCAAGAAGCACCTGATGGAGCGGCTCGTCATCACCGCCGACGCGCCGCTGTACGGCACCGCCGAGCACCTGGCGCTCGACGTGCTGCCCGCTGATGTGATGGCGGCCTTCCTGGTGCGGCGCGCCCGCGCTGGCGGCAAGGACATGCAGCGCACGGTGGCGGACCGCCTCGTCGAGCTCGCGGGTCCGGTGCCCAACGACATCCAGCACCTCGCCTACGAGGTGTTCGACGCGGCCGGTGCTGTCGTCCTGGACCGGCACGTGGCGGAGGGGCTGCGACTGGCGGTCGAGCACGAGGCGGGGCTGCACGCCGACCGCTTCGAGGCGCTCGCCCCGGGCCAGCGCCGGGTCCTCGCCCAGCTCGCTCTCACACCCACCGAGCAGCCGCTCGCCGCCGCCTTCGTCCGTGACGTGCGGTTGGCCAACAGCTCGTCGGTCCGCAAGGCGCTCGACGCGCTGCTGGATGAGGAGCTGGTGAGCCTCCGTGACGGCCGGTACCGGGTGGCCGACCCCTTCCTCGCGGCCTGGCTCCGGCAGGGCGCCTGAGCAGTGGGCTCAGTCACGCAGCGCGCTCGGATCGATCCGCCTTCCGAGCCGGGCGAGCGTCCAGGTGGCCGCGGCGCCGGCGGCGGTGACCGCAACGACGGCGCTGAGGACGAACGCCCAGGGAATCGCGGGGTGCTGCGGGGGCGGGTCGAAGATGCCGTTGAGGTCCTTCACCAGCTCGTAGGCCAGCAGCGTGCCGATCGAGGCGCCTCCCAGCAGCCCCGCCCCGAGGAGAGCGCGGCTCTCGCTCCACAGGAAGCCAGCTCGCTGCCGAGGAGCCGCCCCCAGCAGGGCCAGTGCCGTCAGTGACGGTCGCCGGGCCACGGCACCGACGGCCAGCACGAGGGCGGCAGCGACCGTCGCGAGGAAGACCCCGAACCCGAGCAGGAGCCTGGAGAGCCCCGCCAGGCTCCCGGCCGCGAGACCCGAGGCGGAGGCGACGTTGGCGTGCGCTGACGTGATGTTGTCGACCGTTGCATCAGCCGGCGCGTGGATGCGGTGTGCCACGGCGGCAGGTGAGCTGGTCCGGACGAGCAGCGTCTGCACGGCCGACCGTCCGGTGGCCTGCGCCACGTAGCTGCGGTTGGCGATCACGAAGCTGTCGCGCGGCGCCGTCGCGAACTCGGTGACCACGCCGACGACGTGGAAGGGCACCGTGCGGTAGGCGCCTGTCGTGTCCCGCAACCGCAGCCGTACCGGGTCGCCGGGTCGCAACTGGTAGTCGTGCAGCGTCTCCTGCGAGAGCAGCGCACCGTCGGGTGTGGTCGCGAGCTTGCGAAGCACCGTGCTGACCGACGAACCCGGCGTGAAGGCGTCTTGCAGGGGGGCGGCCCGGCCGATGGTCCGGGCGTCGACCGCGTACAGGTCCTGGAGGTCCGGACCGACGTAGGCGAGCCGGTGCGACACCTGCTCGACGGCGGTTGCGCCCGGCACCCGGGCCACCGCCGGGTCGAGTCCCGTGGCGCTGTCGGCAGGCACGGTGACCGCGACGTCGGAGCCGACGGTGAGGGCGACGTCGACCCGGGCTTGCTGGTCGTAGGTCGCGGTGAAGACCGCTGCGGCGAGGGTCACCCCGAGAGCCAGCGCCAGGGCGGTGGCGCCGCGGGCGATGACTCGACGCCGGTGCCGGACGACGGCGTTGCGCAGGTCGGGCAGCCGACCGTACGGGTCCTGCCGGGGTGCGCGGCGGTGCCGGCGGAGGGCGAGGGCTGTCAGTCGCCAGACCAGCAGCGCGCCGCCGGGCCAGGCGAGGGCGGGGCCGAGCAGCGCCGCGTAGTTCACAGAGGCGACCGGCACGCCTTCCGGCACGACCACCACCTGGTAGCCGTTGCGCGACGTGAGCCACCAGACCAGGCCGGAGGCAGCGAGCAGCACCACGTCCAGGCCGAGTCGGAGCGGCAACGGGTCCCGTGTGGGCAGCTGCTCGATCGCCTCGACGCGGACGCTGGGAGCCTCGCCGCGCAGCAGTCGTGCGACCGGGACGAGCTCGACCAGAAGGGCGACCAGCAGACCGGCGACGGCCGCGGTCGCGATCCACGCCCCCGACGGAGGCTGACCCAGGGCCAGTCGCGCGACGGGCCAGGAGGCTGCCGAGCCCAGCACCGCGCCGAGCACACCGTCGACAGCAGCCACAGCTCCGAGCAGAGCGGCTGCCCGCGTCGGTGTGGCTCCGCGCAGGCGCAGCAGCGCCAGGTCGCGGCGCTGCCGCTGGTTTCGGAGCGCGACGACGAGTGCCGCGACGATCGCGGCAAGGACGAGCCCCGGCACTCCCAGCAGCAGCACGAGCAGTCGGGAGTACAGCGCGTCCTCCCGGGCCCCGGACAGAGACGCCGACAGGTTGTCGCCCACGAGTGCCCCGCCCGCGAGCGAGACCACCAGGTGGTTCACCCGGCGGGTCACCTCGTCCGCGGCCTGGGCCGGGTCGTGCGGCAGCTGGTCGTGCGCGAGCCGGACGTGCAGCTGTCGCACGACGGCGGCACTGCCCGCCAGCCGGTGCAGGTCTGCCGGTGGCACCAGCAGGACGTTGTCCGGTGGGGCGCTGGCGCCTGAACCCGCCGGTGCGCCGACGACCTGGAAGAAGGAGTCCGCCTTGGGCAGGTCGACGACCTGGTGCACGACCACGGCGGCACCGGACCCGAGCACCCGTACGGTGCTGCCGGTCGTCGCGGAGAGGTTGGCCGCGGTCTGCTGCTGCAGCGCCGCACCGGCTCCGTCGACGAGCAGCGACCGCAGCTCGTCGGGTGCGAAGGAGGCGTAGTCGGCCGGCAGCGCGACGACGTAGGCCGCCCCCGTCGTCCTGGTGCCTCCGGGACCGGTGGACACCAGACCGGGCACCCGGGCGTAGTCGACCTCCCGGGCGCCCACGAAGCCGGGTACGGCGGACAGCGCGCGCTGCGCGGCGGTGAGGTCGCCGCTCGGGGTGAGCTGCACCTGCCAGTCGACCGGGACCCGCGCCGAGGCGGCGACCGTCAACCGGCTCCCTGTGCGCGACACGAAGGACCCGAGCGAGGCCAGCAGGGCGACGGTGACCGCCACCGCCACTGCGGCCGCGAGGGTCTCCAGCGGTCGCCGCACCACAGCGGACAGGACGTAGCGCACATTCATGCGGCGAGCTCCAAGCGCTTCGGGAAGCGGGCGGCCAGGTCCTCGTCGTGGGTCGCGACGACAAGGGTCGTGCCCAACGCCGCGCAGGTCGCCAGGAGCACGCCCACGACGTGGTGCCCGGTGTCCTGGTCGAGCGTGCCGGTCGGCTCGTCGGCGAGCAGGAACCTCGGCTTCGCGGCCAGCACGCGGGCGAGCGCGACGCGCTGCTGCATACCCCGGGACAGCTGGGCGGGAAGCGCGTCCCAGGCGTCCTCCAACCCGACCGACGACAAGGCGTTCCGTGCCTCGGCGAGGGCCACGGCGGGGTCCTCGCCGCGCACCCGGAGGGCGAGGGACGCGTTCTGCGCCGCCGTCAGCTCCGGTACGAGCGACGGGGCCTGCGGCACGTAGGCGACGGCGGTGTCGGGCACGTGTCGCACCACCTGGCCGGACGCCGGCTGCAGCAGACCGGCCAGCACCAGCAGCAGGGTCGTCTTCCCCGAGCCGGACCGGCCGACGAGGCTGCACAGGTCGCCCTCGGCCAGCCCGAACGAGAGCCCTTCGAAGAGGGTCCGGCTTCCGAACCGCGCCGTGACGCCCTTGACCTCGGCGATCACGCGAGTCGCCCGTCGACGAGGTGCACGACGCGGTCGGCCCAGGCGGCGACCCGCTCCGAGTGCGTGACCAGCACGACGGCACCGTCCGGCGGGCACAGCTCGCGCAGCGCGCCGAGGAGGTCGGCCTCCTCCGCGCGACTGATCTCCGCCGTGGGCTCGTCCGCGAGCAGCACGACCGGGCGGGTGGCCAGCGCGACGGCCAGGCCGGCGCGGGCCGTCTCCCCACCGGACAGCGTGCGCGGGTGGGCGCCGGCGACGGCGGTCAGGCCGAGCTGGTCCAGCAGGTCGGGGTCGGCTCGCCGCCCGGCGAGGCCGGCGGCGAAGCGGACGTTGTCGCGCACCGTGAGGTGGCCGAACAGCCCGCTCGTCTGGGTGAGCATTCCGACGTACCTCGCCCGGAGCCGCGCCGCCTCTGCAGGGGTGCGGTGGCTGAGTCGTTCGCCGGCGACGTGCACGTCGCCGCCGTCCGGGTCGTCGAGGCCGCCGAGCAGACCGAGGAGCGTCGACTTGCCCGCGCCCGACGGTCCCGTGACCGCAAGCGTCTCTCCCGGCTCGCAGATCAACGACACGTCGAGCAGGGCGCCGACCTCAGCGCCCGCGCGGCGGTAGAACCGGTGCAGTCCCCGCGCTACGAGGGGTGTCACTGGAGTCGCAGGCTCTGCACCATGGTGCGGTAGGCGTCGACGTTGTCGGCACCGACTGGCCCGAACATCTCCAGCACCACCTCCCGACCACCGGACACGAGCTCGTACCGCTGGACCTCGTCGCGGTACTTGCGCCCCGTCACGGGATCGGCTGCGCTGTTGCGGCGGTAGACGATCCGCACGCCGGTACCGCCCGGCTCCGTGACGGCCGTGACGGTCCTGAGCTCGAAGGCGGGCTGCGAGGCCTGTAGCGCCGGCAGGTCGCGCTGCCGAGCACTGGCGACGGTGGGGGCGGACGTCTCCGTGCCCGGCGATGCCGTCACCCCGTTGAGCTTGTCGGTCAGGAGCACGGTCTTGCCGCTCGTGGTCTCCAGCCATCCCTCCGGGTGGTTGAACCGGTAGTGGCCGGCCGCGCTGACGTACGGCACGAACGCGAGGTTGTCCGGGATGTCGCCAGGCGGGTTCTGCTCGGCGGGTACGGCGGACTCGTGGGGGCCCGCGGACCCGCCGGCCGCGGTCGGCTGCGTGGCAGCCGCAGTCGGCCCGGCCGTGGCCGAGGAGGCGTGGGCGGGTGCCGAGGCGCCGCTGCTGCAGCCGGCCAGAGCGCCCGTGACGGTCGCGACGACGGCAGTCGTCAAGAGGAGGTGCTTCATGCCCGGGAACGTACGAAGGGCCAGACCAGCGCCAGGTCAACCGAAGGTCAACGCCGCGTTTGCCCTGTGCTTGCCCGACCCTTCCTAGAGTGCGGCCATGGCGCCGTCGCTGAGGGGACAGGTGCGCACGGCCATCGTGCTCGCCGCCACCGTGTCCGTGGTGCTCCTCGGCGTCCCGCTGGCGATCGGCATCAGCCGCCTCATCGACAGCCGTGCCCTGACGGGACTGCAGAGGGACGCGGTTCGCGGGGTCGCAGCCGTGCCGGACAACGTGCTCGAGACCGGAGCGGTGGTCCGCCTCCCTGGGGTCGGTGCCGGCACGCAGCTCGCCGTCTACGACGTCCACGGCGACCGGGTCAGTGGCAGCGGGCCCCAGCACTCGGCGCTCGCCGCGCGGGCCGCCGACGGCCGCGAGCACGACGGGCGAGACGGCCGGGACCTGGCCGTGGTGGTGCCGGTGCTCAGCGACACCGCGGTCGCGGGCAGCGCCCGGGCGTCGGTCACCCGGACGTCGCTGCACGAGCGGGTGTGGGAGACCTGGGCGCTGCTGGCGTTGCTGGCAGTCCTGTCCCTGGCCGTCGCGCTGCTGCTGGCGCGCCGCTCCTCGCGGGTGATCTCGCAGCCCTTCGAGCAGCTCACGGCTGCGGCCCGGGTGCTCGCGGAAGGACGCGCGATCGAGCTCCGCGCGCCGACCGGAGCCGTCGAGGCGGACGCGGTGCGCCAGGCCCTGGAGGACAGCGCGCGGGAGGTCGAGGAGCTGGTGCGCCACGAGCGCGAGTTCGTCCGGGATGCCTCTCATCAGCTCCGGACGCCACTGTCCGCACTCGTGCTGTCGCTGGAGCAGGACCGGCCCGACGTCGACGCCGCGCTCAGTCAGGCGCGCTACCTCACCACGACGATCTCGGACCTGGTCTCGTTGCGGGCACTCGCGACGACCGGCAGCTGCGATCCCGTCGCCGTCGCGCGGCAGTCCGTCGCCCGCTGGTTCGGCCAGGGGCACCGGGTCGAGCTGCGGGCAGCGGAGTCAGCCGTCGTGGGGCTGTCGGAGCCCGCGCTGCGGCAGGCGCTGGACGTCTTGATCGACAACGCCCTGCGGCACGGTGCCGAGCCGGTCCGCGTCACGGTGGAGCCCTACGGGGACAGCACCCTGATCGAGGTGTCGGACGAGGGTGCCGGTTTCCCGGACGGGCTGCGGAAGGGGACCGGGCTGGGGCTCGCGACCCGGGTCGTCGAACGCGCGGGCGGGTCCTTGGTGGTCCGTCGGTCCGGCCCCGCGCCGAGGATCGCGCTGCTCGTGCCGCGGGCTCAGTCGAGCTCGTAGCGGTAGCCGAAGCCCCGCAGGGTGGCGATCCGGTCCCACCGGTCGCCGGCGTCAGCGAGCTTGCGACGGAGGTTGCCGATGTGCACGTCGAGGGTCTTCGTCGAGCCCTGCCAGTGCTCGTCCCAGACCTCGTCTATGAGCTGCTCCCGACGGACCGCATGGCCGGCAGCGCGGACGAGCACGGCGAGCAGCTCGAGTTCCTTCGGGCGCAACGACAGCTCCGCGTCGCCGAGCCAGGCCCGGCGGGCGCGCTCGTCCATGTGGAGCAGGCCGCAGCGCAGCTCGTCAGTGACGGTCACCTCACGCCGGCGGAGGTGGGCGCGCAGTCGGGCCCGCAGCTCCTCCGGGCGGAACGGCTTGGTGATCACGTCGTCGGCGCCGCTGTCGAGAGCGCGCACCGCATCCGCCTCCTCGCTGCGGGCCGTGACCACCACGACCACCGTGTCCGGCTGGGCGAGCCGGATCTGGCGGCAGAGCTCGAGGCCGTCGCCGTCGGGGAGCGCGAGGTCGAGCAGCACCAGGTCCCAGGAGTCCAGGCTGACCTGCCGGACCGCGTCGCTGAGCAAGGCGGCCCACTGCACCCGGTAGCCCTCGGCCGCGACGATCGCCACGAGCGACGCCCCGATCACGGCGTCGTCCTCGACGACGAGCACGCCGGCGGTCACGTTCGGACACTACCTACAGCACGTCCGCCCTCCCCTCGGGCTCAGCCCCCGCACAGCCGTCGACCTCCGGGCCATCGACATCGCGTGACGCCAGGCGCACACTCGCCTCAGCCCGAGTCCCGAGGAGGCCGCCGTGAGCGTCGAGAGCCCGCACCGCATCCTGGTCCTCACCGACCTCACGGAGCCGTCGCCCGCCCTGCTGAGCATGCTGCGGGCGCGAGCCGACGAGTCCCCGATCGCGGTGCGGGTCCTCGTGCCCAACCCGACCCGGGCCGAGGTGCGGCTGCTCCATCCCGAGCGGCACCTGGCGGCGGAGGCGGCCGAGCTGGCGCTCATGTTCGTGCAGGACGTCTACGAGCAGGCAACCGGAAGTCGCGTGCGGACGGCCGTCTCGCTGCGGCACGACCCGTTCGAGGCCGTCGAGGAAGACCTGTTCGGGCACGAAGCCGACGAGATCGTGGTGGCCACGAGCGGGGGAGCCCAGCCCGCCCGCCGGTTCCACCACCAGCTGGCGCAGCGGCTGGTGCGGACGCACCTGCCCGTCACCGTGGTCGGCTCCTCTCCTGCTCTCGCCTGATCGCCCCGCCGGCTTCGGAGGTCGTCAGGCGGTGGTCGGGTGGAGGGCGAGGTACGACGACCAGGCGGCCCAGGCGAGGACGGCGAGCCCGAAGCCGACGACCAGGACCAAGGGCGGCAGCGGCGGTTGCCAGTGCACGGCGCCGAGCCCCAGCCCGTGGCCGGTGCCGACGGTGTAGCGGGCGAGCGTGTTCGCGAACGCGGCCTCCTCGCCGACGGCGACGCCAGCCGCCAGCAGTGCCACGAAGGCCTGCAGCAGCCGACGGGGCGGCCGGCGGCCGGCGAGAGCCAGCAGCGGGACGCCGACGGCGAGCGGCAGGGAGTACCGGCCCTGCCACCAGTAGCCGATGCGGGGGAACGAGGACGCCTCGACCAGCGCCGGAACGAGCACCGCGAGAGCCAGCGCCAAAAGCACGGCGACCCTGGCGCGCGGCCGTCCAGAGGCCAGGCCGACCACGAGCACGACCACCCCGAGCACGGCCCAGACCCACTGGGTGAGCAGCGGTGCCGCGGTGTCGAGCCAGCCGAATCGGCCGATCATCTGCGACCCGAGGTGCTCGATGTGCGTCGGGCTCAGCAGGCGGTCCAACGCCGTCGAGCGGCTGACGTGCACCGGCTTGCCGAACAGCCGGGTCGACTGCGCGATGACGACCCACGCGGTCTGGCATGCCGCGAGCGCGATGACCACTGCTGCTGCCAGCTGCACGCCGCGGGCCCGGGCCAGCTCGACGAGGCGTGTCCGTGGCGCGAGCACTCCGACGCACCCGGCGATGAGCAGCAGCCACAGCGGCGAGATGGGGCGGGCGAGCACGAGCGCCGAGAGGACGGCCGTGAGTGCGAGCAGCTGCTTCCGTCGTACCGGGCCTTGGTCGCGGACAAGCCGGATCAGGGCCGCCCACGAGGCGACCGCTGCCGCCACCTCGACCCCGCTCGGGTTCACCACGGCGCTCAGGAACAGCACCATGGGCGTGACCGCGAAGAGCACCGCGAGCGCGGCGAGATCGCCGGCGCACCAGGTGATCGCGGCCGCCAGCAGCAGGGCGCAGAGCAGTCCGCTCACCACGCGGGCGGCCCGGTCCGAGGCGACGCCTTGGACGACCAGCGTGGGTAGGCCCGTCAGCGCGTAGTACGCCGGTGGGTAGCGGCCCGCGGTCGTGCCGACCTCGACGGCGGGGCCGCCGTGGGCGGTGACGGGGGGAGTGCAGGCCGCGCTGCGTCGAGGCTTGAACGCGAAGCAGCGCGGGAACGCGCTGATCTCCGTGAAGCCTGCAGGGAGCGAGACACGGGTGATGGGGCCGACCTGCTCCCCACGGCCGATCCACTCGCCGCGCGCGACCGCTGCCGCCTTGACCAGGTGCTGCGGCTCGTCCGGCGCGGCGAGCAGGGGCGTGGCCAGCTCCCACAGGCCGATGAGCACGAGGAGGAGCAGCAGCGAGACGGTGTAGCGCCTCAACGCCGCTCCCAGCGCTCGACGCGGTGCCTCAGCAGCGCGACCTCCTCGACCAGGCTGCGGGTCTCCTCCTCGAGTCGCGAGCACTCCCACGACAGGTGCAGGCACACGCCCAGCAGGACGAGCACCGAGAGGAACAGCAGCAGGTTCACCGGGTCCGCGACGCCGAGCTGGTCGGCCGCCTTGTCCAGCAACGACGGTGCGACAGCCAGCACCGCGATCGGCAACCCGATCAGCAGCCAGATGACCGCGTACTTCTCCCGCAGCTGACGGCGGCGCAGCAGCTCGCCGATGAGGACCAGGCTGACGGCTCCGCCGATCAAGCCGACGACGAAGACGCCGTTCACGCGTCCACCTGAGAGGGGAAGCGGCGGACGGACGACAGCACGAGCGCGAGCACGACCCGGCCGAGGTAGAGCACGGCCCGCCAGGAGCCGGCGCTCGGCCGGCCGGTGGTGCGCGCCCGCATCGCCACCGGCACCTGCTCGATGACCAGGCCTGCCTTCGACGCGAGCACGATCGCCTCGATGGTGTCACCGAGGTACTCGGCCGCGTAGTGGCGCGCGAACAGCCGGGTGGCCCGCGGGCTGGCGGCGCGGAATCCCGACGTGGTGTCGGTGAGCCGCACGCCGGTACGGCGGGACAGCACCGCAGCGAGCAGGCGCATGCTCCACCGACGCGGCCCCCGGACGTCGTAATCACCGGTGCCCGCGAACCGGGCGCCGATGACGAGGTCGGCGCCGTTTGCCACCGCGTCGAGGAGCGGTCGTGCGACAGCGCTGTCGTGCTGGCCGTCGCCATCCACCTGGAGCACCACGTCGTAGCCGTGCTCGTCCGCGTACCGGTAGCCGACCCGCATGGCACCGCCGACACCGAGGTTGACGCATAGCGAAACCACCTCGGCTCCGGCGGCTTGGGCGGCGATGAGCGTCCCGTCGCTCGAGCAGTCGTCCACCACGAGCACGTCAGCCTCCGGCAGGTGCGTCTTGACCTCGGCGACGACCCGACCCACGCTGGCCTGCTCGTTGAAGCAGGGCACCACGACGAGCACCCGGGTCACGCGAACACCCACGCACGGTAGAGCGGGAAGTTCCAGGCCGTCGTCAGTGCGACGGCGACCAGCTTGCTGAGCAGGTACGGCGTTCTGGCCTGCTGCCCGAAGCTGACGATGCCGAGCGTCACGACAACGTTCGCGCCGAGCAGCGTGCCGTAGCGGAGCAGCTGCCGGTGTGTGCCCGCGCCAGGCCCGGCGAGGTGCAGCGCCCGGTTGAGCGTGAAGTTGACGACGACGCTCGCGGCGAAGGCCGTGGCCGTGGCGGGCAGGAGCGGGAGCCCGACGATCCCGTGCAGCAGGACCAGCAGACCGAGGTCGACCAGCAGGCTCACGCCGCCGATGAGCGCGTGCGCCCCGATGGCGACCGGACCACGGCTCGTCACAGGGCGCCACTATAGGAAGCCCTGCCTGTGAGGTCACTGACTGACGCGCGCCTGACGGTCTGCGGTGTGCGATCCGGGCTCGTTACTGCGCCGCGTCCCCGGCGCGAGCCCGGTCGCCGGGCCCCGCCTGGGGCAGCAGCCGGGCCAGCAGCTCGCCCTGCGACATCACGCCGAACTTCCGGTAGACCGAGGTGAGGTGGTTGCGCACCGTGCTCTCGCTGAGGAAGAGCCGCCTGGCGATCGCGGGCGGCCGCTCGCCCCCGGCGAGCCGCACCACGATCTCGTACTCGCGGGCGGTGAGCAGGCTGAGCTCGGGCACCTCGAGTGCCGTCGGCATCTCAGAGGCGAGGGCCGCGACGCCCGAGGCGGTGACCTCCCGTCCGATGCGTCTCAGGTGGTCCTCGAGCTCGCGCGTCCTGGTCGTCGGCACAAGCGGCCCAGCAGTGACGGAGGACAGGGCGAAGGCGAAGCCGCCGGGCGCGGAGCCGGCGAGGGGCAGCACCGTGATCCGGCACTGCAGCCAGCCGCCTTCGCCGTTGCGCAGTCGCACCCGACCCGAGGCCCCACCGTGACGGGCGGTGGCCTGGGAGGCGAGCAGCAGCAGCTGCGAGATGTCCTCCGGGTGGACGGTGGTGAAAGCCGACCGACCCAGAAGCGAGGCGGCGTCGTGGCCGAGGAGGTTGCCGACCTCGTTGGTGATCCTGTCGATGCGCCACTGCTCGTCGACGGTGCCCAGCACGAATCCCGCCGGGTCCTCCAGCGGCTCGGACAGGTCGACCGAGGGGGCCTCCGGTTCGCCGTCGATGATCATGGCCAGCGCGCGCGTGCGCGGGCACTCGTCGGCGAAGGCAGTGACCCTGATCGTGAGTGAGACGTAGCCGCCGCCCGGCTGCCGGTAGCCCGCGCGCCGGGTGTACCCGTCGAGCTTGCCCTCCGCCAGCAGCTCCAGCGACTGGCCCGCCACGTCGGGATCGATGACGTAGTCCAGCAGTCGCATTCTCAGCAGCTCTGAGCGAGGCCGCCCGGCGAACTGCACGAGCGGCTCGCTCACCTCAGTGAACGTGCTGTCGGGCAACCGGATCACGAACAGCGGGAAGGAACTGGCCCGGACCATGGCTTCCAGACTGCGATCTGCCTCGCTCGCGACCTCGGTACCGGTTGCCGCTGCAGCCATGCGATCCTCCCCGCGACCACCGTCCCACCAACCGCAGACCTTGCCTAGCGGTCAGGGCCTGGTGGGCGGGAAGAGCAGCCTGGCGACGGTGGAGGGGTGCCAGCGCCGCCCGCTGGTGGACGGCACGTCGGACCGGTTCAGGCTGGCGGCGATGGTGTGCAGCGAGGCGCCCGCTTCGTGCATCGCCCGGGCACGCTCGACCACCGCGGGATCCGCCGGGGGCAGCTGCCGGGCTCGGTAGCGCCGGGTGGCAGGGGGCGTGACCGACACGGCCCACGGCCGATCCTCGATCAGCTGCGTCGTCTCGGCGGCGGGCACCGCGCCGCTCCACAGGAAGCCCTGCCCGTACCGGCAGCCCAACGAGAGCAGCACGGCGGCCTGCTGCTGCTGCTCGATGCCCTCGGCAATGACGTCGACGTTGAGCTTGTCGGCCAGGCTGATCACGCTCGCGCAGATCGCAGTGTCGTCCGTGCTGGTCGGCAGCTCGAGGACGAACTCACGGTCGATCTTGAGCTTGTGGAACGGCAGCTGGCGGAGCTGCAGCATGGACGAGTACCCGGTGCCGAAGTCGTCGATCGAGACCCGGACACCCAGCTCGGACAGCGTCCTCAGGACCTCCTGAGCACGGGCCACGTCGGCGACGACGGCCGTCTCGGTGACCTCCAGCGTGAGCAGCGCAGGGTCGAGCTGTGAGGCTTTCAGGGCACGGACGACGCCGTCGGCGAAGTCCGGGGCGGTGAGGTGGGCGGGAGCGACGTTGACGGACACGGAGATCGGTCCTTGTTCACCGCGAGCCCAGGTCTTCGCGGTCCGGCAGGCCTCGTTCAGCACCCACTCGTCGATCCTGACTTGCAGGTCGAGCGCCTCGGCCATGGGCAAGAAGGTGGTCGGGTGCAGCAGCCCGCGCTGGGGGTGGTTCCAGCGGACCAGGGCTTCGAAGGACGCGATGTCGCCGGTGCGCAGGTCCACGATCGGTTGGTAGTGCACGGTGAGCTCGTCGGCGGCCACCGCGGCGGCCAGCTCGGCGGCGAGGTTGCGCTTCTCCGTGACGCGGTCCCTCGCGGTGTCCTCGAGGACGTGCAAGCGCCCGCGACCGAGCTCCTTGGCGCGCGCTGTGGCTGCCGCCGCGGCGGACACGAGCGCTTCTGCTGTCTCGGCAGGCCCGTGTGCCAGGCCGACGGAGGCGGAGAAGTGGACGTTCGGCTCGCCGGCCCGCACGAGCTCGGTGTTCAGGGCCGCGCTGACCCGCTCGGCGAGGGCGCTGGCCTGGCGCGAGTCGCTGGCACTGGTCAACAGGATCGCGAACTCGTCGCCGGCGTACCGCGCCACCGTGTCGCTGGGCCTGACCAGGGCGCACAGGGCGTCGGCCGCCGCGCAGAGCACGTCGTCGCCGGTCGTGTGCCCGAACGCGTCGTTGATGGCGGCCAGCCGGTCCACGTTCACGAGCATCAGCGAGTACTCGCCGCCGCCTGCGAGCTCGGTCTCGATCGCGTGCTCGATCCGGTCCATGAGCAGCGCGCGGTTCGGCAGCCGGGTGAGCGGGTCCTCCAGCGTCGCCCGCATCAGCGTCGTCTGCAGCTCGTGCCGCTCGGTGACGTCTCGCAGGTTGACGACCAGCCCCCGCACGAAGGGGTCGTCCAGCAGGTTGAGCACCCGCTGCTCGACGCGGCACCACTCACCGCTCGCGCTCTTGAGCCGGACCTCCAGCAGTAGGTCGCTGCCGCCGTCGGCGATGAGGCGGCGCATGACTGCGCCGACGCGCAGCTCGTCCTCTGGATGGGCGAGGGACGGCAGGTGCCGTCCGGTCAGGTCCTTCTCTGCGTATCCGAGCAAGGCTGTCAGTGCTGGGCTCGCGTAGTCGATGACAAGGCCCTCGTCGACGATGAGGGCGACGTCGCTGGCGTTCTGGGAGAGCGACCGCCAGCGAGCCTCGGCCCGCTCTGCGGCCCGCTGGGCGTTCTTCATGGCGGTGATGTCTTGCAGGCAGATGGAGATCTCCCGCACCTCGTCGGCGGAGCGCACCCCCGCGGCGGACACCAGGGCGTCGATCCAAGTGCCGTCCTGGCGCAGCAGCGGGCGCTCGAACTGCACCCGGTCACGCCGACCGCTCCGCAGCTGGTCGAGCAGGTCCAGGTCCGCGTCCGCTTCCTCCTCCGGGAGCCGCGGCAGCAGCGGCTTGCCGTGGACCTCCCGCGGCGACCGGCCGAACAGCGCCGCAGCCGCCGCGTTGATCGCGGTGATGGTCCCGTCTCGAGCGATGAGGGCCTGGGCGATCCCGGACTGCTCGAACAGCTCCCGGAACCGGTCGTCGGAGTGGGGAGGAACGCTCATGGTTCCACCGTGGACGAGCCGCCCTCCCAAGGGAGTAGGCAAAACCTCCTCGCTAGACAAGGTGTGTCGAGCGCCACGTTTCGAGGAGGCGGGCTGCGTCAGGGGTGCGGGAAGACCGCCTCCACGCGCGGTCGGGCGGAGGTCCAGAACACCTTGTACGGCGGGTGGCCGGCCACCGGAAGGCGGAGCACGATCCCGGAGGCGGTCGTCACGGCAGCGCTGTAGCTCTGTGCCACAGCCGGCGCGGCGAAGACCAGCTCGCACGCTGCCAGCACGGCGTCGTAGAGCTCCGCATCAGGTCCTTGCTCGAGCTTGTCGAGCTGGGCGTCGGCGACCTCGGAGTAGTCGCCGGTGAAGCTCACGCGCGCTCAGGCCGTACGACGGGAACGGGTGCGGCGCACCGTCTTCGAAGCAGTCGCCCGCTCGAGGAGTTCCCGCAGCTCGGGCGTCGAGTCGTAGTCGTGCTGGGCGTCGGTCACCACTCGAGCCGGCTCCAGCAGGATGCTGCCGTCGGCGTTCTCGCGCATGACGAAGGACTGGTTGCTGTGGCCTGGCAGCACGACCCGGCTGCGGCCGTCCGTCTCGACGAGGATCCCCATGGCCGCACGATAGCCCCCGCGACCCACTATGGGAAAGTGGGCAGACAAGGGGTGCCGCTCCTGACCTTCGGCCCGCTTGCGCACTGTGCGGCTTCCCCGCGTGCGATCCCCGCGGCCGGCCGCACGGTCACGGGGAGTGCTGGGACTGTGCGGGTTCCCCGCGTGCGATCCCCGCGGCCGACCGCACGGTCAACGAGCGGCCACTGTCATCAACAGGGCAATCGCAACTCGATGCAGTACTAGATGACCAGGTCGACGAAGACGATCTCGCGCTGGCTGCGGTCGACGATCGTGACCGGCAGGTCCTGGGTGCGCTGGCGCTCCTCGGCGGCCTGGAGCCCGGCCCGCATCGCGTCGGCGTCTCTCCATACGGTGCCCACAGCGCCGTCGCCGGTCTCGCGATTCACCATCTGCCGCACGGCCAGCAGACCGGGTGCGGTCCTGATCTGCGGGAGCACGTCGCCCCTGAAGCGCTCGATGACCTCGTCGACCTTGGCCGGGTCCGTGTTGGCTCGGGTGACGAGCAGGAACGAGCCGACCGACTGCGGGCCGCCCACCAGTTCGAAGAAGACTTCTTCGAACAGCTCGACGCTGAGGTGCCCGCCGATGATCTTCACTGCCTCCTCCCGCACCTTGAGCAACGCGCTGTCGCTCGCGTCGCGGTCGGCCT
>JAOPVZ010000006.1 GCA_025965935.1 Frankiales bacterium | reverse complement strand
CTGGATCGCCGCCGACTGCGCGATGAACCCGCCCATGCTGGCGCCGACGACGTGCGCGCTGTCGATGCCCAGCCCGTCGAGGAGTCCGAGCAGGTCCCGTCCCATGTCGCTCACCGTGTACGGAGGCCTGGTACGGCGGGCGGCGACCGCTGCGATCGGCGGCGCCAGAGTCCCGCGGAGATGGGTGCTCTCGCCGATGTCGCGGTTGTCGAAGCGGACCACCCAGTGCCCGGCCTTCGCCAGGTCCTCGCACAGCTCGTCGGGCCACGCGATCATCTGGGTGCCGAGCCCCATCACCATGACGAGCGGGCTCGCGTCCTCGTCGCCGAACGTCTCGTAGGCCAGCTCGATCCCGTTCGCGTCCACCTTCTGCACCACGGGTAAAGCCTATTCTGCGGTCATGGCACTGCGTTACGTCGCGATCGGTGACAGCACGGTCGAGGGGCTCATGGACCCCGGCCACGACGGCGTGTACGTCGGGTGGGCCGACCGGCTCGCCGGGCACCTGAAGGCCGTGCACCCCGGCCTGCTCTACGCGAACCTCGGCGTTCGCGGCCGGCTCGCCCCCGAGGTCCGCGAGGAGCAGCTGCCGCTCGCGGTCGCGATGCAGCCCGACATCGCGGTCGCCGTCGCGGGGGTGAACGACGTGCTGCGCCCTCGGTTCGACGCCGACCGCCTCCGCGACGACCTGCACGCGATCCACGGCGAGCTCGCGGCCGCTGGCGCCAAGGTCGTCACCTTCACGATGCCGGACATGGGCAGCGTCGCGCCGATCGCGATCGCGCTGCGTCCCCGCTTCGCCGCCCTGAACGAGATCACCCGCGACCTCGCCGAACGCTTCGGCACCATCGTCGTCGACCTCGACCGCGAACCCGTCGCGAGCCACCCGGCGCTGTGGGACGACGACCGGCTGCACGGCAACAGCGAGGGCCACCGGCGGATCGCCCTCGCACTCGCCGAGGCCCTGGAGGTGCCGGTCAGCGACGACTGGCGGGCGCCCCTTCCCGACGTACCTCGGCGCCTGCCGCGCGTCCTCCTCGGTGAGGTGCGCTGGGTCGTGACGCACCTCGTGCCGTGGGCCGTGCGGCACACGCGTGGTCAGTCCTCGGGAGACGTCATCACCTGCAAGCGCCCGGAGCTGCTGCCGGTCTAGCGCTGTGCTCCCAGCGCTTGAGCCGATCGTTCTCGTCAGGACCGAAGAACCCGCGTATGCGACAGAGTGAACCCGTGTCGGACTCAGGCGTGGCTGTCGTGGTGGAGCAAGGCGCCTCGACGCTGCCCGTCACCCTCTCCCCCAGCCGCGCCAGCGACTTCCTCAGCTGCCAGCTGAAGTTCTTCTTCGGCGCCGTGGAGCGCTGGCGCACCCCACCTACTGAGCACACCGCGCTCGGCAACATCGTCCACGAGGTGGCCGAGGAGCTCTACAAGCTCGAGCCGGCGGTGCGCACCCGCCAACGGGCATCCGAGCTGTTGGCCACGGCCTGGCCGATCTGGGCCGCCAAGCCGGAGTACCAGGACATGCTGAGCGCAGACTCCGGAGCAGTCATCCGCCAGAAGGCGGAGGCGTCCCTCGACGGGCTGTTCGCGCTCGAGGACCCCACTGAGCTCTTCGTCGATCCTGAGCATGTCGAGACCTGGGTCGAGGCGGATCTCTACGGCGCACCGATCCGCGGGCGCATCGACCGGATGACGGTCGACGGCGTCTGGCGGATCAGCGATTACAAGACCGGCAGGGTCCCAGCACCTCGGTATGTCGAGAAGGCCCTCGCCGGCCTCTTCACCTACGCCGCGGTGCTCGCCGCCAGCCACCCCGAGAAGCGGCTCCCGGACGAGGTCGAGCTGCTCTACCTGCTCGGCCCCAAGCGGATTCGCCGACCCGTGCTCCGCCCGTACCTCCTCGACCACGCGCGTCGCCTCGACCTCACCTGGAGCACCATCAACACCTCGTACGACGGGAGCACCTGGCACGCGATCACGGGACCGTTGTGCAAGTTCTGCGACTTCGCGGTCGCGTGCCCTGCCCGCAACCGGAACGCGCCGACGCCGGGGTCGGAGGCGTCCCACCAGGTGCTGGCGCAGCGGGGCCTGCACCGGAGCACGTCCGCCGTGCCAGAGACCGGGCGGGATCCCGACCTCGACGCCGCCGAAGTGGCCGTGAGCCAGGAGGAGCCCGCGTGACGGCACCGCTGAGCATCGGGCTCCCCCACCGCGGTCAAGCAACCCGCATCCAGCTCACGGCGTCGAAGGTGGCGGGCGCCGATCAGAGCTGCCCCGCCTACCTCAACCTCGAGGCGCACCCGAACATCTGGCCGGACATCCCGGGTTGGCGACCAGAGCAGGACCCGCATCCCGTCATCGCCTTCGCGGTCATGAACTCGATCGAGGAAGTCCAGTGGGGCAAGTCCGTCGACGAGGCGCTGGATGAGGTGCTCGCCCGTTCTCGCAAGGGCGAGCAGCCGATGCACCCTGGCGTCGAGGTCTTCGTCCGGGCCGGCGTGACCCGGTACATCGAGTGGATCGAGAGCCGACGGCTCGAGCTCGGTGCGCTGACGTGGATCCGCCGCCGTGAGATGTCCAGGGACGACCGCAGCCTCACGTGCTGGGCGGTCAACTACGACGCACCCGACTGTGTGCGCGAGCTGCACCGCCTCCGGAACGGACGGGTCCGCGGGACCAGCCAAGCCGATCAGGCCTTCGCCATCGTGGCTGGCCGCTTGGCCGTCGACGGCCACGAGAAAGACGCCCCACCCAGCGAACCGCGGCCCCAGCACGTCCGAATCCTGGAGTTCAGCCTCGGAGACGGCGGGCATCGCGTCATCTACGAGGCAACGGCCGAGCAGGTTCGCCTCGACTACCAGGCGCAGGTCAGCGGTCGGATCACCAGCATTCTCAGCGGTTCTGCGCTCCGCCCGGGGTGGGACTGCTCACGCTGCCGCTGGGTGTCCGCGTGCCCCGCGGTCCCCCAGGTCGCCGGCCTGCTCGGTCAGCCCTCCTACGGGCCCAAGACGCGGTCAGTGAGCGCCTCCGACCTCGACCGCTATGCGATCTGCCCCTCGCTCTACTTCCTTCGCAACGTCTCCTACCTGCCAGGCGAAGTCGGCCAGGGAAGCGCCCAGTCGCGGGGCATCGCCGTGCACCGCTGGCTGGCCGCAGCGCATTCCCGCGAGGGCCATTCTGGCTGTACGTCGGAAGACCTGCCGGACACGAACACGGGACCGATGCGCGACAGCGTCACCGACGAGGAGTACCGGGCTGCGCTGCCCTTCCTTCGCCAGCACCTCGAGCAGGAGTGTCCGCTCGGCTTCGGCGACACCGATCATGTGAGGGTCGAGCCGCGCATCAGCGTCTTCGACAACCACGCCAACGTCATCGTGGCGGCCACGCCGGACCTGACGTTCACCGCGGGGTCGCGCCACGTGTGGCGGGAGACGAAGACGACAAGTCGCCAGCTGCCGGTCGATGCCGAGGACGCGATGCGAACGTTCCTCGCGGCGGCGCTCGACCTGCTGCTTCTCCACGACCAGGTCCCCGAAGGAGGCGATGAGGCACCCGCTCGCCGGGAGGGCGTCGTCGAGCTCGAGGTTCTCCGGGCGGAGGAGTCCCGCATCTACCTGCTGGACACGGCTGACGAGGTCCTGGTGTCGAACGCTCGGCAGCTCGTCGCTTCCGCAGCGCTCGGCTGGCACAGGGACCAGGCTTTCGCAGCCAACCCCGGTGCCCAGTGCACGTGGTGCGTGGTCCGCGAGTGGTGCCCATCGCGGGGGGCCGCCACGACCAGCACGCCGCCACCACGCGACGTCGACGATGCTCTGGTGGGACGGGTCACCGAGCCGTTCTGATCGGCGGAAGGTGCGCTCGAGCAAAGGGGCGGTGCCGGTCATCGGCACCGCCCCTCCAGCGTGTTCGGGGTGGTGGCTGCACCCTCCATCCCGGGGCCGCCACCACTGTCGACTCCTAGATGCTGAGTCGCACCACCTGACCGGTCGCCTCGCAGACCGGCGGGTCCTCAGCTCCGACGAGCGCCAGGTCCTTGGGGCAGATGGACTCGGTCACGACGTACAAGGTGTGCCTGTCCACGGCCACGCCGGCCGGGAAGCTCATCCCCTGGGTGCCGGCGACGGTCGTCACTGTGCCACCGACGGTGATCTTGCTGACGAATCCGGTGTGCGGGGCGAAGATCTCGTCGGGTGTCGCACCGAAGATGTTGGCGGCGTAGAGGTTGCCGTCGTTGTCGGCACCGCAGCCGTTGATCGCGGTGAGACCGTCCGTGCGGTCGGCCACGAGCGTCGCGGCGAGGCCGTCCCAGAGGTAGACCTGGCCGGACAGCGTGCCGATCCAGACGCCGTCGTCACTCGGCACCACGCAGGTTGGCACGGAGTCGTACGGGAACCGCTGGTCCGGAGGACCGGGCGGGTCCGGCAGGTAGGCGAGCACGGAGACATCGCCGTGACGGTCGACGAGATCCAGCGTGTTGCTGCCGGCGTCGACGACGTAGAAGCCGCCGTCCTCCGCGGGCGCCACGCCGTACGGGTTGCTGTCACCGGGCTGGAAGTCCGGGTTGGCCGTCGCTCCCAGGGCCGCCTTGTGGTCGACGATCCACCGGTAGTCGTACGTCCCGACATCGGCCACCGTGCGCGAGTGCCGTGAGTGGCCGTTGACGCTCACCAGGTCGCCGAGCTGCCGGACGGCGCGGGCGACGACATCGGCGCAGCCGGGCGTCGACCCGGTGCCGCAGGCGTCAGCGGGGATTCCCAACGGGCTCCCGGTGATGATCCCGTAGACCTTGCCGCGCTGGGTCGTAACGCCGTCGATGCCGGTCGCCCCCACGGCGGTGCCGACCGACGGGAACCCCGACGCGAGGGTGCGTCGCTCACCTGTGGCCGGGTCGATGCTGCTGATCCGCGACGTGAACCCGATGCAGGTCGGGCCGAGCTCGCCAGGCGCTGCCGTGCAGACGCTCCCCGCGTGGCCGGCCTCGCCGACGATGAGCTGACCGTGCTTGTCCAGCGCCAGCCCGCGCGGGTTGTCGAGCTGGGACGCGATGACCGTCGGTCCGGTGTCACTGGTTTCAGCGACCGCGGCTCCGCTGGGCAACCAGGCGACGACGAGGGTCGCGGCGAGCACGGCTGTGCCTGTTGCTGTGCGTCGTGCAGAGACAGCCATGGGACCTCCTACAGGTCGGCTGGATCAGTCCCCCCGCCCTCTAGAAACGGCGCGCCCGAGAGGTAATACGGGTGGTCCTTGATACGTGGTCGAGCCCTGCTGGCTGTGCTCGCCCGCGGACAGCGGACCGCCTCTCGCCTCAGGCGGCCGCCCCACAGCCCCTGAGCGCAGCCTCGAGAATCCGACGGTGCGCCACCGATAGGCAGCGCAAACAGTGTCGTCGAACCACTTCACAAGCGGCCTGTTGAGGAGCACCCTCAGGAGATACGCGCCCTTTCCTGGGGGAGGTAGCTCGTGACCGCCACGATCAGCCGATTTGAGGGGACGCTCGCGCCGTGCGGCAAGCAGCACGGCGGCGAGCAGTGCGTCA
>JAOPVZ010000309.1 GCA_025965935.1 Frankiales bacterium | reverse complement strand
CGTAGCCGTCGCTGTGGATGGTGTTGCCCTCGCCGTACTGCGAGCGGAACTCGTTCGCCTGGCCGAGCACGAACGCCAGCCCCATGACGAACGTGATGAAGAACCACAGCCGCATGCCGTGCACGTCACCCTGCTCCGCCTTGAACACGCCCCACTGGCAGGTGCCGGAGGACGCCACGAGGATCAGGGTGAAGACCGTCGAGTAGGGCACGTTGAGGTGCACGTGGTCCGGCGGCCAGTTGGCGTGGCCGGTGGCTGCCCGGATCGTGAAGTACATCGCGAACAGCGCCGCGAAGAACATCAGCTCCGAGGACAGCCAGACGATGGTGCCGACCGACACCATGTTGGGCCGGGTGAGCGTGTGCCCTTGGGCCTGGGGGGCCGCGTGAGCTGTGGCAGAGGCAGTTGTCACGCGGGCATTCTGGCAGGGTCCGGGCTCGGCTTCCACGCGGGGGTGCCCGGCGCGTCGGATCCGTTCTCCAGCCCTACTCTGACCTCGTGGCAGTTGCCCCGTTCGGCCTCGCCAGCGTCTTCACGGACGCCCGCTTTCCCGCCGTACCGACGCTCGTGATCGTGGTCACGACGAGCCTCTACCTGTACGGCGTACAGCGGCTGCGCTCGAGGGGCGACGCCTGGTCGTGGGCGCGGGTGGCGGCGTGGCTGACGGGGGAGCTGGTCCTCGCGGCCGCCCTCGTCTCGGGCCTGGAGGCCTACGACACCACGCTGTTCGGCGTGCACATGGTCCAGCACATGCTGCTGTCGATGGTGGCGCCCGTGTTCCTGGCGCTGGGAGCCCCGGTCACGCTCGCGCTCCGGACGCTGCCGAGCCGCCCCCGGAGGGGCCTGTTGAGCGTGCTGCACTCACGGGTGGCCCGGGTCGTGACGTTCCCGGCCATCCCGTGGCTGCTGTTCGTGGGCTCGCCGTTCGCCCTGTACTTCTCCGGCTGGTACGGCGCGACGCTGGACAACCGGACGCTGCACGACCTGCTGCACCTGCACTTCGTGATCGTGGGGTGCCTGTTCTTCTGGCCGATCATCGGGGTGGACCCGATCCCCGGGAAGGTCAGCCACCCGTTCCGCGTCCTCATGCTCTTCGCGACGATGCCGTTCCACGCCTTCCTGGGCGTCGCGATCATGACCGTGGACGAGTCCGGCAAGGGCCTGATCGCACCGACGCGCTACCTGCCGCTCATCGGCCGGGCGGACGCGGTCTTCCAGCAGCAGGTGGGTGGCGGGCTGATCTGGGCATCCGGTGACATCGTCGGTCTGCTGTTCATCGGGGTCGCCGTCGTCCAGTGGATGCAGGCGTCCGAACGCGAGGCCGCACGGGAAGACCGCCGGTTGGATCGCCTGGAGGCCGCAGAGAACCTCCCTTGACCGCGGCTGCACCGGATTCCTACGTTCCGGTTCATGACCCCGTCCCCGTCACGCCGTCCCCGGCACAACCGGACAATCCTCACGCGGGCGTGCACCGTCTGCGGCGCCAAGCTCTCGGCGTACAACGAGAACCCCACCTGCTGGGCGCACACCGTCGAGCTGCCCTGGAAGGGTCCGAACACCCGGCCTCGGTAGGCTGGCGGAATGCCCCAGGTCTTGGTCTACAGCGACGACCCCGCGTTCCGTGACGCCGTGCGGCTCGCTGTCGGTCGGCGGCCGTCCCCGGACCTGCCGCCCGTCGAGTTCGTCGAGGCGCCGACCGGCGAGGCGCTGCTCGAGGCGGTGGACGCCGGCGGCATCGACCTCGTGGTCGTCGACGGCGAGGCGCGCCCGACCGGCGGCTTCGGGCTGGCCAAGCAGCTCAAGGACGAGATCGCGGACTGCCCGCCGGTGCTGCTGCTCGTGGCCCGCAAGGACGACACGTGGCTCGCGAAGTGGTCGCTCGCCGACGCCTTCCTGTCGCTGCCCGTGGACCCGCCGGCCACGGTGGACGCGGTGGTCGAGCTGCTCAAGCACCGCGAGCAGGCGCTGCCCGTGCGCCGCGCCGCCGCGCTCTAGACCCATGTCCCGCTGGGCGGAGCTGCTGACCACGCTGCTCCGTGGGGAGTCGCTGCCGGGCGCCGACACCGCCTGGGTGATGCGCGAGATCATGAACGGCGACGCGTCCCCCGCCCAGACCGCCGGCTTCGTCATCGCACTGCGCGCCAAGGGCGAGACGCCCGACGAGGTCGCCGGCTTCGTCGAGACCATGCTCGAGCTCGCCGCCCCCGTGTCGGTGGTCGGCCGGGTGGTCGACACCTGCGGCACCGGTGGCGACCGGGCGCACACCGTCAACATCTCCACGATGGCCGCCCTCGTGGTGGCCGGCGCCGGCGCGCCCGTCGCCAAGCACGGCAACCGGGCCGCGTCCTCCGCCTGCGGCTCCGCGGACGTGCTGGAGGAGCTCGGGGTCCGGGTCGACCTGCCGCCCGACGCCATCGGTCCGTGCCTGGCCGAGGCGGGGATCGCGTTCTGCTTCGCGCCGGTGTTCCACCCGGCGATGCGGCACACCGCCGTGGCCAGGCGCGACCTCGGCGTGCCGACCGTCTTCAACGTCCTCGGCCCGCTCACGAACCCGGCCAGGCCGCAGTCGCAGGCCGTCGGCGTCTCCGACGGCCGGCTCGCGCCGGTCATGGCCGGCGTGCTGGCCGCCCGCGGCGCAGACGCCCTCGTCTTCCGCGGCGACGACGGGCTGGACGAGCTGACCACGACCGGCCCCTCGACGGTCTGGACGGTCGCCGGCGGGTCGGTCTCCGAGTCGTCGTTCGACCCCTCGTCGCTCGGTGTCCCGCGCGCCTCGTTGGAGGACCTGCGCGGTGGCGACGCGGCGCTGAACGCAGGGGTGGTCCGGGACCTGCTGGCGGGCAAGCCCGGGCCGGTCCGGGACGCCGTGCTGCTCAACGCCGCGGCGGCGCTGGCGGCCTACCGCGCGTTGCCGGGCGGGCTCGAGGAGCGGCTCGCCGACGGGCTCGTCGCCGCGACGGCCGCCCTCGACGACGGCGCGGCGTCGACGGTCCTGGACCGCTGGGTGGAGGTCTCTCAGCGGCTGGGCTGAAACCCGGTCGTGCCTGTCGCAGGTCTTCGGCAGGGTAGAGGTGGTGAGCCTGCCCCCCGCTGCCCGGCGGTACCTGCTGTCGGTCGCCGTCTCGCGCTTCGGCACCGGGCTGACGCTGCCGTTCACGCTCATCCTGCTGCACGAGGTGCGCGGCATCCCGCTGCCGACCGTCGGCCTGCTGCTGGCCATCCCCGGTGCCGTCGGCCTGGCCACGGTGCCACTCGGCGGCGTGCTCATCGACCGGTTCGGTGCCCGCACCGTCCTCGCCGGCTGCCTTCTGATGCAGGCCGCCGGTCAGGCGTCGCTGGCCTTCGCGACCCGGCCCGGCCTCGCGCTGATCGCCTTGCTGCTCAACGGGGTCGGCATCGGGCCGTCGTTCCCGGCCGGCAACGCGCTCCTCGGCGGGCTGGTGTCGGAGCCGTCGCAGGTCGGGCGCGCCTACGGGCTGCAGTTCACGGCCATCAACGCGGCCATCGGGGTCGGGACACTGGTCTCCTCCGCGGTTGTCGACGTGCACCGGGCGGCCACGTTCGAGGCGCTGTTCGTGGGCTGCGCCGTCGCCTGCGTCATCCAGGTGCTGCTGCTCCCGCCGGCGGTGCGCCGCAGCCGGTCCGCGGACGCCAGCCCGTCGTCGTACCGGGAAGTGCTGGCGGACAAGGCTTTCCGGCGGGTTTGCGTGGCCGCGTTCCTGTTCGCCATGACGGGCTATGCGGCGCTCGACTCCGGTTTCCCGGCCTTCGCGCGCGTCGAGGGGTCGGTGTCACCGTCGACGATCGCGCTCGCCTTCACGGTCAACACCGTGCTCATCGTGTCGCTGCAGCTGCCGATCCTGGGCTGGGTGCGTCGTTGGCGGCGCACGCAGGCGCTCGCGCTGTCCGCGTCGCTGTGGGGGCTGTCGTGGCTGCTGCTCGGGCTGCACCCGTCGACGCCGGTGGTGCTGGTGTTCGCGGCGCTGTTCGGGCTGGGCGAGGTGT
>JAOPVZ010000293.1 GCA_025965935.1 Frankiales bacterium | reverse complement strand
GGCGGGCCGCCCTCAAACGCTTCCGCAAGAGCCGAAGCTCTCTCTTGACCTTGCTCCAGGTGGGGTTTGCCAAGCCGCCCGGGTCACCCCGGGCGCTGGTGCGCTCTTGCCGCACCGTTTCACCCTTACCGCTCCCGAAGGGGCGGCGGTCTGTTCTCTGTGGCACTTTCCCGCGGGTCACCCCGGGTCGCTGTTAGCGACCACCTTGCCCTGTGGAGCCCGGACTTTCCTCGACAACTGGAGGTTGCCGCGACCGTCCGGCCGACTCGTCCCACCACCAGACTAGGACCTGGCCGGTACCCGTGGCTTCGCCACAGCGGCGGTACGACAAGATCGAGGCCGTGTGGCTCGCAGCCGCCGTGCTCGGGGCCCTGACCGTCGCGACCGGCCTCCTCTCCCCTAGCGGTGCGGTCGACGTGCTCGACCGCACCGGGCCGGTCCTCGTCTTCCTCGTCGCCATCACGGTGCTGGCGGAGCTCGCGGACGCCGCCGGGGTCTTCGACGTGACGGCCCGCTGGGCGGCACGCGTCGCGCGCGGCCGCACCTTGGTGCTGTTCGGCATGGTCGTGATCCTGGCGAGCACGACGACGATCTTGCTCAGCCTCGACACCACCGCCGTCCTCGTGACTCCTGTGGTGCTGGCACTGGCGCAGCAGCTCGGCCTGCGTCCCCTGCCGTTCGCCATCGCGGCGGTCTGGCTGGCCAACACCGCCAGCCTGCTGCTGCCGGTGTCCAACCTCACGAACCTGCTGGCCCTCGGCCGCCTCAACCTCAGCACGACGCAATACGTGCGCCATCTCGCCGTACCCGCCGTTGTTGCGATCGCCGTCACGGTCGCGGTACTGCTGCTCTGGCAGCGGCGGTCGCTCACCGGCCGGTACGTCGAACCGGCGGCCGCACCACCGGAGGACCGGGTGCTGTTCGCCGGGACCGCGGCGGCCTGCTTGGTGCTCGTGCCGGCCCTTCTGGCGGGCGCCGAGGTGGCGGTGGCATCGAGCATCGCGGCAGCGATCGCCGTCGCGTTCTTCTTGTGGCGCAAGCGATCTGCGCTCCGGCCGGGGCTGCTCCCGTGGCGGCTGGTGCTCCTGGTGACTGGGCTGTTCCTGGTGGTCGACGCTGCCGGCCCGCTCGGCGTCGATGACCTTCTGCAGCACGGCATCGGCGGCTCGCTGCGCACGGCGTTCGTCGCGGCCGGCGGCGCCAACGCGGTCAACAACCTGCCCGCCTACCTTGCGGTCGAGCGGGTGGCGCCGCACGACCAGCTGCTGCCGGTGCTGCTCGGTGTGAACCTCGGACCGCTCGTGACGCCCTGGGGCTCGCTGGCGACGCTGCTGTGGGCCGAGCGGTGCCGGGCGCGCGGCGTGCGGATCAGCTGGTGGCGCTACAGCACCGCCGGCCTGGTGCTCGTGCCGCTGCTGCTGCTCGCGACCGTCCCGCTGCTCTGAGCGCTACTCCCCCGAGGCCACCGCGGCGAGGTAGTGGGTCTCGTTCATCGAGCGCACCACAGCCGGACCGTCGGCGAACCACTGCACGGTCGAACGACAGGCGAGGTCCAGGTGCATCCGGTAGATCGAGGCGGCCGGGGCGTCGAGCGCCATCCGGAGCATCGTCTTGATCGGCGTCACGTGGCTGACGACGACGACCGTGCTGCCGCCGTATGACGCGAGCAGCCGGTCGCGGGCCTGCCGCACCCGGACCGCGGTGGCGTCGAAGCTCTCGCCGTGCGGCGGCGCGACGGCGGTCGACGACAGCCAGGCGTCCATCTCAGCCGGCCACTTCTCACGTACCTCGCCGAAGGTGTAGCCCTCCCAGTCGCCGAAGTCGGTCTCCTGGAACCCAGGTTCGGTCTCGACCTCGACGCCGAGCACGGCGGCCACGGCGGCCGCGGTCTGCTGCGCCCGGCGCAGCGGCGAGCTGACCACCGCGACCGCCGACGACTCGCGGAAGGTCTCCGCCGCGGCAGCGGCCTGAGCCTGACCCACGTCGGTGAGCGCCGGGTCACCGATGCCGGAGAAGCGCTTCTCGATCGACAGCGGTGTCTGCCCGTGGCGCAGCAGGTGCGTCGTGGTCGGCTTGCTGCCCATGTCCTGCCAGCCGACGAGCTTGGCGGGCTGCTGCGCCTCGAGCCAGCGGTCGGCCGCATCGGCCGGTCCGGTGTCGGCACCCGGCTTCCAGACGTGGCCACGAGCGACAGCGTCCATCGCCTCGTTCGCGAGCCGGTCGGCGTACTTGTTCCGCTCGCGCGGGATCCAGGTCGCCGTGAACGAGGAGAACCGCGACAGCAGCTCGGTGGCCTCGCGGGCCAGCGGCCGCAAGCCCGGGTGCTTGACCTGCCAGCGGCCGGAGACCTGCTCGATGACGAGCTTGGAGTCCATCCGGACGTCGACCTCGGTGGCGCCGACCTCCAGGGCCGCCTGCAGGCCGGCGATGAGACCGGAGTACTCCGCGACGTTGTTGGTGGTCAGGCCGATGCCGGCGGCCCGTTCCGCGAGCACCTCGCCGTCCTGGGAGAAGACGACCGCGCCGTAGCCGGCCGGGCCGGGGTTCCCCCGCGAGCCGCCGTCGGCCTCGACGGAGACCCGCATCAGAGGCCGGACTCGGCCGTGCGGACCAGGATCCGTCGGCACTCCTCGTGCCGCAGCACCTCGTCGACCGGTGCGTCCCGGAACGCCGACTTCTCGTTGTTCATGAGGTCGAGATGACACCCGCCGCAGCGGCCGCGCTCGATGGGCGCCGCACCGATGCCGCCCTCCGCCGAACGGATCTTCTCGTAGAGCGCGAGCAGGTCTGCCGGGAACTCCGGCGCGAGCTTGGCGCGCTCCTCGGTGACGGTGGCGATCTCGGCGTCGATGGCGGCCCACTCGCGGTCTCGCTCGGCGACCGCCGCGGCCCGGGCGTCGTCGTGCTCGCTGCGCTCGGCGTGCAGGGTGTCGAGCGCCCGCTGCGCCTCCTCCATCCGCTCCATGACCTCGAGCTCCGCGTCCTCGAGGTCGGACTGCCGCCGGGTCAGGGTCTGCACCTCGTGCTGCATCTCCTCGAGTTGCTTCGGCTGCGTGATGGCACCGGAGGCGAGCCGCTCCTCGTCGCGCTTCTTGCGCGTCCGCACCTGCTCGATGTCCGCCTCGGCCTTGTCCAGCTCGCGCTGCAGGTCACTGACCGTCGTCTCGGCGAGCACCACGTCGCCCTGCCGCCCGGCGACCAGGTCGTCGCGCCGCGCGATCTCGGCGATCGCCGGGAGCGTCTTGCGCCGGTGCGCCAGCCTGTCCAGCGTGCTGTCGAGCGCCTGCAGGTCGAGCAGCCGCAGCTGGACGAACGGATCGGCCTTCACCTGTGGGGGCTCCTTGATGCTGTTGTCCAGGGGTCGGTGCACGTCGTCGACGCGAACGTCGCGACATCCATGACCCTAGTCAGCGCGGCCGCCGCGGCCGCCACCCACGGCTGCTCGGTCGCCCAGTGCGCGGCGTCGACCAGCGCCAGCCCCTCCGGCCGCTCGGACGCGATGTGGTGCTTGAGGTCCGAGGTCAGGAACGCCTGCGCGCCGGCTGCCGCCGCGAGCCCCATCGCGTCGCCGCCCGACCCGCCCATCACAGCCAACCTGCCGATCATGGCAGCCGGGTCCCCTGCGGCCCGCACGCCCCACGCCGTCGCGGGCAGCACCTCGGCTGCCCGGGCGACCAGGTCGCCGAGTGGCATCGCTGCCGGCAGGTCGCCGACCCTGCCCAACCCCCTGGGCGACGGCAGCGGGACCAGCTCCAGCACGTCGTAGGCCGGCGTCTCGTACGGGTGCGCCTCGAGCAGAGCCCGTACGACGGCAGCGCGCGCCGCCCGTGGCACGACCGTCTCCACCCGCGCCTCCTCGACCGACGCGAGCTGGCCGACCGAGCCCACGGCAGGCGACGCCCGCTCGAGCGGGCGGAACGTGCCCGTGCCGGTGGTCGACCAGGTGCACGAGTCGTAGGCACCGATGCTGCCACCGCCGGCAGCGGTCACCGCCGACGTGACCCGCTCGGCATCGGCGACCGGCACGAAGAACACCAGCTTGTCGACCGGCTCCGGCGAGGCCTCCAAGGGCGTCGGGTCACGCAGGTCGAATAGCGATGCCAGCACGTCGGAGACGCCGCCCGGATGCGCCCGGTCGGCGTTGGTGTGCGCGACGAGCAGCCCGCAGCCGCCGCTGACCAGGGCGTGCGCGACTCGGCCCTTCGGATCGGCGGCCGCCACGCTCGTCGTACCGCCCAACCACAGCGGGTGGTGCGTGACGAGCAGCTGGTGACCCCCGGTCAGCGCCTCCTCGGCGACCACCTCGACGGGGTCGACGGCGAACAGCACCCGCTCGACCTTGGCCCCGGGGTCGCCGGCCACCAGACCGACGGCGTCCCAGGGCTCCGCCAGCACCGGCGGGTAGAGCTGCTCGAGGGCAGCGACGACGTCGCCGAGGGTCGCGCTCACGGGCTGACCCTAAGGCGCGGGCTCCTCGCCGTCGCTCTCGATGTCACCGGACCGGCACATTGCCGTGATTGCGCCATCGGACCTCCAGTGCATGGGAGATGATGACCGAGGAAGACGAGGTGGGGGGCATGCGAAGGGGCACGGCGCTGCTGCTCGGGCTGAGCGCTGTCGTGGCCATGCTCATCGGTTCCGGCTCGGCCGCGTCGGGCGGCCCGCGCACGAAGGCGCTGTTCTTCGGCGACAGCCTGATCAACGGCACCGGCTCGCACCCGGCCCGCCCGCTGGAGGTGCGCAGGGCGGCGGCCTCGCTCGGCTGGGAGGCGGTCGTCGACGGTCGCGGCGGCACCGGGTACACGACCGGCGGGCAGCACGGGAAGCGGTACCTCGACCGGCTGCAGCACGACGGCTTCCTGCACACCCCCTACGACGTCATCGTTCTCGAGGGCGGCACCAACGACGCCCGGCACGGCGACCTGGCGAGGCTCCGCGCGAAGGCGCTGCAGGTCATCGACTACGTGCACCACCGCCAGCCGTGGGCACACCTCGTCATGGTCGGCGGGTACGCACCGCACGGCGTCGACCTCACCCGCTACGTCGAGGCCGACGTGATCCTGCAGCAGGTCGCGGCAGAGCGGCACCTCACTTACGTCAGCCAGCTGCACTACAGCGGCGTGGCGGAGGCAAGCTTCTACGCAAGCGACCACTACCACCCGAGCAACGCCGGCTACGCCGTTCTCGCGCGCGACCTCGCCGCCGCTCTCAAGGCAGCGTGACGCCACCCACCGGCACGTCGCCGAGCGGGTCGCCCGCAGCGTCCACCACGTCGTAGCCGGCGCACGTCGGCGGCAGGGTCGGCGTCAGCTGGAGCGTCGAGATCAGCCTGATGTCGGCGCAGGCCACGTGGTCACCGATCGTCGGGCTCACGTTGAAGATGATGTTGTCGTTGACCGGCACCTCGGCCGCGATGATCGGGACGTAGGACACCGGCGAGATCAGGTAGCCGAGCTGGTCGTTCGCGAGCCCCAGCTGCACCACCTCCTGCGCCTGTGACCCGAGGCTGTCCTCGACGTCCTGCCGGATCCGCGGGAAGCCCTCGCCCGGTGTGGTGTTGATGACGACCCCGCCGATCCGGACCGCGCCGACCACGGTGCGGATCGTCTGGCCGACCACCCAGGGCGACTCGTGGGAGCGCAGCAGCTCGGCGCCGGCGTACTTCCCGGCCGTGAACAGCGCGGCCACTGCCGGGCCCACGATCGGCTCGCGGATGAAGCCCTGCGCCGCGAGCACCGGACCGCTGACCGGCGTGGCGGTGCGCAGTGCCTGCGCGACGTGTGCGCCGTAGTTGAGCACCAGCGCCGTCTTCCGGTCCGCGACGTCGTACCCGGGGTTCGACGGCTTGGTGAACGCGCACGCGGTGCGGCACGGCTGGGTGCCGCCGAGGGCCCCCACCATGGCGATGCCCTGACCGCCGTACTGCCCGGTCATGGCGTCGCTGAGGAACTGCGGCCAGTCCCCGTGCACGCCGTTGCCGCCACCCGCCGTGGCGTGCGCGGCATAGACCATCCACGTCAGCGGGTGCTTGCCGCTCGGCGCAGTGGCCTGCACCACCCGCACTATGCCGTCCTTGCCGGGCGTCGCGCACACGTCCGGGCCGGGGTAGTCCGGCGTCTTGCTCTGGTTCAGCGCCTCGGTGCAGCTCTGGTTGTAGACGAGGTCGGACGCGTCGGAGTGGCCGGCCTTGAGGTCGGCGTAGCCGCGCTGTGCGTACGCGTCGGTGATGGCCGCCACCACCTGCGCCTTGACGAAGTCCATGTAGCCCGGGTTGGGGCCGCCCCACACGCCGAGGGTGTCCGGCGCCGCGTGGCTGTGGTCGCTGGCGATGACGATGTGGCTGACCGGCAGCCGCGGGATCCGGCTGGCGACGGCGGCGGCCATGTCCTGCAACCCGTCGCTGCCGAACTCGTACTTCGCGAACCAGCCCTGCACCTCGATGTCGGCGATCGCGACGGCGTTCTTGCCGTCGTCGACGACGAAAGCCCGCGTCTTGATGTGCTCGCCCTTGGCCTCGTCGCGCCCGCCCCGACCAACCACTGCCTGCGGGATGAGCCGCCCGTCACCCAGCCCGTAGCCGCCCTGGTTCACCACGCCGACCGGCGTGATGTCGCGGCTCGCGGCACCGACCTTGTACGACGGTGTGCGCGCGCTCGCGGGTCGCGCCTCGTCGTCGTGCGCGGCCGCCCCGACCCGGTAGACGTGCACCTCTCCAGGAGCGGCGTCCGAGTCGTCGTACGAGCTGGTGCCCTTGCCCAGCTGGGCGATCCGGGTGCCGTCGCGCAGGACGTCGAGGGCACCCTCGGTCCGCGGCCAGGTCAGGTGCACGGCGTCGTCGGTGACCTCCGCGCGCAGGCCGGCGACGTTGCGCTGCGCCGACTTGGCGGAGGCCAGCGCGTGTGCGCCGAACGGGACGGCCACGGAGACGGCGGCGAGGGCGGCGAGGGCGCGCTTCATGATGCGTCTGTTTCGACACCGTTGCGCCGAACCCTGCTGCGAGCGGTGGACTCAGACGGGATCGAACCGCCGGCCTTCGCCTTGTAAGGGCGCTGCTCTACCAGCTGAGCTATGAGTCCGCGCCCATGAGGCTAGCGAGGCCGGAGCTCAGAGCGGGCGCACGACCATCGCGACGTGCCGGCCCGCGACCCGGGTGAGCACGATCGTGGCCTCCTCGCTCCCGGACAGCTTGAGCTGCCGCCGGAGCTGCTCCGGCTCGACCGCCGTACCGCGCTTCTTGATGGTGACCGTCCCGACACCGCGCAGCCGCTCGCGCAGGCGCTTGAGCGAGAACGGCAGCACGTCGAGCACCTCGTACCAGCGGCCGAAGGGCGTCGGCACCATGCGGTCGGCCGACACGTAGGCGATGGTGGCGTCGACGAGCCAGCCGTCCACGGCCGCCGCCACCTCCGCAACGAGGTGCGCGCGGATGACGGCGCCATCGGGCTCGAGGAGGAAGCCGCCCACGTCGGCCACCGCCGCGACGGCACCCGCGCCGACGAGCTGGGCACCGGAGGGCAGGAGGGTCGCCGTCATGCGGTGCCCCCGACGGGTCGCGCCGCGCCAGAGCATCGCCTCCTTCACGTCACCGTCGAGCGAGACGACCTCCACCTCGAGCTCCGCGGGCAGCACGTCGTGGTCTATGCCCGGCGCGACCTTGACCCCGAGCGCGTCGACGTCCCATGCGAGCACCTGCGCAAGCGACGGTGACCAGCTCGCGGGGTCGAAGCCACGACGACCAGCAGTACGGCGGGCCGGGTCGGCGAACACCCATCCCCGCGGGTTCAGGGTCGTGACGTCCGCGCAGGCGACGGGCGCGCCGGTGTTCGCGCGGGCCAGCAGGCACCGGGCCAGGTCGAGGTCGACGCCGATCCCGCGGTCGCCGAACACGAGGAGGTCACCACCCACCGAGCAACCGAGGTCCAGCACCCGCGGCGCGTCGGCGAACCGCTGCGCGTGGTGCAGCGCCACGGTGCGCGGCGTGGACTGCTCCAGCGCCTCGGCCGTCCACCAGAGCCGGTCGCCGTCCGGGTGCTTGGCCAGCGCGCGCCGTCGGAGAGCGACCTGCTCGAGGGCGAGCCGGCCGGCCTCGCCGTACGCGCGCATGGCCTCGGCCGCCGGGATCGGCGGGAGGTCCAGCGAGCCGGCCAGGTCGACGGCGGCACGTCCCTCGTCGGAGAGCAGCAGCCGGGCCTGCGAAGGGGTCAGCGGCGCTGCTTCGCCCGTGCCGCCTTCGGAGAGACGAGGCGGGTCCCGGACCACTCCGGGGCGGCGCTGGTGCTGCGGGTGCTCGACAGTCCGGCGGTGGGCGCCGCCTCGTCGATGTCGGACGGCTCGACGTGGTCGTCGCGGCCGGCCTTGGGGGTGAGCAGCCAGACCACCCCGCTGTCGCCCAGGTTGGTCAGGGCGTCGACGAGCGCGTCGACCAGGTCGCCGTCCCCGTCGCGCCACCAGAGCAGCACCACGTCCACGACCTCGTCGGTGTCGTCGCCGTGGATCAGCTCGGTGCCGGTGCGCGACGCGACGTCGCCCAGCAGCTCGTCATCGATGTCGTCAGTGTCCCCCAGGACCTGCACGACCTGGCCTTCTTGGATGCCCAAGCGCTCGGCCAGACCGCGTGGCGCGGTCTGGTCCGCGGACGTGCTCACCTCGGGAACTCCTCACCCTCTGCGCCCACTCGCTGTGCGCGCGTTCAGGTAGTCCACCGAAACCCACCCCTGAAGGCAAGCCCCGTGGACATGTTGCGGATCACCGTCCGCCCCGGAGGAAGCTCAGGCGGACGTCCCGGACGGGGTTGTCCACGTTGAGGTCAACGAGTGTCACGCTCTGCCACGTCCCCAGCGCCAGCTCACCTCCGAGCACGGGCAGCGTCGCGTACGGCGGGACGAGCGCGGGCAGGACGTGGGACCGGCCGTGCCCGGGCGAGCCATGCCGGTGGCGCCATCGGTCGTCGGCCGGGAGCAGGTCGCGCAGCGCCGCGAGCAGGTCCTCGTCGCTCCCGGCGCCCGTCTCCAGCACCGCGATGCCGGCGGTCGCGTGCGGCACGAAGACGTGCAGCAGCCCGTCGCCCTTGTCCCGGACGAACCGGCGACAGTCCCCCGTCAGGTCGTGCACGACCTCCCGGTCCCCGGTCCTGATCTGTACCACCGTCGTGTCCACCAGGACATGGTGTCCGTCACAGGACGCTTACTCGCGGGTAGGGGGTTGGATGGGGGGTGAGAAGGAGGTTGTCCCGGTGAGTGAACGTCCCCCCGAGCGGTTCAGCGTCATCAGCGATGGGCTGCCGAGCCAGTTGCCCGACGTCGACCCTGCGGAGACCCAGGAGTGGCTCGACAGCTTCGATGACCTGGTCGAGACCAGCGGCCGCAGCCGTGCCAGGTTCCTGATGCTGAAGCTGCTGGAGCGGGCCAGACAGAAGTCCGTGGGCGTGCCGCCGCTGCGTTCCACCGACTTCATCAACACGATCCCGCCGGAGCGCGAGCCGTGGTTCCCGGGCGACGAGCACGTCGAGCGGCGGATCCGGGCCTACGTGCGCTGGAACGCCGCCATGACGGTGTCGCGCGCCAACCGGCCGGAGATCGGCGTCGGTGGGCACATCGCGACCTACGCGTCCGCCGCCTCGCTGTACGAGGTGGGCTTCAACCACTTCTTCCGCGGCAAGGAGCACCCGGGCGGCGGCGACCAGATCTTCTTCCAGGGGCACGCCTCCCCCGGCATCTACGCCCGGGCGTTCCTCGAGGGACGACTGACGGAGGAGCACCTCGACGGCTTCCGCCAGGAGAGCAAGCCCCTGAGCCTGCCGTCGTACCCGCACCCCCGGCTGATGCCGGACTTCTGGGAGTTCCCGACCGTCTCGATGGGGCTGGGCCCGATCAGCGCGATCTACCAGGCGCGCTTCAACCGGTACCTGCAGCACCGCGGCATCAAGGACACCTCCGAGCAGCGGGTCTGGGCCTTCCTCGGCGACGGCGAGATGGACGAGCCGGAGTCGCTCGGCGCCATCGGCGTGGCCGCCCGCGAGGAGCTCGACAACCTGGTCTTCGTCGTGAACTGCAACCTGCAGCGCCTGGACGGCCCGGTCCGCGGCAACGGCAAGATCATCCAGGAGCTGGAGTCGTACTTCCGCGGCGCCGGCTGGAACGTCATCAAGGTCGTCTGGGGCCGCGAGTGGGACGACCTGCTCGCCCGCGACGTCGACGGCGTGCTCGTCAACCAGATGAACACCACCCCCGACGGCCAGTTCCAGACCTACTCGGTCGAGCAGGGCGCGTACACCCGCGAGAAGTTCTTCGGCACGGACCCGCGGCTGCGCAAGATGGTCGAGCACCTCAGCGACGACCAGCTGCGCAGCCTGCCGCGCGGCGGCCACGACTACCGCAAGGTCTTCGCCGCCTTCGACGCCGCGACCAAGACGGTCGGCCAGCCGACCGTGATCTTGGCCCACACCATCAAGGGCTGGACGCTGGGCAAGGACTTCGAGGGCCGCAACGCGACCCACCAGATGAAGAAGCTCACGGTCGACGAGCTCAAGGAGCTGCGCGACCGGCTCTACATCGACATCAGCGACAAGGCGCTCGAGAGCGGCCTGCCGCCGTACTACCACCCGGGTCCGCACAGCGCCGAGATCGAGTACATGCGCGAGCGCCGGTCCGCGCTGGGCGGCTCCGTGCCGCTGCGGCGGGTGACCAGGGCGTCGCTGCCGCTGCCGCCCACGTCGGTCTACGACGAGCTCAAGGCCGGCTCGGGCAAGCAGCCGATCGCCACCACGATGGCGTTCGTCCGGCTGCTCAAGGACCTCATGCGCGACAAGGAGATCGGCCCGCGCTTCGTGCCGGTCATCCCGGACGAGGCCCGGACCTTCGGCATGGACTCGCTGTTCCCGACCGCCAAGATCTACTCGCCGTTCGGCCAGCGGTACGACGCGGTCGACCGCGACCTGCTGCTGTCCTACAAGGAGTCCGAGGTCGGGCAGCTCCTCCACGAGGGCATCACCGAGGCCGGCTCGATGGCCTCCACCATCGCGGCCGCCACCAGCTACGCCACGCACGGCGAGCCGATGATCCCGATCTACATCTTCTACTCGATGTTCGGCTTCCAGCGGACCGCCGACCAGATGTGGCAGATGGCCGACCAGCTCGGCCGCGGCTTCCTGCTCGGCGCCACCGCCGGCCGCACGACACTGAACGGCGAGGGGCTGCAGCACCAGGACGGTCACTCGCTGCTGCTCGCCTCGACGAACCCGGCGGTGATCTCCTACGACGCGGCGTACGCCTACGAGCTGGCGTTCATCGTGGAGGAGGGGCTGCGCCGGATGTACGGCGAGTCGCCCGAGGACGTCTTCTACTACCTCACCGTCTACAACGAGCCGTACCCGATGCCGCCGCTGCCCGACGTGCCCGGTCTGCGTGAAGGCGTCCTGCGCGGGCTGTACCCGCTCAAGCGCTCCGAAGGCGTGCCCGCGCAAGCGACCATCCTGTCCTCGGGTGTGACGGTCCGCTCCGCCCTGGCCGCTCAGGAGCTGCTCCGGGCGGACTGGGGCGTCGGTGCCGACATCTGGTCGGTCACGTCCTGGAACGAGCTGCGTCGCGACGCCCTGGCCGCCGACGAGCACGCGCTGCTGCATCCCGAGGAGGCGCCGCGGACCCCGTTCGTGACGGAGGCGCTCATGGGCGCTGCCGGCCCGATCGTCGCCGCGTCCGACTGGATGCGTGCGGTACCCGACCAGATCAGCCGCTGGGTGCCCGGCGACTACGCCTCCCTGGGCACCGACGGCTTCGGCCGCTCGGACACCAGGGCCGCGCTGCGCCGGCACTTCCACGTCGACGCCGAGTCGATCGCCACCGCCGTGCTCGCGGAGCTCGCCCGCCGCGGCGAGGTGGAGAGCGACGTGCCGGCCAAGGCTGTGGACCGCTACCGGCTGCGCGACGACCAGGTCACCCCGGCCGAACCGGAGCTCGGCAGCACCTGATCGGGCGCGGTCAGCGGCTGGGCGTGACCGTCATCGTGTACGACGGATCAGCGGCCGTCTGCGTGGGCGTGCTCGCTGCAGCCAGCAGCCCGGCGAGCAGCAGAGCCGGGAGGATCTCGACAAGTCGGACCTTCATGACGGCTCGTGTACCCAGGTTGTCCGCGGGTACCCCTCGACCATGGAACGCGGCAGCGACAAGCACGGACGGCGACTCGACGAGGAGCTCCAGAAGGAGACCCGCGGCATCGTGACCGGCGGCCACGACCCCCGGGCCGAGGACTGGAGGTCCGCAGAGCCTTCCGGTGAAGATCAGCCGGACGTCGACCTGTACGGCGAGGGCACTCTGACCGGCGGCGTGCCGGAGGGCCTGACACCCGAGGACATCGAGGGCCGGGCGGAGCTCGCCGCTGTGCTGGGCAAGGAGATCTGGCCGGCCGAGGGTGCGCAGGTGAAGGCCCGCCTGGTCGCGGCCCAGGCTCCCGACCGCCTGGTGCAGCTGTGCGCGGGGCTCCCGGACGGCCGGGTCTACGACAACGTGGCCGAGGTGTGGGCGGACCTGACCGGCCACAAGGAGGACCACCGCTTCTGAGCCACCTCGTCCCATGATCCACGGAGACCTGACTCGCTTTCGAGGGCTCAGGAGCGCGGCAACTCTCCGTCGATCACCAGGCGACGACGACAAGGCGCGCGTCCGTGGCGGCCAGCACGCCCACCCGGGTCGTCGTCCGCAGGGAGTCGCCCTCGCTCAGCCCCTCGACGGAGCCCCTGGCGACGAACAGATGTCCTGTCAGCTCGACAGCGGAGCCGTCGGACAGGGTGCCGGCGAGGACCCGTGCATCACCCACGCGCGCCACCTCCGCGAGGTCGCCGACGCCGAGCACGTCATAGGACACCTCGTCGGAGCTGGTCGTGAGCCAGGTCTGGACGAACCGCAGCTCCGTCGGGCCCGCGTTGCGCTCCGCGTGCACGACCCCCGGTCCCGTGCGCAGCACCGCCACCTGCCCAGCCTCGACGACGTGTGAGGAGATGCCTTGGTGCGCAAGGGATCCCGTCAAGACGTAGGTCACGATC
>JAOPVZ010000267.1 GCA_025965935.1 Frankiales bacterium | reverse complement strand
GCCGACGGCTCGAGCTGCCCGAGCAGGTCGTCGAGCTCGGCGAGGGACCGCGCCATGGCCAGCTTCCGGCGCATCTCGCCGCCGGCGGGGAAGCCGGTGAGGTACCAGCCGGTGTGCTTGCGGAAGTCGCGTACGGCGAAGGCCTCGTCGCCCATGTGCTCCACGAGCAGCCGGGCGTGCCGCGCCATGATCGCGGCGACCTCGCCGAGCGTCGGCGGCGCCTGCACCGGCCGTCCCGAGAAGGCATCCGCGAGGTCGCGGAACAGCCACGGGCGGCCCAGGCAGCCGCGGCCCACGACCACCCCGTCGCAGCCGGTCTCCTCGGCCATCCGCACGCCGTCCTCGCCGCGCCAGATGTCGCCGTTGCCCAGGACGGGCACCGAGCTGATGTGCTCCTTCAGGGTCTGGATGGCCTGCCAGTCAGCCGATCCGGAGTACAGCTGCTCCACGGTGCGCGCGTGCAGCGCGATCGCGGCCACGCCGGCGTCGGCCGCTGCGGAGGCGGCCTCGAGGTAGGTCAGGTTGGCGTCGTCGATGCCCTTGCGCATCTTGACGGTGACCGGCACCGGCCCGGCCGCCTGCACTGCCGCGGCCACGATGTTGCCGAAGAGCACGTGGTGCGCCGGCAGCGCGCCGCCGCCGCCGCGGCGGGTCACCTTCGGCGACGGGCAGCCGCTGTTGAGGTCGATGTGGTCCACCCCGAGGTCGACGACCCGCTTCACGGCCTCGCTGACCCAGTACGGGTCGACGCCGTAGAGCTGGACGGACCGGATCTGCTCGCCCGGGGCGCCGGCCACCATCGTCTCGGTGCGCTCGTTGCCCTCGCACAGAGCGCGGGCGGACACCATCTCGCTGACGTACAGGCCGCCCCCGAACTCGCGGCAGAGCGCGCGGAAGGCGGCGTTCGTGACGCCCGCCATCGGCGCCAGCACGACGGGGGAGTCGACGGCCAGGGGGCCGATCTTCAGCTCCACAGCGACACCACCGACGTGCCGACCTCGGCCAGCAACCGCCGTACCAGGGGGAGAGAGACGCCGATGACGTTGCCGGCGTCACCATCGATGCCGTCCAGGAACGGCGCGGAACGGCCGTCGAGGGTGAAGGCGCCGGCGACGTGCAGCGGCTCGCCGGAGGCGACGTAGGCAGCGATCTCCTCGTCACTGGGCTTGCCGAACCGGACCACCGTCGAGCAGACGTCCGAGGCCTCCAGGCCGGCGGCGGTGTCGATGAGGCAGTGGCCGGTCAGCAGGTACCCGTGCCGTCCGCGCATGGCATGCCAGCGGGCAACGGCCTCCTCCGCCGAGGCCGGCTTGCCGAACACGCTGCCGTCGAGCGACAGCAAGGAGTCGCAGCCGAGGACGAGGGCGTCCGGCTGCGACGCGGCGACGGCGCGGGCCTTGCGTCGCGCCAGCTCCAGGACCACGTCGTGCGCCGCCCCGTCGACGTCCTCCGGCACCCCGCTGACGACGACCTCGGGCTCCAGACCGGCGTCCCGGAGCAGCCGCAGACGCGCGGGCGACGCGGAGGCGAGCACGAAGCGGCGATCAGGCACGCTCCATTATCAACGGTAGAGGACGTCCCTGAGCCAGGGAGCGTCCGTCGCGGGCTCGCGCAACGCGACTTCCGCGGCCCTGCCGCCCTCGACGGCGAGGGTCAGCTCCTCGGCCGTGACCAGCAGCGGGCGGGTGAAGCCACGCTCCTCGAGCGAGGTCGCGGCCGCTGCCGCGGGTCCGAACGCCGGGTCGATGAGCGCCATCTTGGTCCAGCCGCGCTTGCGCATCGGGGCGACGACGGCGCCGAGACCGCCGGCCTCCTCAGCGATCGCCGCGCGCAGCGACGAGGAGCCGAGCAGCGTGACCGCGTCGCAGTCACCGATGGGACGCAGCTGCCCCTTCGTGTCGAGCAGGAGTCGGTCGGCCGCGACCGCGCCCATCCGCTCCAGGTAGCCCTCCGCCTGCAGCCACTCGAGCTCCGCGTCGAGACCGACCGCGTCGAGCAGTGGCTGGGGGAGGAGCACGACGTGGTCAGGGTCGGAGGGGTCGATGTCGACCGCGCCGAAGCCGAGGTCGAGGACACCGCCGAGCACCCGACGACGGATCCAGTCGAGGCCGGGGTGCAGCACGTGGTCGACCGGCAGCCCGACCGGGCGGAGCCGCTCCCGGAGCTCGTCGAGGCTGACGTCGGCGGCCCACCGCCGGGCGAGCAGCCACCGGGCCAGCCGCTCCCGGCCTGCCGGCGTCTCGGGGTCGTGCCCGGCCAGCGCCCGGCGGCACTCGCCCCAGGACACCCAGACGGTCCGCGCACCGGTCAGGCAGACGCCCAGCTTCGCGGGCTCGATGTCGACGTCGTGGAGCACCGAGACGGCGAGGACCCCCCGCCGCAGCTCGACGGCAGTCGGCGCCGCAACCTGGTCTGTCACCCTGCGACGTTACCCATCGGGACCAGCGCTCACGGCTGGCATCCGGGTGAACGGACCATCCCCGGATGGTCCTTTCGGGCCAACTGTCCCGGTTCTCGCGCGCCGATCCTGTTCTCGACTGCACTCTGTTGAGGACGCGGTCACCGGGTCCGTGCCCTTGAGGGGGGTGCACGGCTCCGAGCCGCCAGACGAGAGGCCGCACTCACAGCGTGGGTGCGGCCTTTCGGCGTCCCGCTAGACCGGCCCGAGCACCCGGTCCAGGTAGGCGTTCCGGAAGACGCCCTCGGGGTCGACCTCCCGGCGCACGGCGAGGAAGTCGTCGAAGCGCGGGTAGCGCTCACGCAGCACGGCGGCGTCGAGGTTGTGCAGCTTGCCCCAGTGCGGACGCCCGGCGACCGAGCCCATGAGCGACTCGACCGCGTCGAAGTAGCGGTCGAAGCGGGTGCCGCGGAAGACGTGCACGGCGATGTACGCCGAGTCGCGGCCGCTCGCGGTCGACAGCGCGATGTCGTCGGCGGGCGCCACCCGGCACTCGACCGGGAAGCTGATGTGCTCGCCGATGCGCTCGGGCAGCGCGGTGAGCTCCCGGAAGACGGCAGGCAGCTCCGAGCGCGGGATGGCGTACTCCATCTCGCAGAACCGAACCCGGCGGGGGCTCGTGAACACGTGCGGCGCGACGTCGGTGTAGGTGCGGGCGGACAGCGCCCGGGCGGCGACCTTGTTGATGCCGGGGATGACGCGGGGCATCAGGGCGCCGAGCCGGCAGGTCGCGGCGAACAGCCCGTTCGAGAGCAGCTCGTCGTCGACGAAGGAGCGCGCCCGGGACAGCGGCTTGAGCTCGGTCGCGCGGTTGTTGCGCTTGGTCAGGGCCAGCCGGGTGTGCGGAAACCAGTAGAACTCGAAGTGCTCGTTGTCCGCCACGAGCTCCTCGAAGCCGTCGAGGACGTCGTCGAGCGGCATCGGGCGCTCGTCGGCGGTGAGGGCGAACTGCTTCTCGGTCTGGAACGTGACCGCCGTCACGACGCCGAGCGCGCCGAGGCCGTTGCGGGCAACCTCGAACAGGTCCGGGCGCTCGGTGCGCGAGCACGTGACCACCGAGCCGTCCGCGAGCACGATCTCGAGGCCGGCTACCTGGTGCGCGATCGAGCCGCTCGCGCGGCCGGTGCCGTGGGTGCCTGTGGAGATGGCACCCGAGACGGTCTGGACGTCGATGTCGCCCATGTTGGTGAGGCCGAGCCCGTGCTCGGCGAGCGTGGCGTTGAGCGCGTGCAGCGGGGTGCCGGCGGCGACCGTGACGAGGCCGGTGTCGGGGTCGGCGCTCAGCAGACCGCTGTGCCGGTCGAGCTGCAGCAGCACCCCGTCGGTGAGGCCGATGGCGGTGAAGGAGTGCCCGGACCCGATCGCCTTCACCCGGCGGCCGGCGGCGGCCGCCTCCTTGACCGCAGCTGAGACCTCCTCGGTCCCGCGCGGGTGCACCACCTGCGCAGGGGACATTGCCTGGTTGCCGGCCCAGTTCCGCCACATGTGAAGGATCTTCACGTCTGAGGGGTGGCGGGGTCAACCCGTAGGCTCGCTCAGGTGCTGAGCTTTCCTGACGTCGCCGAGCGAATGGGCGTCTCCCTCAACGCCGTCAAGCAGTTCGTGTCCGAGCACAAGCTGCTCGCCATCAGGACCGAGGACGGCCTCGTCGTGCCGGAGGAGGCTCTCGACGGCACGCTGCCCGTCAAGCACCTCATGGGTGTGCTGACCCTGCTGCACGACGCCGGCTACTCCCCGGAGGAGGCCTACGCCTGGCTCACGACGGAGGACGCGTCGCTGCCCGGCACGCCGTTCCAGGCGTTGCACGAGAACCGCGCGACCGAGGTCAAGCGGCGCGCGCAGGCCCTCGCCTTCTGATGCTCCTCACGGTCAACGGTGCGGCCCGCGAGGTGGCGGACGGCACCACCCTGCCGGAGCTCATCGCGGAGCTGGGCCTGCAGGTCGGCTCCGTGGTCGTGGAGCACAACGGCACCGCGCTGCTGCGCTCTGAGGTCGTGGCCACCACGCTGCACGACGGCGACGTGCTCGAGCTGGTGAGAGCGGTCGCAGGTGGCTGAGCCGGTGGGCAGGCGGGCCCGGCTCGCCGATGCCCGGCTGTACCTGTGCACCCCGGACCGGCCGGACCTCGCTGACTTCCTCGACGAGGCACTGGCCGGCGGGGTCGACGTCGTGCAGCTGCGCGAGAAGGGCATCGAGGCGCGCCGCGAGCTCGAGCTGCTCGAGGTGGTCCGGGACGCGGCGGACCGGCACGGAGCGCTGTGGTCGGTCAACGACCGCGCAGACGTGGCCCACGCCTCGGGGGCTGACGTGCTGCACCTCGGACAGGACGACCTGCCGGTGCCGGCGGCCCGTGCGCTGCTCGGCGACGACGTCCTCATCGGTCGCTCCACCCACGACGCCAGGCAGGTGGACGCGGCCGCGGTCGAGCCGGGCGTGGACTACTTCTGCGTCGGTCCGACCTGGCCGACGCCGACGAAGCCGGGCCGGCCGGCTCCCGGCCTCGACCTGACCCGGTACGCGGCTCGGCTCGGCTCCACCCGGCCGTGGTTCGCCATCGGTGGCATCG
>JAOPVZ010000247.1 GCA_025965935.1 Frankiales bacterium | reverse complement strand
GGGGTCAGGAGCTGCTGCTCGCGGCCGCGCAGCAGCTGTTCGCGGAGCGCGGCTACCAGCGCGTGACCACGCGCGAGATCGCCGAGCAGGCCGGCGTCGACGCCACCCTCATCGCGCGGTACTTCGGGAGCAAGGCCGGGCTGTACCTCGCCACGCTGCGCGCCGAGCTCGGCGAGGGACCGCCGCCCGACCTGCTCGAGCCCGAGCGGATGGCAGCGCTGCTCGGCCGGGTCGACGACCGCGGCCCCGGACCGGTGTTCCAGTCGGCAGTCCACCCGCACGAGGACGAGTCCCTGCAGGCCGCGGCCCGCGATGCCCTGCACGCGCGCCTGGTGACCCCGTTGCGCGACCGCTTCGCCGCCGCGGGCGTCGAGGACCCCCAGCTGCGGGCCGAGCTGTTCACCGCGGCCTTCGCCGGGGTGGCGCTCGGCCGGGCCAGTGGGTCCTTCCCGTCACTCGAGAAGCTGCCGCCCGAGGACCTGATCGCGCTGCTGCGGGACATGCTGACGCCCTAGCCCCACCACAACGTCGAGCCAGTCGCGGCGTGTCGCGCGGAACGCAGTGGGAGCGGAGCGTCGACCCAACGTCTTGGGAGACGTTTCGGGGAGGGGGGTCAGAGCGGGTGGGCGTCCTCGAAGGTCGCCTGCATCTTCTCGGTCCAGGTCGTGATGACGACCTTGGCGTCGGGCAGTCCGAGCGACGCCAGCTCCTTGGCGATCGGGTGCGTGCCCAGCGTCACGGAAACGCCCTCGCCGAAGCCGATCGAGCTCCCGGACCCGCCCTGCGTGAACCGGGTCGCGTGCGGCTTGCCGTCGATCAGCGTGTACGACGTCATCGGCAGTGGCGGCATCTCGTCGGTGCCACCGCGCGGGACCGTCACGTCGAGGACGAGCTCGCCGCCCATCGTGAGGACCCAGCGCGACGTGGTGTCGGTCTGCGTCACGTCAATGCGCTCCACCGACTTCGGGAAGCCCCAGATCTGATTGCCGGCCGCGCACGTGAACTCCTGGTCCACCGGCAGGTGGGTGATGAAGTTGCCGTCGTCGCCGCCGCCGGTCGGTCGGACGAACAGGATCGTCCCGACCTCGTGGTAGGCGCCCAGGTCGTTGACCCGGTAGTCGATGAGCGCGATCGCGAGCTGCGCGCGACCCGGCTCGGTCTCGAGGACGTCGAAGCCCTCGGGGGCCAGCGCCTGCGCGGCCTCGAGGGGAACGTCGAAGATGACGGTGCCGGACGAGGCGTCGGCCACCTCGACGGGCATGGTGACGGTCTGGCCGAGGACGTCGTGAGCTGCGGTCATGTCCGACATGAGAACACGTTCCACCCGCGGGTGGGAAGCCCTGATCAGCGCGGCTGCACCGTCAGGGTGACGGCGCCGGGGCGCGCGGCCCGCACGAGCAGGACCTGCGCGCCCGGTCGCGAGACGACGCTTCCGCCGGTGACCGTCGCGACGTAGCCCTTCGGGTAGCTGCGCTTCGGCACCCACACCTCGGTGAGGCCGGTCCGCGGGTCCGCGGCCCACGACGCGGTGAGCACCTTGCCGTGCAGGGCGGTGGCCGTCGGGGTGCCGGCGTAGGCGCGGACGTACGCCACCTCGAGCAGGTCGAGCTTGGCCGCCTTCGCCGTACGCAGGTCCGCGTCGTTGGTGAACAGGCCCTGCCCGCCGGAGTCCTGGGACTCGGTCGTCGGGTCGGACCATTCCTTGTAGTGCCAGTAGACCCAGCCGGTGAGCGCCTTGTCGGCCGAGGTCGTGACGCGGCCGATGTCGCCGAGGTCGTCGGAGGCGCCGAACTCCGTCATGAGCGTCGCCCAGCCGTTCTTCGTCGCGACGCTGCTGGCGTTGCCGAAGACCAGATCGCCCTGCGGACCGCACTCGGGAGTGGCCTTGCCGCCGGAGGAGTGCGTGAGCCCTGCACTGGTGCAGTACTGGTGGAACGACAGCCCGATCCGGTCGCCCTTGAGGTTGAGGTTGGTCTGCGAGCCGTCGTTGAACAGCACCTGCGGCTCGATCCAGACCAGGTGGGTGCGGTCGACCGAGCGGATCCCTGCGAGCGCCTTCTCGTAGACCGGCTGCAGCACGTCCTGGTCGAACACCGGGCAGCCCGCCGGCTGCGCGCAGGTCGCGAACTGGGTGCCCGGCCACGGCTCGTTCATCAGGTCGTACCCGAGGACGTAGGAGCTGTTGCGGAACCGCTCGGCCACCGCCCGCCAGGCCTTCGCGTAGAGGTCAGCGAGGCCGTCGGTGTTGGCGTAGAAGTTGTCGAAGGCCCGGCTGGTCGACGGCTGGAAGTAGTTGCCGGGGAAGCCGGCGTTCACCGGGGTGGGCAGCCCGTCGTCGTCCACCGCCCACGCCGGGAAGCCCTCCCCGGAGAACTTCTCCGAGTAGAGGTCCTGGTGGAAGTCGAGCAGCACCCAGACCTTGCGGTCGGTGAGCAGCTTCGCCTCGGCCACGATGCGGTCCAGGTAGTGCTGGTCGACGACGCCACGGCGCGGCATCACCCCCGCGAAGATGACGCCCATCCGCACCACGTTGAAGCCCTGCGACGCGATCCAGTCCGCGTCCTTGGCTGTGAAGCCGGCGGCGGTCGCGGGCGGCACGTAGGGCGCGCGCTTCCAGACGGCGTTCACGCCGTGCAGCACGACGACCCGGCCCTGCGCGTCGGCGAGGAACCGGCCCTCCCGGTGCAGCGCGACCGGTCCGGTGGCCGCGGAGGAGCTGGGTACGGCGAGAGCCGCGGCAAGCACGAGCAGCAAGGCGAGGAGGCGGCGCATGCCTGCACCTTCGACGTCGCCGGCCCTTCTCCTCTTGCACCGTGAATTCAACAGGCGTAGAACTCTACGCATGATGAATTCTGTCGAGGTGCACCAGCTGGTCGTCGTGCGCGGGCGGACCGAGGTGCTGCACGGCCTGGACTTCACGCTCGAGCCGTCCCGCATCACCGGGCTGCTCGGCCCGTCGGGGTGCGGCAAGACCACCCTGATGCGGGCCCTGGTGGGGGTGC
>JAOPVZ010000224.1 GCA_025965935.1 Frankiales bacterium | reverse complement strand
ACCGCGAAGAAGGCGGTCGAGGAGGGCGCGACCGTCGTCGTCTCCGACTGGCACGAGCGGCGGCTCGCCGAGGCGGCCGCGAGCCTCGGACTGCGCGGCATCGTCTGCGACGTCACCCAGCAGGACCAGGTCGAGCACCTGATCAGCTCAGTCGTGGCCGAGCACGGCCGCCTCGACGTGATGGTCAACAACGCCGGGCTCGGCGGCACCGCTGCGCTCGTCGACATGACCGACGAGCAGTGGCTGCGGGTCCTCGACGTCACGCTGAACGGCACGTTCCGCTGCACCCGCGCGGCGCTGCGCCAGATGAAGGCTCAGGGCTCCGGTGTCATCGTGAACAACTCCTCCGTCATCGGCTGGCGGGCCCAGGAGGGGCAGGCGCACTACGCAGCGGCCAAGGCCGGGGTGAACGCGCTGACGCGGACGGCGGGGGTCGAGGGCGCGAAGTTCGGCGTACGGGTCAACGCGGTGTCTCCCTCGATCGCGATGCACGCCTTCCTCGCCAAGGTGACCACCGACGAGCTCCTCGAGGAGCTCTCGGCCAAGGAGGCCTTCGGGCGTCCAGCCGAGCCGTGGGAGGTCGCCAACGTGATCGTGTTCCTCGCCAGCGACTACTCGTCGTACATGACCGGGGAGATCGTGTCGGTCTCCAGCCAGCACCCTTAGGAGCCGTAGTGATCAGCACCGAGCGCCACGACGACGGCGTCGTGGAGGTCGTGGTCGACCACCCGCCTGTCAACGCCTTGCCCGTGAAGGGCTGGTTCGACCTCGCCGACGCCATCCTGTCGGCCGGCAAGGACGAGTCCACCCGCGCCGTCGTACTGCGCGCGGAGGGGCGCGGGTTCAACGCCGGCGTGGACATCAAGGAGTTCCAGAAGGACGAGACGTTCAACGCTCTCGTGGGCGCCAACCGGGGTTGTTACGCCGCCTTCGGCGCCTGCTACGAGTGCGCGGTCCCGGTGATCACCGCCGTGCAGGGCTTCTGCCTCGGCGGCGGTATCGGCCTGGCGGGCAACAGCGACATCGTCATCGCCTCCGACGATGCGACCTTCGGGCTGCCGGAGGTTGACCGCGGAGCCCTTGGTGCGGCTACCCATCTCTCGCGGCTCGTGCCGCTGCACAAGGCGCGCGCGATGGTCTACACGTCGGCGACGGCGACCGCGCAGGAGCTGCATGAGTTCGGCTCGGTGCTGCACGTCGTCCCACGGGACCAGCTGCGCGCCAAGGCCCTCGAGGTGGCGCACTCCATCGCGGAGAAGGATCCGCAGGTGATCCGGATGGCGAAGGAGTCACTCGCGGCCATCGACCTCTGGGACGTGCACAAGAGCTACCGCATCGAGCAGAGCTACACCTTCGAGCTGAACCTGCTCGGTGTCGCCGACAAGGTCCGAGAGGACTTCGGCAAGTGAGCGCAGCGAACGACTGGCTGTGCGGGGAGGCGGGGCAGTGAGCGGATACGAGGAGATTCGCAACCTGCTGGGGACCTACTGCGAGGTGATGGACGCGGGCGACTGGGAGGGACTCGGCCAGCTGTTCGCGTATGGCCGCATCACCGACGACAGGGGCCGCGAGATCGCCAAGGGTGCCTCGGCCATCACCGCGCTCTGGGGCGCCATGGTCCGTCGCTACGACGGGTCGCCGCACACCCGGCACCTGGTGACGGGGCCGATCATCGAGGTCACCGGCGACACCGCGACCTGCCGGTCCACCTTCCTGGTCGCGCAGAAGCCGCCGGGGGGCAAGCTGCGGCTGGTCGCCGGTGGCAGGTACCGGGACCAGTTCGCGGTCGTCGACGGGCGCTGGGCGTTCACGGAGAGGCAGTTCTTCCTCGAGCAGGAGGGCGACATGAGCGAGCACATGGTCGATCTGTGACCCGGTTCGCCGGCAAGCGCGTCCTCGTGACCGGCGCCGCCTCCGGCGTCGGCAAGGCGACCGCGACGCTCTTCGAGAGCGAGGACGCGGAGGTCGTCCGGATCGACGTCACCCCTGGCGACAGCATCGTCGAGTGCGACCTCACCGACTTCGCACGCACAGCTTCCCTGGTGGGCTCGCTGGGCGCGTTCGATGTCGTGCTCAACATCGCCGGGATCGTGAAGCTGCAGCACCTCGCCGACGTCACGCTCGACAGCTGGCAGCGGCAGCTCGACATCAACCTCACGGCGCCCTTCATCGTCTCGCAAGCGGCCTTGCCCGGGCTCCTCGAGCGCCGGGGCAACATCGTCAACGTGTCCAGCGTCGCGGGTGTCCGCGGCCAGGCCTACTCGGCGGCCTACTGCGCATCCAAGGCCGGCTTGCTCATGCTGACCAAGTCGATGGCCCTCGAGCTCTCCCAGAAGGGCGTCCGCGTCAACTGCGTCTGCCCGGGTGGCATCGATACCCCGCTCGTCGCGGAGGCGGCCCGGACCCTGCCGATGGGACTCGACGAGAAGCTCATGCAGCGGCTCTACAACGTCATGCCCCCGGGCTTCTCGGCGCCGGAGGAGATCGCGCACGCGATCGCCTACCTCGCCTCCGACGCAGCCCGCTCCGTCACGGGCACCGCCTTGTCCATCGACGGCGGCATCGTCTCGTGAGGTGAGCCGGCTCCGGTCGTTCACGCGATCGGCCGCGATCCACGCTCAGATCGGCGACGAGGGCGTGAAGCAGCGGAGCCAGGTCGCGCGTCCTCGTGCCGGAGCTGGCTTGAGCCCCGCCTAGCTCTGCGCCTGAGCAGCGGGTGACCGCTCCACGCAGCTGGTGCCGGCGCGCGAGTAGATGGTCGGCGCGCAGCGGTTGCAGTGGATGCAGACGCCGTCCGTCTTCGTCCCCGCCTCCCACTGGGCGACGAGATTCGGCTCGCGCAGCAGCGCGCGCCCCATCGCCACGAAGCCGAAGCCCTCGGCCAGCGCCTGCTCCGCGGTGGCGAGCTTGTTGACGCCGCCGAGCAGGATCAGCGGCATGTCGAGCGCGGCGCGGAACTGCCGCGCCATCGGCAGGAAGAACGCTTCCTCGAACGGGTACGTCGGAAGGATCCGCTTGAGGAACGGGCGCACGACCGGCGCCAGCGCGCGTGGCTGCGTCTTCACGAAGTCCTCGAGGGGGACGTCGCCGCGGAAGAAGTACATGCCGTTGAGCAGCGAGCTGCCGCCGGTCAGCTCGATCGCGTCGAGGGCGCCGTCGGCCTCGATGAGGCGGGCGGCCTCGAGGCTGTCGTCGAGGGTCAGGCCCTTTGCGACCCCGTCCACCATGTTGAGCTTGGCGATGACCGCGGCCTCGTCGCCCACGGCGTCGCGCACCGACTTCAGCACGTCCCGCGGGAACCTCGACCTGTTGGTGATGCTGCCGCCGTACCCGTCCTTGCGCTTGTTGAGGTTGGGTGACAGGAAGCTGCTGAGCAGGTAGTTGTGGCCGAGGTGGACCTCGAGGCAGTCGAAGCCAGAGTCGACGAGAAGCCTTGCTGCGCGAGCGAAGTCGGCCGTGACGCGGGCGATGTCGGTGCTCGTCGCGGCGGGCACGAGGCCCTTGCCGGGGGCGCTGAGCCGGCGCGATGGCGCCAGCGACTTCTGCCTGTTGCTCCTCGAGTCCGCGACCAGCCCGGCGTGTCCCAGCTGCGCGCTGACGAGCGCGCCTTCGTGATGGACGGCCTCGGCGAGCCTGGTCAGACCGGCGCGAGTGTCCTCGCCGACGACGAGGCAGTCGCGGAACACCCGACCGCCCGGCGAGACAGCGCAGTAGGCCACCGTGGACATCCCCACACCTCCGGCCGCCTGCTCGCGGTGGAAGTCGACCAGGGCGTCTGTGACCTCGCCGCGGCGGGTGCGGCCCTCGAAGGTGGCGGCCTTGATGGTGCGGTTGCGCAGCGTCTTCGGCCCGAGCCTCGCCGGCTCGAAGACCCTCACGCGTCCCGCAGGGCGTTCTTCGTGACCTTGCCCGTGGCGTTCTTGGGCAGCGCGTCGACGATCTCGACGAAGCGCGGCACCTTGTAGTTCGCCAGCTTGTCGCGGCTGTAGGCGATCACGTCGTCGGGTGTCAGCGCGACACCGGAGCGAGGCACCACGAACGCCTTGCCGACCTCGCCCATCCGCTCGTCCGGGACGCCGATCACCGCGGCCTCGCTGATGCCCTCGTGCCGCACGAGCACCTGCTCGATCTCGGCCGGGTAGGCGTTGAAGCCGCCGACGACGTACATGTCCTTGATGCGGTCGGTGATGCGCAGGTTGCCGGCCTCGTCCATCACCCCGACGTCGCCCGTGTGCAGCCAGCCGTCGGCGTCGATGGCCTCAGCCGTGCCCTCGGGGTCGTCCCAGTAGCCCTGCATCACGTTGTAGCCACGGACGAGCACCTCGCCCGGCTGCCCCGTCTCCGCCAGGACCCTGACCTCGACGTCGGGGATCGCCCGGCCGCTGGTGAGGCTGATGACCTCGTCCGGGTCGCCCTGCCGGCAGGCCGTCGCCATGCCGTTGCACTCGGTCAGCCCGTACGCCGTGATGACCTCCTCGAAGCCGAGCTCCTCGCGCATCCGGGCGATGAGCGCCTGCGGCACGACGGCGGCGCCGGTCACGGCGAGCCGGATCGGCGGCAGCTGCTGCGGCTGCTCCAGCAGCGAGCTGTAGAGGGTCGGCGGACCCGGGATGACGTCGATCCGCTCCTCGACGATGGTCCGGACGGCCTCGGCGACGTCGAAGACCTTCAGGGGTACGGCGGTGGCCCGCCGCAGAAGGCAGGCGAGCAGCCCCGCCTTGTAGCCGAACGTGTGGAAGAAGGGCGCGACGATGAGCATCCGCTCGCCCTCGCGGAAGCCGGTCGTCTCGCACCAGGCGCGGAAGACCCGGATGCTCTGGCTGTGCGTCGAGATCGCGCCCTTGGGACGCCCGGTCGTGCCGCTGGTGAAGATCAGGTCGCAGGCGTCGCCCTCCGCCACGGCATCCGCGGCCTTCTCGACGACGTCGAGCGGCACCTCGTCCGCGCGGGCCAGGAAGCCGCTGAGGTCGCTGGTGCGCAGGACCAGGAGCTCCGGGTTCCCCAGCGCCTCAAGCGGATCCACGCCGAGCAGCCCGCCGACGAAGGCGTCGTCGACCAGCAGCGCGGAGGCCTGCGTCTTGTCGAGCAGGTACCGGGCCTCCTCGCCCTTGAAGCGGGTGTTGACCGGCACCAGGATGGCGCCGATGCCGGTGAGGCCCAGTCCGGCAATGATCCAGTCCGCAGTGTTCGGGACCCACAGCGCGACCCGGTCGCCGGGGCCGATGCCGTGCGCGACGGCGGCGCGGGAGAAGGTCTGCACCCGGTCCAGCAGCTCGGCATAGGTCAGCCTGACCTCGGGGGTGACGACGGCCTCGCGGTCTGGTGCGTCCGCGACAGCTGCCCGCAACACAGCGGGAATCGTGTCCATGCCTACCCTTCCAAGCGCTTGCTAGGGAGGCTACGATCGCCGCTCGCCGAAGGTCAACGCGAGAGGAGTGTCGTGGC
>JAOPVZ010000183.1 GCA_025965935.1 Frankiales bacterium | reverse complement strand
CCCACCGGACCACGAGCATCCGGTTGGTGATGGAGAGGTACGGCGAAGGGGTCACCGCAGCCATCCAGAGCCCGAACCTGGTGGGGTACGGCAGGGTCACGAGGTCCTTGGTCGTCACGCTCGTCGGCTGCCCGGTCGCGAGCAGGTCGCGGCGGAAGACCTCGGCCGCGGTCTGCACCTGGCGAAGCTGCACGCCGTAGGCCGCGCTCCGGTCCACGGCGTCGAACGCGTCGAGCGCGGTGCCGAGCGGAGCGGCGTCGCGCAGGTCGATGACGGACAACTGGCCTCCTCGTGCAGTCTCGTGTTACCGGCGGTAACCGTCTCTCGGGCGTTGCCGCTGTGTCAAGCGCTCCCTTGACATCTGTTACCGCCGGTAACAGCCTGGGCGCATGGCAGAAGTGACGCTCCACTCGCACGTCGTGCACGGTCACGACGTGCGGTACGCCCGGTCCGGCACCGCCGGCCCGGTGGTCGCCCTCGTGCACGGCATCGCCTCCCGTGCCGCCCAGTGGGAGCGCGTCATGGCGGTCCTCGGCGACCGGTACCGGGTGATCGCGCCGGACCTGCTCGGCCACGGGCTGTCGGCGAAGCCGCGCGGCGACTACTCGCTCGGCGCCCAGGCCTGCGGTGTCCGCGACCTGCTCGCCGCACTCGGCCACGACCGCGTCTCGCTGGTCGGGCACTCCCTCGGCGGAGGCATCGCGATGCAGTTCGCCTACCAGTTCCCCGAGCGCGTCGAGCGGCTGGCGCTGATCAGCTCCGGCGGGTTGGGTCGGGAGGTCTCGTTGTTCCTCCGCGCCGCGACGCTGCCGGGCTCCGAGCTGGTCCTCCCGCTGCTGGCCGGCTCCTGGGTGCGCGCCACCGGCCGGCGGCTGGACAGGGCCGTTGGTCGTTACGTGCCCGCCGGTCTGCACGAGGCGCTCGCCGGCTTCGGCTCCCTCGGCGACGCGCCGACCCGGTCCGCCTTCGTGCACACTGCCCGCTCGGTCATCGACATCGGCGGCCAGCGCGTCGACGGCCGGGATCGGCTCTACCTCGCCGAGGACCTGCCGATGCTGGTGGTCTGGGGTGCCCGGGACGCCATCCTGCCGGTGGCCCATGGCCGCGCGCTCGCGGAACAGCTGCCGGGCGCCCGGTACGTCGAGTTCCCGGGCTGCGGCCACTTCCCGCACCTCGCCGAACCGCGTCGGCTCGCCGACGTGATCGACGACTGGCTGGCCACGACAGCGCCGGCGCAGCTCGACGCGGCCAGCCTCACGGAACGGCTGCGCGCTACTGGTTCTGGGCGTCGAAGCTGAGCGCCTGCTGGAGGGTCGCGCCGGTGCTGGCGCAGCCCACGCCCTTCTCGCCGCCCTGGTTGCCGCCCGCGTAGGTCCGGATGAACTGCACGATGCGCGGGTCGTCCACCGTCTGCGCCTGGAGCTGCAGACCCCATGCAGTCACCATCACCGGACTGGTCTGGCCGGCGTAGGGGCTCACCATCACGAACTCGGTGTTGAGGCCGACGAGCTGGCCGAGCGTCGCCACCTGCGCCGCGGGCAGCGTCGGCAGGTAGGTCACCCAGATGCCGCCGTGCTCCAGGGAGTGGACCGCGTTCACCTTCGGCAGCTCGCTGTCGTAGACCTGGCACTTCAACCACACCGGGCTGTGCGCGCCACCGACGGGCGGCGACTGCGGGTAGATGATGTCGTACTCGCCCTTCTGCAGGTGCCGGTGGCTGAGGTCGGTGAAGACCTGCACGTCCGCGATCGTCGGCGACGGCGCCGGGGACACCTGCTTCTTGCCGCCGGAGCAACCGGCGAGGCACAGCATGATGACGGCAGCGGTCAGCACACCGCGAGGTCGAGGATGCACGGGAGGACCCTACGCTGGCGAGGTGAGAGCCCCCCTCGCCGTGACCCTGGCCGTCTCCGCGCTGCTGCTCACCGCCTGCGGAAGCGGCAGCCGTCCCGCAGCAGTCCCCACGGCCGCGCCGAGCGCCACACCCACAGCGACGCCGACCGCCTCGCCCACAGCAGCGCCGACCCCGTCCGCCACGCCGTCTCCCTCGCCACGGATCATCGTGCGGCCGAGTCACCCGCCGTCGGAGTCGACGTACAAGAGCACTGCTCTCGCGCGCTACGTGTTCCCGATCCGCGGCTGCAAGGTGAGCTACGGCCACAGCCATCACGACTACCCGGCGACCGACATGTTCGCGGCCAAGGGATGCGCGATCGTCGCCGCGACGGGCGGCCGCATCGACGAGGTGTCGACGACCGACGTCTGGAACAGCTCGACCAACCGCGGGGCGGACCGAGGCGGCCTCTCCTACTCGCTCGTCGGCGACGACGGCGTCCGGTACTACGGCTCGCACCTGTCCGCGATCTACGTGCACGCCGGCCAGCGGGTGAGTGCCGGCACCCTGATCGGCCGGGTGGGCAACACCGGCGACGCCCGCGGCGGTGCGACCCACATGCACTTCGGCGTCTCCTGGCCCACCCGGCACGGCATCTGGTGGGTACGGCGGGGAGAGCTCTACCCGTGGCCCTACCTGGACTCGTGGCGCGCCGGCGGGCAGAAGTCGCCGGTGGCCGCGGTCGCGTCGTTGCACCGGCAGAAGGGCGATGTGCCACCCTGCAGCGTCGACTGCTGATCATCGTCATCGGAGGCTCGCGTGGTGAACGTCCTGTACACGGCGGTGGCCACCGCCCGGGGAGGCCGTGAGGGCGAGGTCGTCAGCGACGACGGCGTGCTCGACCTGATGCTCGCCAGACCGAAGGAGCTCGGTGGGCCGGGCGGCGACTTCACCAACCCGGAGCAGCTGTTCGCCGCCGGTTACTCAGCCTGCTTCCACTCTGCCCTCATGCGGGTCGCCGGTCAGGACAAGGTCGACGTCGAGGGCTCGTCCATCACCGCGCACGTGGGTCTCGGCATCGACGGGCAGGTGTTCGGTCTGGTGGTGATGCTTTCGGGGCGCTTCCCGACGCTCGACGCGGCGACAGCCCACGAGCTGATGGAGAAGGCGCACCAGGTGTGCCCCTACTCGCGGGCGACCCGCGGCAACATCGAGGTCACCCTCACCGTCACCTCCTGATCGCCTCCGGATCGCTTCGGCTCAGGCGAGCACCTGCTCGCCCTTGCCGAGCACGACGATCCCGGAGTCGGTGACGGTGAACCCGCGGGCCCGGTCGTGGTCCGGGTCCACGCCGACCTTGGCCCCCGGCCACACGACGACGTTCTTGTCGAGGATGGCGTTGCGCACCACCGCGCCCTGACCCACGTCCACGTTGTGCATGAGCACTGAGGCCTCGACCTCGGCACGGCTGTGCAACCGTGCGCCGGGGCTGAGGATCGACTTGCGGACGTTCGCCCCCGACACGATCACCCCTTGGCTGACGAGCGAGTCGACCGCCGTACCGACCCGGCCCGGCTCGCTGTGCACGAACTTCGCCGGCGGCAGCGCCGGGACGCTCGACAGGATCGGCCACTTGCGGTTGTAGAGGTTGAAGACCGGGTGCACCGACACCAGGTCCATGTGGGCGTCGTAGTAGGCGTCCAGCGTGCCGACGTCGCGCCAGTAGTGCTGGTCGCGCTCGGTCGAGCCGGGGACGTCGTTGTCGTGGAAGTCGTAGACCTCGGCGGCCCCCTTGGACACGAGCATCGGGATGATGTTGCCGCCCATGTCGTGCACCGAGCCCTCGTCGCCCGCGTCGAGCTTCACGGCCTCCAGCAGCGCCTCGGTGCTGAAGACGTAGTTGCCCATCGAGGCGTAGACCACGTCCGGGTCATCCGGCAGGCCCGGCGGGTCCTCGGGCTTCTCCAGGAACCCGTCGATGGTGCGGCCGTCCGAGGTCTGGATGACGCCGAAGCCCCTGGCCTCCGTCTTCGGGATCCGCAGGCCGGCCACGGTCACGCCCGCACCGCTCGCGATGTGCTGGTCGACCATCTGCCGGGCGTCCATCCGGTACACGTGGTCGGCGCCGAACACCACCACGTGGTCGGGCTGCTCGTCGTAGACCAGGTTGAGGCTCTGGTGGATGGCGTCCGCGCTCCCCGAGAACCACTGCGGCCCGAGCCGCTGCTGCGCCGGCACCGGCGTCACGTAGTTGCCGAGCAGCGTCGACATCCGCCACGTCGTCGTGATGTGCCGGTCGAGCGAGTGGCTCTTGTACTGCGTGAGCACCACGATCCGCAGGTAGCCCGCGTTCACGAGGTTGCTGAGCACGAAGTCGACCAGCCGGTAGATGCCGCCGAACGGCACGGCTGGCTTCGCGCGGTCCGCGGTCAACGGGCTCAGCCGCTTGCCCTCCCCGCCGGCGAGGACGATGCCGAGGACCCGGGGATCTGCCATGGCCTCATCCTCTCCCGATAGTTTCGACCTTATGCGCATCGGGATCTTGACACGCGAGTGGCCGCCGGAGGTCTACGGCGGTGCGGGAGTTCACGTCGAGTACCTCACACGTGCGCTTTCTGCGCTGCTTGAGGTGTCCGTCCACTCCTTCGGGGGGGAGGGCGCCACCGTGCACTCCCCCGACCCAGGACTGGCCGATGCCAACGCGGCGCTGCGGACCTTGTCGGTCGACCTGCGGATGGCCGCCGCCGTCGGCGACTGCGACATCCTGCACTCCCATACCTGGTACGCCGACCTGGCGGGCCACCTCGGATCACTGCTGCACGACGTGCCGCACGTCGTCACCACGCACTCCCTCGAGCCGCACCGGCCATGGAAGGCCGAGCAGCTCGGCGGCGGCTACCGGATCTCCTCCTGGGCCGAGAAGGCTGCCCTCCATGACGCCGACGCGGTCATCGCGGTGTCCAACGGCATGCGGGACTCCGTCCTCGACGCCTATCCCTCCCTGGACCCGGCACGGGTCCACGTCGTGCACAACGGCATCGACACCACCGAGTACCGACCGGTGCCCGACACCGGCGTCCTCGCACGGCTGGGTCTCGACCCCGCTGTCCCGTACGCCATCTTCGTCGGCCGGATCACCCGGCAGAAGGGCGTCGAGGCGCTGCTCCGCTCCGCCGCCTCCTGGCCCGGGCAGCTGCTCTTCTGCGCCTCGTCCCCCGACACGCCCGAGCTCGGTGCCTCCGTGGCGTCGTTGGTCGCTGAGCTGCAGGCCGAGCGCGACGGCGTCTTCTGGGTGTCCGAGATGCTGCCCCGCGCCGAGCTCATCGAGGTGCTCGCCCTCGCCACCGTCTTCGTCTGCCCGTCGATCTACGAGCCGCTCGGCATCGTGAACCTCGAGGCGATGGCCTGCGG
>JAOPVZ010000173.1 GCA_025965935.1 Frankiales bacterium | reverse complement strand
TCGTCGTGTCGCTGGCCAAGCGCTACCAGGGCCGCGGCCTCGACCTGCTCGACCTGGTGCAGGAGGGCAACCTCGGCCTGGTCCGCGCCGTCGAGAAGTTCGACTACGCCAAGGGCTACAAGTTCTCCACCTACGCCACCTGGTGGATCCGGCAGGCGCTGCAGCGCGCGCTGGCCGACCAGGGCCGCACCATTCGCGTGCCGGTGCACATGGCCGAGCTCATCACCAAGGTCACCCGGGTCCGCCGCGAGCTGACCCAGTCGCTCGGCCGCGACCCCTCCCCGGAGGAGATCGGCCAGCCGCTGGAGATGACCGCTGCCAAGGTCGAGGAGATCATCGCCTTCGGCCGGGACACCTTGTCCCTGCAGAGCCCCGTGGGCGACGACGAGGCCACCCTCGGCGACTTCATCACCGACACCGAGGCCGTCGACCCGGTCGCCTCCATCGAGACCCAGATGCTGCAGACGCAGCTGTCGCAGGTCCTCGACTCGCTGCCGGAGCGCAGCGCGATCGTCGTGCGGATGCGCTTCGGCCTCGACGACGGCCGCCCGCGCACCCTCGACGAGGTCGGCCGCCACCTCGGCCTGACCCGCGAGCGGATCCGCCAGATCGAGCGGGACACCCTGGCCGAGCTCCGCATGGAGGGCCGCGCTGACGGCCTCAAGGAGTACGTCGCCTGACAGCACGACCGCAGGACTGGGCCGCCGACACCACCCCCCGGGTGTCGGCGGCCCTTCTGCTTGCATGGCCCTGTGCAGGAGCAGCGCGAGATCCCCAGCTACCTGGTGCGCCGCGGGCGCACCGGACCGACGTCGCGCGACGCTCTGCAGCGGCTGTGGCCGGTGTACGGCCAGAACGAGCTGTCCGCTGTGGCCGCCCGTCCCCCGCAGGTCGTGGAGATCGGTTTCGGGATGGGGGAGGCAACCGCGCTGATGGCGGCCGCGGCACCTGGCTCGGAGGTGCTCGCGATCGAGGTGCACCCGGCCGGGATCGCCGCGCTGCTGCGCCGTCTGGACGCGGCAGGGCTGCGCAACGTCCGGGTCTGGGAGGGCGACGCCGTGCCCGTCCTGCGGGCCCTGCCTGACCATTGCCTGTCCGAGGTGCGGCTGTTCTTCCCGGACCCGTGGCCGAAGGCCCGGCACGTCAAGCGGCGGCTGCTGAGACCGTCGTTCACGGCGCTGCTCGAGCGGGTGCTCGCACCCGGCGGGTTCCTGCACCTCGCGACCGACTGGCCCGGCTACGAGGAGCACGCCCGGGAGGCGCTGGCGGGCTGGGCCGTCGTCGAGGACCGGCGTGGCCGACCGGTCACCGGCTACGAGCGGCGGGCCCACCGGGACGGCCGGGAGGCCGTCGACCTGGTCTGCCGCCCACCCCGCTGACACCCGTCACCGACACGAGCCATGCCAAGTGGGACGTCAGGGACTGCTGTGATGCCCAGGGCGTCCGACCCGGCCCCTCCGTCCCACTCGGCATGACCTGTGTCCCCCAGATCCTGCGCAGGCCACCGCCGGGGCGGCTAGGCTGCCCGGCATGACCGCGCCTGTGCCTTCGTGCCGCGCGTGTCGCTGCTGTCGCTGACCCCGCCGTCCCGACAGCCCAGCGCTCGCCTCCGAGCGCCCCACCGAGAGCCCTCGAGATGTCACTCCTGCTCGACACCACCGTCCTGCCCGCCGCCGACCTGACCGGTCGGACCGTCGTGGTCGTGCACGCCCACCCGGACGACGAAGCCGTGTTCACCGGCGCGACGATCCGCCGGCTCGCCGACGCTGGCGCCCGGGTCGTGCTCGTCACGGCCACCGGCGGTGAGAGCGGCAAGCCCCGCCTCCCGCTGGGCGGCCGCACCCTCGGCGAGGTCCGCACCGCCGAGCTTGAGCACGCCGCCGAGCTGCTCGGCGTGCAGCGGCTCGTGCTGCTGGGCAAGCGCGACAGCGGCATCCCGGTCGGCACCGACCCGCGGGCCTTCGCGCGGGCCGACCTGCCGGCGGTGGCAGAGACGATCGCGCGGCTGGTGGAAGCGGAGCACGCCGAGGCCGTCGTGGGTTACGACGCCGATGGCGTCTACGGCCACCCCGACCACATCGCCGTGCACCTGGTCGCCCGGCACGCAGCCGGGCTGGCGGGGGTCACGTCCTACGACGCGACCGTCGACCGGGAGCACCTGCACTTCGCCGGCGAGCACGTCGTCGGCTCCGCCGGAGGCACCAGGCGGTACGGACGGGTGACGGCCGAGATCTCGGTGGCGCTCGCCGCTTCGCCGTACGAGCTGGAGGTCAAGCGGCAGGCGCTGCTGGCGCACGCCAGCCAGATCTCGCCCGAGATGCTGGCGGACCGCTTCCAGGAGACCTACGAGCTGGAGTGGTACCTCCGCCGCGGGCCGCGGGCGGTGCTCGAGGACCTCGGCAACGCGCACGCTCTGGCGCCGGTGTAGAACAGGAGCATGACCGAGACCCCCTCTGAGAACCCGCGCCAGAACGTCACCTTCCCGAGCAACGGCGGCACCGCCCACGGCTACCTCGCAACCCCTGCCTCGGGCAGCGGCCCCGGCGTGATCGTCATCCAGGAGTGGTGGGGCCTCACCGACCACATCGCCTCCATCGCCGACCGGCTCGCGGCCGAGGGCTTCGTGGCGCTCGCGCCGGACCTGTTCGGCGGCAAGACCGCGCACGACGCCGACGAGGCCGGCCAGCTGATGATGTCCAAGCCCGTCGAGGAAGCCACGACCGAGCTCAGCGGAGCGGTCGACTACCTGCTCGGCCTCGACAGCGTGACCTCGAGCACCGTGGGCGCCATCGGGTTCTGCATGGGCGGCGGGTTCGTGCTGCTGCTCGCGGCGAAGCAGGGCGACAAGGTCAGCGCCGCCGTCCCGTTCTACGGCGTGGGGCCGGCCGTTCCGGAGTCCTACCAGGGCCTCACGGCGAAGGTGCAGGGGCACTACGCCAACAACGACGGCTTCTACCCGGTGGACCAGGCGAAGGCGCAGGAGGAGCAGATCCGAAAGGAGTCCGGCGCCGACGTCGAGTTCCACTACTACGACGCCGGGCACGCCTTCCACAACGACGAGAACCTGCTGGGCACCTACGACGAGGAGAGCGCCCGGCTCGGCTGGAGCCGGGCGGTCGCGTTCCTCAAGGCCAACGTCGCCTGAGGCCCGCGCTCAGCTGTCGGCGCGGACCCAGGCGGTCGTGGGCTTCTTCGACGCGACCGGCTCGGGTTCCTCGGCGGCAGCCGCCGGCTCGGTCTGGACCCCTGCCTGCGCGAGCCACTGCTTCTGCGTCTCGAGCTGAGCTTCCAGGTCGCCGGTCGGGCGACCCGCGGCGACGGCCGCGGCGAGCTTCTTCTCGAGGTCGGCGACCTTCTCCCGGAGCCGCACCACGAAGGTCGACTCGGTGGTCTTGACATGCGAGGTGTCGGCCGCGCCGCGGAACTTCTCCTCGACCTTCGCGAACCGGTCCTCCAGCGACTTCATGACCTCGCGCGGGACCTTGCCGGCGGCGTCCCACTTCTCCTGGAGCTGACGCAGCCGGGCCTTACCGCCGGGCGCCTCGAGCGCCTCCGCCTCGGCGAGGATCTCCTCCTTCACCTTCTGGTTGCCGCGGAACTCCTCGTCCTTCTCGGCGAAGGATGCGGACCGGGCCTGGAAGAAGGTGTCCTGCGCGGCCTTGAAGGCAGCCCACAGCGAGTCCTCGACCTCGCGCGGCGCGCGACCGGCGGCCTTCCACTCGTTCATGAGCTGCTTGAAGGCATCGGCCGTCGGACGCCAGTCGGTGGACGACGCGAGCTTCTCCGCGTCCTTGACCAGCTTCTCCTTGCGCTCCTGCGACACGGACCGCTGCTTCTCCAGCGCCCCGAAGTGCGTCGTACGGCGCTCGGCGAACCGCGCCCGAGCGGCAGCGACCCGCTCCCACAGGGCATCGGCGGTCTTCTTGTCGACGCCCGTCACGCGCTTCCAGTCCTGACCCAGGGTCCGCAGCCGCTCGCCCGCGTCCTTCCACGACGAGCTGGCCGCCAGCCGCTCGGCCTCCTCCGCCAGCGCGGCGAGCTGCTCGGCGGCGACCTCCTTGGCGGCAGCCCGGGCGACCTTGTGCTCCTCGACCGCGGAGGCGGTCTTCTCGAGCAGCGCGTCCACGCGGCGCCCGAGAGCGTCCAGGTCACCGACCGCGGCCGCGGTCGGCAGCCCCTCCTTGAGCCGCTCGGCGCTCGTGGCCACCTGACGCGGGTCGCCGTTGCCGCTGCGCAGCCGCGCCTCGAGGATGGTCACCTCGGTCGCGAGCTGCTCGTAGCGCCGCGCGAAGTGCGCAAGGCCCTGCTCGGGCGGTCCGGCGTGCCAGGACCCGACGACGCGTTCGCCGTCGCCGGTCTTCACGTAGACCGTGCCGTCGTCGGTGACCCGACCCCACTCACTCATCCCGCGCTCCCCATTCGTGTGTCAGCGGACATCCTCGCGCACTCGCGGTCCGGACGTGGCGCGAGGACCCCTCTGGGAGCCAGGTTCGCGGGAACTCACTGCGGCGTCCGGGCGTCCTAGGGGAAGATGGCGGCACTCGCGGCTGTTGTCCCCACGCGTCACAAGATCGCTCAGCAGCCCCGTCAGCCGCTCCGTCGGACAAGGACCCCCCGCCCGTGCTCTCCGCCAAGAGAACGACCGTCGTCGCCGGCCTGCTCGTGGCCGGTCTCGGCTTGGGGGGCCTCGTCGGGTACACGGTCAGCCACAAGAGCCCGTCCGCCGTACCGGCGTCCGACGCCGCACCCGTGCCGACCCCGACGCTGGTGCCGCAGGGGGCCACCTCGGGCGTCGTTCCGTGGAACAAGCCGCTCGCGGTGGCGGTGTCCGACGGCACCCTGCGCGCGGTCACCGCGACCGACCCGGACGGCCAAGCGGTTCCCGGCACGCTGAGCAGCCGAGGTTGGACGTCTGCGAGCACCCTGCTGCCGTCGTCGACCTACCTGCTGCGCGCGACCGTCGTCGACAACGCGGGCAAGACGCACCAGCTGCAGCTGCGGCCGCGGACCACCGCCCCGGCGCACCTGCTCAAGGCGGTCCTCTCCCCCGGTGACGGCAACGTCGTGGGCGTCGGGATGCCGGTGATCATCACGCTCAACCGGGCCGTGAACGGGCACGCCGACCGGCAGGCGGTCGTGGACTCGCTCTCGGTCACCACGACTCCCGCGGTGACCGGCGGCTGGCGCTGGATGAGCCCGACCGAGCTGCACTACCGGGGGCCGTCGTACTGGGCCGCCGGCACGAAGATCAGCGTGCACGCCGACTTCAGCCGTCTGCACCTGTCCGACGGCACTTGGGGCAGCGGCGTCCGCAACACCAGCTACTCCATCGGCTCCGCGATCATCAGCACCGTCGACGTCACCAAGCACGTCATGACCGTCACCAAGGACGGCAAGGTGCTCCGGGTGGTCAAGGTGAGCACCGGCCGGGACAAGTACCCCACCAAGGGCGGCGTCCACCTGGTGCTGGAGAAGACCAAGCTCAAGATCATGGACTCCGCGACGGTCGGCATCCCGCGCAACAGCCCGGACGGCTACTACGAGAAGGTGCCCGACAGCGTGCGCATCTCCTACGGCGGCGCGTTCGTGCACTCGGCCGGCTGGAGCGTCCGGGACCAGGGCGTCCGCAACGTCAGCCACGGCTGCGTCAACATCTCCCCCACGGACGCCGCCTGGTTCTTCAACCTCGTGAAGCGTGGGGACGTCGTGAACATCGTGCACGCCGCCGTCGGGCCGAAGCTGTCCGACCCCGGGATGTCGGACTGGAACGTGCCGTTCACCAGCTGGGCCAACTCCTGACAGACTCGGGACCGTGAGGGTCGTCGCGGCTGTCGTCGGTGCCTTGCTGGTGCTGCTGGCTTGGCGCTCGGTGATCCGCACCCTGGTCGTGCCGCGCCGCCGCCGCGACCGCGTCACGCTCCTGGCGGATCGGGCCGTCGACAAGGCCTACAGGCTGGCCACCAGCCGAGTCCGCGACTACGCGACCCGCGACGAGCGCCTGGCCTCGCAGGCGGCCGCCATGATCCTCTGCCTGCTCGCGATGTGGCTGGTCCTGCTCTTCGCCGGTTTCGGCCTGCTGCTGCTGCCCTTCCACGACCTGACCCTGCGACAGGCGTTCGCGCAGGCCGGTTCCTCGATGTTCACCCTCGGCTACGCAGGTCCTGACGGCGCGCCCCTCACCGCGATCGACTACCTCGCTGCGGCGAGCGGCCTCGTCGTGGTCGCCCTGCAGATCGGCTACCTGCCCAGCCTGTACGCCGCCTTCAACCGCCGCGAGACCGAGGTGACGCTGCTGTCCTCGCGGGCCGGGACGCCCGCGTGGGGGCCGGAGATCCTCGCGCGGACCCGGTTCGGGTTCGGGGTCGAGGAGGACGGCGCCGTGATGGACGAGTTCTACCTGCAGTGGGAGCGCTGGGCGGCCGACCTCTCGGAGAGCCACACCAACTACCCGGTGCTGACCCGGTTCCGCTCCCCCACCAAGCTCGGCTCGTGGCTGGTCGCGCTGGTCGCCGTGCTGGACAGCGCCGCGCTCTGGATGGCTCTGGCGCCCACGTCGGCACCGGTCGTGCAGGCCCGGCTCTGCCTGCGGATGGGGTTCCTCGCGATGCGCTCCATTGCCGAGTCCCTCGGCCTGGACGTCGACCACGACCCGCACCCCGACACCGAGCTGGCGCTGTCCTACGACGACTACCTCGTCGGCGTCGCGCGGATCTCGTCGACGTCCTTCCGGATGGAGCGCACGCCCGAGGAGGCGTGGCCCGACTTCCGCGGCTGGCGGGTCAACTACGAGGCCGTCGCCTACGCGCTCATGTACCGGCTTGACGCCGTGCCCAGCCCGTGGACCGGGCCGCGGTCCAACCGCGACGCCATGATCGAGCCGATCCGCCCGCAGAACCGCATGCCGACGCCGTACCGACCCCACCGCCGCTGATCCCCAGCCGCCCCTGGGGGTGACCGCCGCTCGGTGATCAACAGGCACTTGTGTGGCCGACACGCCGGCGTGTCGCACCTCGGATCCCCTGTTGATCACGAGAGGCGCGGCCGGCTGTCAGTAGGCGGGGCGGAGGGGAAAGCCGCTGGTGCCGTCCACCGACTTGACCGCCAGCACCTGGTGCAGCTGGATCTGGTTGATCTCGAAGCCGATGCGCGACCCCGCGAGGTAGAGCGCCCAGACCCGCGCGGTGCCCATGCCGACCTCCGCGACCGCCTCGTCCCAGTGGGCGTCGAGGTTGTCGCACCAGGCCTGCAGGGTCAGGGCGTAGTGCTCCCGCAGGTTCTCCTCGTGCCGGACCTCCAGACCGGCCCGCTGCAGCTCCCCGATGATCCGGCCGACGCCCGGCAGCTCACCGTCCGGGAAGACGTAGCGCGGGATGAAGCCACGCTTGGCGATCGGGGCGGAATGGTCGTCGTTGCGGGTGATGCAGTGGTTGAGCAGCCGACCCTGCGGCACCAGCTTGCCCGCCAGGAAGGACGCGTACGACGACAGCTGGCCGATCCCGATGTGCTCGGTCAGCCCGATGGAGCTGATCGCGTCGAACCCGGTGTCCCGCACGTCCCGGTAGTCGCTGAAGCGGATGTCGACCCGGTCGGACAGCCCACGCTCGGCGGACGCCTTGCGGCCCCACTCCGCCTGCTGCCGGCTGAGGGTCGCCCCGACGACCTCGACGCCGTAGTGCTCGGCGGCGTGCATCGCCATGCCACCCCAGCCGCAGCCGACGTCGAGCAGCCGCATCCCGGGCCGCAGCGCCAGCTTCTGGCAGACCAGGTCGAACTTCGCGAACTGCGCCTCCTCGAGAGTCGCGTCCGCGGTGGGGAACAGCGCGCAGGTGTAGGCCATCGACGGGCCGAGGACCCACTCGTAGCAGGTGTTGGAGACGTCGTGGTGGTGCGCGATCGCGGCCGCGTCCCGGCCCTTGCTGTGGGCGCGCAGGCCCGACAGGTAGCGCTTGGCCCCCACCTCCTGCGGCGGCGGCTCCACCCAGTGCAGCGCCTCCCGGCCGAGCGACCGCAGGACCTGCAGCCGCTCGCCCCAGGTGAGGTCACCCATCTTCGTGCGCGTGAGCGCGCGCAGCAGGGTGTAGTGGTCCGGAGCCTCCACGTCCATGTCACCAGCGATGTAGGCACGCGCCATGCCGAGCTCGCCAGGCGCGCTGACCATGTGCGAGATGGCCTGCGGTGTCTGGACCTTGATGACGATGTCTGCCTCGGACGGTCCCGCGGCGGACCCGTCGTAGGCCTCCACCCGGGTCTGCTTGGGCAGCACCGCGGCAAGAGCGTCAGCGACCTTCATGTCATCTCCCCAGTCATCGTCCGCAGACGGTCTTCGCGTACAGGTCGAGCAGCCTGCCGTCCGGGTCCCAGCGCTTCTTGAGCAGCTCGTAGACCGGACCGTTGTAGAGCTCCCAGAAGTGCTCGCGGTCGTAGAAGGACGTGCTGTACAAGGACTTCCGGCCGCCGAGCTCATCGACGACGCGCTCGATCATGCGGTTGTGCGAGGTCGGGTCCTCGCCGGCCTCGAGTGCCACTGTCGACCAGAAGCCGACGTTGACGTAGAGCACGGACGGGTCGAAGCGGTACAGCTCCCAGACGTCGTCGGGCGAGCGCTGCTTCAGCGGGCAGAACCACACCGGCTCGATCGGGATCTCCCGCTCGAAGAAGTCCATGAACTCGACCAGCCGGGCGATCGGCACCTCGACGTCCTGGACGACGTCCTCGCGCTCCGGCAGCCCCTTGCGCCGGTCCCAGCGGGTCTTCCAGCGGTGCTTGCGCTCGAACGCGACGAGCTTCCACCAGACGTCTGAGCGCAGGTACCGGCGGGGCACCCACCGCCGTACCGCGGGGTTCTGGACGCCGAAGGCGCGGCTGCACCAGAACCAGTCGGTGTCCCAGCGCCAGAGGTAGTCGCGCACGGTGAGCCAGTCCTGCTCACGCGATTGGATGGAGCGGTAGTAGATCCCCATGCCGGTGTAGTCCGACAGCAGCGGCGCCCGGTCGGCCCACCGGCCCAGCGTCACGTAGACCTCGTCGGCGGAGAACCAGGTGCCGTCGCAGAAGTCCGCAGTCCCGTCCTCGCAGTGCGTGCTCATCACTGACACCGCCTCGGCCACCGAGCCGCAGCGGACGTGGGTCAGGTGGACGTACGGGTGGGTCCGCTCGAGCTCGATCCGGAGCCGCAGCGCGTAGCCGAGCGTCCCGTAGGAGTTGGCGAACCCGTAGAACAGGTCGGAGTTCTGCTCGCGCGAGCAGGTCACGACCTCGCCCGCGCCGGTGAGCACGTCCATCTCCACGACCGACTCGTGGGGAACGCCGTTGCGGAAGCTGGAGCTCTCGATGCCGAGCCCGGTGACGGCGCCGCCGAGCGTGATGGTCTTGAGCTGCGGCACGACCAGCGGCATCTGCCCCGTGGGGAGCGTCGCGTCCACCAGGTCCTCGTAGGTCGTCATGCCGAGCACCTCGGCGAAGCCGTCCTCGACGCTCAGCACCCCGCTGAACGCGGACACGTCGAGGCGGTGGGTGGCCGCGGCCCGCGGGCGGAACAGGTTGGACGTCTTTTTGCCCAGCCTGACCGGTGCGTCGGCAGGCAGCGCGGCCAGCTGTCGGCGCAGCTCGGCGACAGCACCGTCGTACACAGCGCGGTCGACGAGCGTAGGCACGCCCAGACCCTACGTCTGGCAGATTGCACATGTGTGAAGAGCCCTCGACTCGAAGCCGTGACGATCGACTGCCGCGACAAGCACGCGCTCGCCGCCTTCTGGTGCGCGCTGCTCGGCACCTCCGTCCGCGGCGAGCTCGGCCAGTACCTCGGCCTGCACCCCACCGAGGAGGGCCACCCGCGGCTGGTCTTCCAGCAGGTGGAGGAGCCGGTGGCCGGACGATCGCGGGCGCACCTCGACCTGGAGAGCGAGGACGTCGAGGCCGACGCAGCCCGGGCCGTCGAGCTCGGCGCGACCGTGGTCGAGGACGTAGCCGACTTCGGGGTGACCTGGAAGGTGCTGCGCGACCCCGAGGGCAACCTGTTCTGCCTCGTCCCCACAGGCTGAGGTGCCACAATCGTTCTCGTGATCGAGAAGGACCACGGCCCGGACCTGTCGATCGAGCAGGCCGCTGTCGAGCTGGGCATGTCACCCACGGCTGTCATCCATCTCCTGGAGTCAGGCCAGCTCGCGTCGCACCTCGGCCCGGACGGGCGCCGTCGCCGCATCCGCACCGCGGACCTGGCGAAGCACCGCACCGAGCGCTTCGACCTCCGGCAGAAGCGGGTTCAGGAGGAACGAGCGCGGCGCTGGGCTGATCCAGAAGCCGCCCAGGAGCTGCACGACCTGGACAACCTCCCTGCGTAGCGACGCGCAGGGGGTCCTCGAGCAGCTCGCCGGACCTGATGCCGTCCTTCGCGAGGACCAGTGGACCGCCATCAGCGCGCTCGTCGAGGACCGCCGCCGGGCGCTCGTCGTGCAGCGCACCGGCTGGGGCAAGTCAGCCGTCTACTTCGTCGCGACCGCGCTGCTGCGCGCCCAGGGTGCCGGCCCCACGGTGATCGTCAGCCCGTTGCTGGCCCTCATGCGCAACCAGGTGGCCGCCGCCGAGCGCGCGGGCATCCGGGCCACCACCGTCAACTCCAGCAACGTCGACCAGTGGCAGGACGTGTACGGCGAGATCGCTGCCGGTCACGTCGACGTGCTGCTGGTCAGCCCGGAGCGGCTCAACAACCCGGGCTTCCGCGACGAGGTGCTGCCGCAGCTGGCCCGGACGGCCGGCCTGGTCGTCATCGACGAGGCGCACTGCATCAGCGACTGGGGCCACGACTTCCGACCCGACTACCGGAGGATCCGGACGCTGCTCGACGAGCTGCGCCCGGGCATCCCGGTGCTCGCGACCACGGCGACCGCCAACGCGCGGGTGGTCGCCGACGTCGCCACCCAGCTCGGGGACACCACCCTGGTGCTGCGCGGCCCGCTCGAGCGGGAGTCGCTGCACCTGTCGGTGGCCGTGCTGCCCGACCCGGCGCACCGGCTGGCCTGGCTCGCCGAGGCGGTGCGGCAGCTGCCCGGCAGCGGGATCGTCTACACGCTCACCGTCGCTGCCACCGAGGACGTCGCGTCCTTCCTGGTCTCCCAGGGCATCGCGGCCGTCGCGTACTCCGGCAAGAGCGACGACGCGGAGCGCCGGCGCGCGGAGGAGGACCTGCTCGGCAACCGCGTCAAGGCGCTCGTCGCGACCAGCGCCCTCGGCATGGGCTTCGACAAGCCTGACCTCGGGTTCGTCATCCACCTCGGTGCGCCGGCGTCGCCGATCGCCTACTACCAGCAGGTCGGCCGCGCCGGGCGCGGCGTCGAGCGCGCCGAGGTGGTGCTGCTGCCGGGTCGCGAGGACGAGGCGATCTGGCAGTACTTCGCGTCGCTCGCCTTCCCGCCCGAGGAGCAGGTACGGCAGGTCCTCGCTGCCCTGGACGGCGTGACGCTGTCGACGGCCGCCCTCGAGCCGCGGGTCGAGCTCCGCCGGACCCGGCTGGAGACGATGCTCAAGGTGCTCGACGTCGACGGCGCCGTACGGCGCGTGCAGGGCGGCTGGACCGCGACCGGTCAGCCCTGGTCCTACGACGCCGAGCGGTACGCCCAGGTGGACGCCGACCGGCGCGCTGAGCAGCAGGCGATGCGCGACTACGTGACCACCGACGGCTGCCGGATGGAGTACCTCCGCCGCCAGCTCGATGACCCGGCGGCTGCGCCCTGCGGCCGGTGTGACCGCTGCCTCGGCCAGCCGCTGGACACCACCGTCGCGCCGACCATGCTGCAGGCCGCGCAGGACGCCCTCGGGCGGCCCGGCGTCGTGCTGGAGCCCCGCAAGATGTGGCCCACCGGCCTCGAGGGCCTCAAGGGCCGGATCCCTCCCGACGACCAGGCCGCCCCGGGCCGCGCTCTCGGCCGGCTGTCGGATCTCGGCTGGGGCTCCCGGCTCCGCGAGCTTCTCCGGGCGCCCGACCAGGCCGTCCCCGACGACGTCGTGGGCGCGGTCGTCAAGGTGCTCGCCGCCTGGGACTGGGACGAGCGTCCGACGGTGGTCGTCGCGGTGCCCTCGCGGACCCGACCTCAGCTGGTCGGGACGCTGGCGGCCCGGCTGGCCGAGCTCGGCCGGCTCGCGCCGCTCGGCAGCCTGGAGCTGGTGGGGTCGCCCTCGCAAGCGGGCAGCAACAGCGCGCAGCGCGCGCGGTCCGTGCACGGTGCCTTCGCCGTACCGGGCTCGTGGGCACTGGAAGGTGAGCGGGTGCTGCTGGTGGACGACCGGACCGACAGCGGCTGGACGCTCACCGAGGCCGCTCGCCTGCTGCGACGCGCCGGCGCCGCCACGGTGCTCCCCCTCGTGCTCGGCCTGGACGGCTGAGCGGTAGGTTGGGGCGCATGGCAAAGCTGTGGGTCGGCGCCGTTCTGGGCGTCCTCGTCTACTCCGTCGCCGTCTGGGCCGTCACCGAGCAAGCGGGCGGCACGAAGATCGAGCCCGGGTACAGCAACACGCCGAACGCCGTGACGTCAGCGCCCCCCGCCTTCAAGTGACCGCGGCGTGCCGGGATCTCCACAGGGTGGGGGCCCGGGGCGTGCACAACCGGTGGACAACCGGTCTGAACTGGGGATGACGAGCCCTCAGCCTGGGGACATCCTGTGGGTGGCGAGAAAGCTCGAAACTCCTTGGTTCCCAGGCCTTGTGCTGCAGCTCACAACGCACTAGACATCCCTCAGCCAGAAGGAACGACGAACCACCCGGGGGGCGACTCCCGGAGCCGCGGAGGCCGGGAGACCGGACCACCGCAGGGGGTGCGACGAGTGCCGCTGGTGGTCGGACCGGAGGTCGGTGCCAGCTCGCAAGGGCTGACGCAGGACCCGGAGCGGCATCGGGCCACCGGGCCAGGACACCCGCAAGGGTGGCGGGCACCGGAGCTCAGGGACCAGGTCAGCAGGCCACCCGCGAGGGCGGTCGGCAGGACGGGTCCCACCGGGCCCGGAAGGTCAGGACAGTGAGTGCGTCCGCAAGGGCGCGTGAGCCGTCTGTGGCACCGGGACCGTGACGAGGCCCCCTGCATCTCATACATGCAGGGGGCCTCGTTCCATGGTGCGGCAAGTCATGCCCGCAACGGGCCCGCGACACGCGCACGCCTGACGCGGCGTGACGGACCTCTCACCACGCCGGGCCGCGGCGTTTCACGTCCTCTCAGGTTGTTGCTGGCAGACTCCACGCACGAGTGCCGCCGTGTGGGCGGCAACGGTCACAGGTGGAGGTTCGCGGTGCGGCGTGCGCGCGCACGGACGACCGCGCGTCCTACCAAGGACGTCCCCGCAGTCCTCATCATCTCGGCCGCCATGGGCGCTGGGCACGACGGCGTCGCCTACGAGCTGCAGCGCCGCCTGCACGCTCGCGGGGCGCAGGCGCTCGTCTGCGACTACCTCGAGATGCTGCCGGCCCGGATGGGCCCGTTCTACCGCGGCTTCTACCAGCAGCAGCTGAAGCACGCGCCCTCCTCGTACGAGTGGCTGTACGGCAAGATGGACCGCGGCATGATGGCCCCCCTCGCCGCGCGCCTGGGGCAGATGGGCAAGCGCAAGGTCCGCAAGATCGCCCGGCACTACGACCTCGTGATCTCGACCTACCCCCTCGGCTGCCAGGCGACCGGTGCTCTGCGCCGCTCCGGCAAGCTGTCCATCCCGGCCGTCGGCTTCCTCACCGACGTCGACGTGCATGCCCTGTGGCTCCACAAGGGGCTCGACAAGAACTTCACCGTCTGGCACGGGAGCGCGGTCGACGCCATCAACCGGGCCGGCGTGCCGTCGCACGCGGTGGGACCGGTCCTGCCCGACACCTTCCTCGCGCCCGCCACCACCATGGAGCGGGCGGAGGGGCGCGAGCTGCTCGGCGTCGCCGAGGAAGACCACCTCGTGCTGCTCGTCGGCGGCTCCTGGGGCGTCGGCGGCATCGGTGACACCGCCCGTGCGATCCGGGACTCCGGCGCCGGCATCCCGGTGGTGCTCTGCGGCCGCAACGAGGACCTCGTCAAGGAGCTCGACGCCGAGGACGGCGTCATCGCCCTCGGCTGGACGACGGAGGTACGTCGGCTGCTGGCGGCTGCGGACGTCATGGTCCACAACGCGGGCGGCCTGTCGTGCCTCGAGGGCTTCGCCGTCGGCGTCCCGGTCATCGGCTACGCCTGCCTCCCCGGCCACGGCCACCGCAACTCCTTGGCGATGAAGGAGGCGGGCGTCGCGGCGGACGCGACCAGCGAGGCAGAGCTCATCAGCGAGATCCGTCGGCTGTCCCGCACGGAGGACGGTGCCGCGATGGTGGGCCGCGCCCGCGGCATGTTCCTCACCGACCCGACCGACGAGCTCCTGGAGCTCGCGCAGGCGCCGGTCACGTTGCCGCAGTGGACGAGGGCCCGCACCACGACCCGCAGGCTGGCCGTCCGGGCCGCAGCCGTCACGGCCGGCGTCCCGCTGTCGATCACCGCCGTGTCGTTCGGCGTGGCCCAGGCCAGCGAGCACGGGGTCGGCGTGGCGAAGGCCGATGACGCCGTGTACGTCGCCGCGCTCGTCGACCACAACCAGGTGACCGACAGCCGCGTCGTGTCCGCCCTGCGCCGCTACACCACCTCGGTGGCGGTCCGGAGCAGCGCCAACGCGCCGACGCCCACGGACGTGCAGGCACTGATCGCCGGCGGGGTCACCGTCATCGGCGCCGACACCGGCGTGCAGAGCCGCAACCCGCGCACGCTGAAGAAGTCGATGAACGGCGCCGCCCAGGCGGTGGCCTACGCACCCGGTGGCCGCCCCAAGGTGGTGTGCCTGAAGGCGCCGGGCATCGTCGAGTGGACCGTGGCCCGTGACCACCGGGTGCAGCTGGCGCTGTCGAAGATCGTCGTCCATGACGGTGTGCTGCCCACCGCCCTGCACCTCGGCGACGTCGTCATCCTCGACGAGCGCGGCCGCACCTCTGCCCAGGTCGAGGCCGACCTGAAGGCCCTCCGGACGCTGTCCACCAGCGAGCAGCTGCCGCAGCGACCGCTCGTGGACGTCTTCACCGACCCCAGGTCCTGATGCTCGGCAAGGCCCTGCTCGCCTGCGGGGCTGTCGTCGCCGCCGTCCAAGCGGCGCCGCTGGCCACGTTCGTGCCGGTGGGCAAGCGGTTCGCCCCGGGCATCAACGGCCGCGGCAGGGACGGGCACGTGGCGCTGACCTTCGACGACGGCCCCGACGCGCAGAGCACCCCGCGCTTCCTCGACGCCCTCGCCGCACTCGACGTTAAGGCGACGTTCTTCCTGCTCGGGGAGATGTGCCTGCGCTATCCCGACGTGGCCCGACGGGTCGTCGACGAGGGCCACGAGGTGGCGGTGCACTCGTGGGACCACCGCAACCACCTGCGCAACCTGCCCGGCCGCCGCACCGCGGATCAGATCGCCCGCACGGCCGACCTCATCGAGGTCCAGACCGGTGTGCGGCCCGCCTACTTCCGGCCCCCCTACGGCGCCCTCACGACGGCCGACCTCGTGGTGGCGAAGCAGCTCGGGCTGCGCACCGTCCTCTGGACCGCGTGGGGCCAGGACTGGCAGCGCGGGCTCACACCGCAGGCCGTCGTCGACGAGGTCCTCCGCGGCCAGGTCGACGGCGGCACCGTGCTGCTGCACGACTCCGACTGCACCAGCGAGCCAGGTGCCTGGCGGGCCACCCTCGGTGCGCTCCCACCGCTCCTGGACCGGCTGCGGGAGCAGGGGCTCGAGGTCGGCACCGTCGGCGCGCACGGGCTCAGATGACCGCTGCGGTCGCCGCCGCACTGGCCGCTGCGGCGCTGTTCGCGGTCGGCGCCGCAGTGCAGCACCAGGAGGCGCAGGCCGTCCCGTCCGGCCGGTCCGCGTCGCTGCTGCTGCGGCTCGCCCGGCGTCCGCTGTGGCTGCTGGGCATCGCCGCGGACGGCGGCGCCATCGCCATGCAGGGCGTCGCCTTCGGCTACGGCTCCGTGCCCCTCGTACAGGCCCTGCTGGTGGCCGGGCTGCCGCTGGCCGCGCTGCTCTCGGCGGCGTTGCAGCACCGCCGGATGCACAGCCACGAGCTGCTCGGCACGCTGCTCTGCGCCCCCGGCATCGCCCTGCTCGCTCCGGCGCTCTCGGCGACGCCGTCGGGCCACGAGCCCTCCCGCTCCGCAGCGGTCATCGCGGGCGTCATCGTCGCTGCTGTCGCCCTCCCGCTGCTCGCGCTGCGCTCCCAGCGGCGCTTCGGCGGTCTGTACGCCGGGACGGCAGCCGGCGTCGTCACCGGCGCGGGCGCGGTGCTGCTGGCCGTGATCGCGGGACGGTTCGGGCACTGGTCGCACCTGTTCGGGTCCTGGGCCGTCTACGTCGGCATCGTGGTCGGCGTGCTCGGCCTGCTGATGGCGCAGCTCGCCTTCCAGACCGGCGACCTCGGTGCACCGCTGGCCGCCCTGACGATCACCGAGCCGGTCGTCGCGGTGGTGCTCGCCGGCACGGTGCTGCACGACGCGCTGCCGACCTCCGGGCCGGTCGTCGCCGCTGCGGTCGTCGGCGCGGGACTCGTCGTCGCGGGCGTTCTGGTGCTCAGCCGCCGGCTGCCCGCCTGAGGTCAGCGCAGCGGCTCACCGTGCGCGTCCAGGTCGGACAGGGCGCCCCGCAGCAGCTGCAGCCCGTTGCGGGTGACCGCGTCGGCGTCAGCCACCTCGAGGCCGAGCTCCATGGCGGCGCCCACCGACCCACCGGCGTACCCGATCGCGGCGACCACAGCCGTGCGCTCCGCCACCGGGAGCTCGGCGAGGGCCTGCTGCAGCCGCGCCACCAGCTCCGCCTCGTGCGAGGCGAGGGCCGCAGCGTGGCTGTCGACCTCGTGCGGCGGCATGCAGCGCACCCGCGAGGGACGCTCGGTCACAGCCACCTCCACGTACAGGGATCGTCTTCGAAGAACGGCCGTCCCAGGGTCTCCCCTGGGACGGCCGGCGCACCAGCCCTCAGGTCGCCTCTCGGCGGTGTGTCGCTCGTAGCGACGAGTGTGGGACCGGGGGCCATGTATGAGCTGATGCAGCACTCACGCTAACAAGCCCAAGGCCGCGCGTCTTCCCACGAACGGGCGCACTGTGGACGCGTTCGGACAGTCCGGACAGCCTCTCCAGGAATGGTGGGCGGTTGCCGACAGGCCAAGGGAGACACGAGAGGATCCCCATGGCCGTCGCACTGCTCGTGACCGCGGGCGCCGCCGTTCTGGTGGTCTGCCTGCTGCTCTGCCTCGG
>JAOPVZ010000161.1 GCA_025965935.1 Frankiales bacterium | reverse complement strand
TGAGCTCCTCGACCACCCAGAGCTCGTCACCCTTGGCGACGAGCAGCAGGTCGGCGTCCGCCGCGTGCGGCACCTGGTCGAGGTTGCCGTTGAGCGCCAGGGCGGCGGTGACCGAGCCGTCGGCCAGCCCGGGGAGGTGCTGCTCGTCCCCGGCGGCCTTGAGCGCCGCCGCAGCAACGACCGTCGAGAGGTACGGCGCGCGCAGGAGCACCCGACCGGTCTCCTCGACGACCGTGGTGACCCAGCTCAGTGGAACGTCCTCTACCGGCAGGGCGGTGAGACCCATCTCGGTCGACAGCCGCTTCCAGACGCCGGGGTCGTCCTGCAGGTTGCTGCGGACGGCGGCGTTGTCCCTCAGGAAGTCGCGGGCCGCTGACCGCAGGTCGTCGAGCTCGGTCACGTCGGCTGCCAGGTGTCGCGCGGGAGCTTCCAGAACCGCTCCGCGATGACGTTGCGCTGGATCTCGCTGCTGCCGCCGTAGATCGTGTCGGAGCGCGTGAAGAGGAAGAGGTTCTGCAGGGGGCTGAGCTCGCCGTCGGTGAGCATCGCGCCGGGCCCCACGACCTTCATCGCCAGCTCGCCGAGCTTCTTGTGCCAGGGCGCCCACAGCAGCTTGTTGACGTTGGCCTCGACGCCGGTGCTGCCCGCGGCGTCGGACGACAGCGTGCGCAGCGCTTGGTGCCGCAGGACCTGCAGTGAGGCCCAGGCGTCGACGAGCTCGTCCTGGTAGCGCTCGAAGCTGCCGTTGCCGCGGGCCAGCTCGATCACCTCGGCGAGCTCGCGAGTGAAGCCCACCTGCTGGCCGAGCGTCGAGACGCCACGCTCGAAGGCGAGCAGCCCCATCGCCACGCGCCAGCCGTCGCCGGTCTCGCCGATGACGTTGGCGGCGTCCGTGACCGCGTCATCGAAGAAGACCTCGTTGAACTCGCTCGTGCCGGTGAGCTGCACGATCGGGCGGACCTCGATGCCCGGCTGGTGCATCGGCACGAGCAGGAACGACAGCCCCTTGTGCCGGGACGACGCCGGGTCGGTGCGTGCGATGACGAAGCACCAGTCCGCCTGGTGCGCAAGCGATGTCCAGACCTTCTGACCGGTGACGTGCCACTGCCCGTCGCGCAGCTCGGCCTTGGTGCGGACGCCTGCGAGGTCGGAGCCTGCGTTCGGCTCGGAGTACCCCTGGCACCACAGCTCGGTGCCGGCGAGGATGCCCGGCAGGAAGCGGTCCCTCTGCTCCTGGGTGCCGAACGCGATGATCGTCGGGCCGGCGAGCTGCTCGCCCATGTGGTTGACGCGTGCCGGACCGCCGGCCTTGGCGTACTCCTCGTAGAACACCACCTGGTCCTCGATCGAGGCACCGCGGCCACCGACCTCGGTGGGCCAGGCCAGCCCGATCCAGCGGCCGGCCGCGAGCTCCTTCTCCCACGCCATCCGGAGCTCGACGTGCTCGTGCTCGCGGCCCGGGCCACCGGTGCCGACCAGAGGGGCGAACTCTCCGGTGAGGTGCTCGGCCAGCCACCTCGCGACTTCGTCGCGGAAGCTGGTCATGTCCCGTAGACAGGAGCCTGCGGTGGCGACTGCGCGAGCAGCCGCTCGACAGCGGGTCCGATCTCCTCGACGGGCCAGCGCTCGCCGCGGTCCTCGCGCGGGCCGTGCTGCCAGCCGTCGGCCGGGGAGATGACGCCGGCCTCGACCTCGAAGACGCGACCCGTCACCTGGCACTCGGCCGACGCCAGCCAGACCACGAGAGGGGAGACGTTGGCCGGGTCCATCGGGTCGAAGCCGATCTCCGGCTTGGCCATCGTCTGCGCGAACACGGCCTCGGTCATCGGCGTCCGCGCAGCGGGGGCGATCGCGTTCAGCTTCACGCCGAAGCGGCTCATCTCCACAGCGGCGACCTGGGTGAGAGCCACCACGCCGGCCTTCGCCGCGGAGTAGTTGCCCTGACCGACTGACCCCAGCAGCCCTGCACCCGAGCTGGTGTTGACGACCCGCGCCTGGACCGGCGTACCGGCCTTGGACAGGTCCTTCCAGTAGGCGGCCGCGTGCCGGAGCGGGACGAAGTGGCCCTTGAGGTCCACGCGCAGGACGAGGTCCCACTCCTCCTCGCTCATGTTGACGAGCATCCGGTCGCGGACCAGGCCGGCGTTGTTGACGAGCGCGTCCAGCTGCCCGAACTCGCTGACGGCGGTCTTGACCAGCTGCTCGCCGTAGGTCCAGTCGGAGACGTCGCCCTTCGAGGCGATCGCCTCGCCGCCGGCATCGCGCACCAGGGCGGCGGTCTCGTCGGCCGCCTCACCCACGTCGTTGACCACGACGCGGTCGCCGTTCACGCCGAAGGCGAGCGCGTGCGCCCGCCCGATCCCCTGCCCTGCACCGGTGACGACGACGACCCTGCTCACGGGCGCCAACCTAGCAAGCGCTTGGTCGTTCGGCTACCGTGCCCGGCATGCAGCACATGCACCTCACCGACGAGCAGAGGGCCCTGCAGCAGGAGCTCCGGAGCTACTTCGAGCGGATGCTCACGCCCGACGTCCGGCGCGAGCTCGGCGGCGAGGGCGACAACCCCGAGCTGTTCCGGGAGCTGGTCCGCCAGCTCGGTCGCGACGGTTGGCTCGGTCTTGGATGGCCCAAGGAGTACGGCGGTGGCGGGGCGTCCGCGTACGAGCAGCTGATCCTGTTCACCGAGGTGCAGCGCGCCGGCGCGCCCTTCCCGTTCGTCACCGTGAACACGGTCGGCCCGACCATCATGGCGTTCGGCACCCAGGAGCAGAAGGCTCGCTACCTGCCGGGGATCCTCTCCGGCGACGACGTCTGGGCGATCGGCTACACCGAGCCCAACGCGGGCACCGACCTCGCGTCGCTGCGCACCCGCGCGGTGCTGGACGGCGACGAGTGGGTCGTCGACGGCAACAAGGTCTACACGTCCGGCGCGGGGCACTCCGACTACATCTGGCTCGCCTGCCGCACGAACCCCGATGTCCCGAAGCACCAGGGCATCTCCATCATCGTGTGCCCGACGAGCGCGCCCGGCTTCACGTGGACACCGCTGCACACGGTCGGCGGGAACACCACGTCGACGACGTACTACGACGGCGTGCGGGTGCCCCGCGACTCCCTGATCGGCGAGGTGAACCAGGGCTGGCGGCTCCTGACCTCGCAGCTCAACCACGAGCGGGTCGGGCTCGCGGCCATGTCGGGGCGCACCGAGGCGCTGTGGGAGATCGTCCGCGACTGGTGCATCGAGCAGGGCATCGCCGCCGAGCCGTGGGTGCAGGCCGACCTGGCCCGCACCTACGCGCAGGTCGAGGCCATGAAGCTGCTCAACTGGCGGCTCACGGGGTCGGTCGACGCCGGCGACGTCAAGGTGGCAGAGGCCAGCGCCGCCAAGGTCTTCGGCACCGAGACGCACGCGGCCGTCTGCCGCACCCTGTTCGACCTGCTCGGATCTGCCGGCGCCCGCCGCGGCGCCGCCGGGGTCGCGGACGGCCGGGTCGAGACGCTGACCCGCGGCGCGATCGTCAACACCTTCGGAGGCGGCGTGAACGAGGTGCTGCGTGACCTCATCGCTGTGGCCGGTCTGGGCATGCCCCGGGGCAACCGGTGACCCCCGAGCAGGAGGCCCTCGTCGGCCTCGCCGCGGAGATCTTCGCCGGCCGCACGTCGAACGAGCAGCTCGCTGCGGTCGAGCGCTCCGAGAGCCGTTGGGACGCAGCGCTCTGGCGCGAGCTGGCGGACGCCGGCCTGCTCGGCATCGCCGTTCCCGAGGAGCACGGAGGTGCTGGCCTCGGTCTGCTCGAGGTCTGCCTCTTGCTCGAGCAGCAGGGCCGCTTCCTCGCAGCCGTGCCGCTCTGGGAGACGCTGACCGCCGCCCTGCTGATCGCTGACGACCCGGTCGCGAAGGAGTGGCTGCCCAAGGTCGCCGCCGGTGAGGCACGGCTGTCGGTCTCGCCGGCTCTCGAGGGCTCCGACGGACTCGTCCCCGGTCCGTTCGACGCGGCCGTCGCCGTGGACGGCTCCTCGGTCGTGCTGGCGACCGAGGTCGAGAGCGTGCCGGTCGAGACGACCACGCACGCGCTGGCCTACGACATCGTCAGCGCGGACTCGACACCTCTCGACGTCACGGCCGTGCGCGTCCAGGACGTCGTGCGGGTCGCGCTCTCCGCCGTACAGCTCGGTGTTGCCGATGCCGGTGTCCAGGAGGCGGCGCAGCACCTGACCGGTCGCGAGCAGTTCGGGCGACCGCTCGCGACCTTCCAGGCAACTCAGCAGCAGCTCGGCGACGCGTACTGCGACGTGCAGGCGATGCGCGCGACGCTGGGCCAGGCGGTCTTCACGTTGGACCGATGCGACGTCGACGTCGCCACCTGGTGGGCCACCGACGCGGGGGAGCGCATCCAGCACACCGTGCAGCACCTGCACGGCGGTCTGGGAGCGGACATCACCTACCCCGTGCACCGGCGGCTGCTCTGGACGATGCGCACCAACGCCCTGCTCGGCGGCCCTTCCCGGCAGCTCGTCCGCCTCGGCGCGGCCCTGCTCTGACCCCGCCTCCGCCCGCCGAGATCAACAGGCGGTTGGAAGGCCGACACGCCGGCGTGTCGGCCTGCGGATCGCCTGTGATCACCGGGCGGGGGCGGCGAGCGTACTAGTTGCGTAGCGAATACATCTGTGGGAACGTGCCGGCATGGCGCTGGACCAGCTCGTGCGGGCTCTGAACGACCTCTACCGGCTCTCGGGGTCGCCGCGCGTGCACGCCGACACCGTCCGCGTGACGGGCGTGAGCGTCACCCAGACCGGCCTGCGGTTCCTGAGCCTGATCGAGGACTCCCCACGGATCAGTGCCAGTGACCTCGCCGCGAGCGCCGACGTCAGCCAGCCCACGGCGAGCCGGGTGCTGCAGACCCTCGAGAACGACGGGTACGTCGTCCGGCACCAGAGCGACCGTGACGGTCGGGTCAGCCACTACGTCACCAGCCCCAAGGGCAAGAAGGCCCTCGCGAAGGTCCACCAGTACCACGTCGAGCGGCTGACGTTCGCGCTCGCCGACGTCGACGAGGCCCGCAAGCAGGAGATCGTCGGCGTCGTCGACGAGCTCGTCACCCGCTTCCACCGCACCGCCTACGGCACGAGGAGAACGGCATGAGCACCGACACGGCGACCGTTCGCCACATCGAGAGCAGCGGGGCTCCCGACCGCTTCGCGCGCGGCTGGCACCTGCTCGGCCTGACCCGCGAGTTCGACGACGGCAAGCCGCACGGCCTGGAGGCCTTCGGCACGAAGCTCGTCATCTGGAAGGGCGCCGACGGCAACCTCAACGTCCTCGACGCGTACTGCCGCCACATGGGCGGTGACCTCTCGACGGGCACCGTGCAGGGCGACAACGTCGCGTGCCCCTTCCACTCGTGGCGTTGGGGCGGCGACGGCAAGTGCAAGGAGATCCCGTACGCCCGGCGCGTCCCGCCGCGGGCCCGCACCCGGGCCTGGACCACGATGGTGATCGACGGTCAGCTGTTCGTCTGGCACGACCACGAGGGCAACCCGCCGCCCGAGAACGTGACCATCCCGGCGATCCCCGGCTACGAGGAAGGGGAGTGGACCGACTGGGTCTGGGACAACACGCTCGTCCCGAACTCCCACTGCCGGGAGATCATCGACAACATGGTCGACATGGCCCACTTCTACTACATCCACAAGGGCCTGCCGACGTACTTCAAGAACGTCTTCGAGGGGCACGTCTGCACGCAGTACTACAGCGGCACGACGCACGAGGAAGCCGCCAAGGGCCTGCCGATCGCGGTCGGCGTCGCGGAGGACCAGCAGACCGTCAGCGACGCGACCTACTGGGGCCCCTCCTACCTCGTCGACAAGCTCTGGACCAAGTACGGCGACACGACGTTCGAGACGATCCTGCTGACGACGCACTACCCGGTCAACGGCAGCAGCTTCATGCTCAACTACGGCATGGTCATGCGGAAGAAGCCGGAGTACGACGACGCGACCAACGACATGATCGCGGGCAAGATGCTCAAGGGCATCGGCGCCGGTTTCTACGAGGACGTCAAGATCTGGCTCAACAAGGCGCCGATCGACAACCCGCTGCTGTGCGAAGAGGACGGGCCGGTCTACCAGCTGCGTCGCTGGTACTCGCAGTTCTACGTCGACGTCGCCGATGTCACGCCGGAGATGACGCAGCGCTTCGAGTTCGAGATCGACACGACCAAGGCCGTGGACTTCTGGCAGAAGGAGCTCGTCGAGAAGGCGGCGCAGAAGGCGTGATGTCGCGCCAGCAGGAGGACGCTCCGCCGATGGTGCCGGTTGCCTGCGCCAGCTGCGGCACGACCGTGCTGGTGTCGAAGAACAGCGCGGCCCAGACCTCCATCCAGTGGGAGGTCGACAGCACGGCGTGCCCGCGGCGAGCCGAGCTTGCGGTCGGCGACACCTGCCCACACCTGTCGGACTCCATCCGGGACGCGGTGTTCGCAGGAGACCTGGAGATCCTTGACAGCGAGCTGCCGTGAGCACTGAGAAGCTCCGGCTCAAGGTGCTCGAGGTCGTGCAGGAGACAGGTGACGCGCACTCCATCGTCTTCGAGAAGCCGTCAGGGGTCTCGTACAAGCCAGGTCAGTTCCTGACGCTGCGGCTGCCGCACGTCGACGGTCCGGTCGCCCGCTGCTACAGCCTGTCCAGCTCGCCGCACACCGACGACCACCTGAAGGTCACCGTCAAGCGCGTGGTCGACGGGCGCGGCTCCAACTGGGTCTGCGACGAGGTGCTCGCCGGTCACGAGATCGACGTGCTCGCGCCGTCCGGCACCTTCACGCCGAAGAGCCTCGACACCGACCTGCTCCTGCTCGCCGGCGGCTCGGGGATCACCCCGGTCATGAGCATCATCAAGAGCTCGCTCGCCAAGGGCACCGGGCGGATGCTGCTGGTCTACGCCAACCGTGACGAGGCCTCGGTCATCTTCCACAAGGAGCTCCGCGAGATGGTCGCGGAGCACCCGTACCGGCTCGTGGTGCTGCACTGGCTCGAGACCGTGCAGGGGCTGCCGAGCAAGAAGCCGCTGCAGGAGATCGTCCGGCCGTGGGGGCACGCGGAGGCGTTCATCTGCGGGCCCGCGCCGTTCATGGACTGCGCAGCAGATGCGCTGAAGGAGCTCGGCATCAGCCGGGACCGCATCCACATCGAACGCTTCACGAGTCTCGCCGGTGACCCGTGGACCGAGGTCGAGACCGCCGCGCCGGAGCCGGGTGGCAAGACCGTCGACCTCGTCGTCGAGCTCGACGGCGAGATGCACGAGCTCGACTGGCCGGCGGACCAGAAGCTGCTGGACTTCCTGCTCGACAAGGGCCTGGACGCGCCCTACTCCTGCCGGGAGGGGGCCTGCTCGGCCTGCGGTGTGAAGCTGCTCGAGGGCGAGGTCACGATGGACAACAACTCCGTCCTCGAGGAGGAGGACCTCGAGGAGGGCTGGCGGCTGGCGTGCCAGTCTCGCCCGACGACGGACGTGGTCAAGGTCAGCTACGAGTGAGCACCTTCCCTGCTCCTCCTTCAGCCCCGGCTCCGGTCGCACGCTCGCCGCGTGAGGCGCGCTCACACACGAGCAGGGAAGCTCAGCGCACCAGGCGCACGGCAGTGACACCGGCCTTCGTCGGGAGCAGCAGGAAGCCCGCGCTGTACGCCGGTTTCGCGAAGCGGGTCGCCGCGCCCACCTCGAGCTGGACCCGTTGCTTGCCGGTCGTGGCGTCGAGCCCGGTCGCGCGCCCCTCCTGGTCCACGACCCAGACGGTCGACCCGACGACCAGCGGTGACCCGACCACGGGGGAGCGCCAACCGCGCCGCAGCCGGTCACCGGTTGCGCTCACCTGAGTCAGCCCCTCCTCACAAGGGAGGAAGACGACCCGTGCGGTGACGGCTCCTCCGCCGTACGCCGAGCAGTCGCCGAGCGTGGACAGCTGACCGCCGACGCCGCCGAGGTGGTCGACGTCGAGGAGGAACGCGTTGCCGCCCTTGCCCGCCGAGATGACACGGTGGGCACCCGGCAGCAGCAGCGGCCCCATCGAGCCGAGGTCGGCGTCGGCGGAGTTCTCCTTGGCCCAGCTCGTCGGCGCGAAGCCGTCCTTGAGCGCCAGGGCTGGTGACAGCCGCAGCACGGAGTCGCTCTTGTCCCAGGTGCCGCCGGTGGCCTCGCCGTTGCCGGTCGTCACGAGCAGGTCGCCGCCGGGCATCAGGGCAGGTCCGGACGCACCCCAGATGCCGGCCTCACGATGGGTCGGCACGGCGAACGAGCGAAGGGCCCCCGACCCGGACGTCAGCGCGGCCACCACCCGGCCCTGGTACGCCCCGCAGTCGCCGTAGTTCCCGCCGTACGCGATGTAGACCGTCGCGCCGGACAGCAGCAGCGCAGCTCGCTGCAGGTGCGTGGCCGGCTCCATGCCTGGTACGTCGACGACGCGGGTGACACCGACGGCGCCCGTGCTCGCACGCACCCCGTAGAGCACGTGCCGGACGCCGGGCTCGGTGGCGACGGCGAACACGAGACCGGTGCGCGGGTCGTAGACGGGGGTGCCCGTGAACGCGATCGGGTCGATGTTGCCGCAGGGCAGAGCGGAACCGAGCAGCGGTGTCGTGAGGTGCCGACGCCACAGCACCTTGCCAGTGGTCAGGTCCAGCGCGTAGATCGATCCGCCCTCGGTCGCCGCGATGACGTGGCCGCCCACGACCAGCGGGCTGCCGTAGACGCGGCCGTCGAGGTCGGCTCTCCAGGCGACCGCCGCACGTGACGGGTCGGGTCCGTCGGCCACGTGGCTCGACCGGGCCGGGTCACCGCCGTAGGTCGTCCAGTCGGCTGCTCGTGCCGGGGTGGGGGAGGTCGTCGTAGGTGCGGCACTCGGGGAGGGGGAGGTGCTGGCCGGCGAGGTGGGGCTGGGTGCGCCCGTCGACGTGCCGGAGCTGCAGGCGCTGACGAGGAGCAGGGCGACCAGGGCGCGGCGCATGCCCCCTCTCTACCCCACGCGCCCGCTACCCCACCCGGACGATGAGCTCCCCGTGCAGCAGGCTCAGCCACGCCTCGTCGCGCTCGACGAACATCTCCCATCCCGCCGTGACCAGGTCGAGGTCGGCCTGGGTGGCGAGCCCGCTGGTGAGCAGCTGCGTCGCGAGCGCCGACTGCTGGATCCGCTCGCCCCACATGCCGCCCCACCAAGCGCGGTCCGCGGGGGTCGCGAAGCACCAGGTGCTCGAGCTCGGCGTGACGTCGGTGAGCCCCGCCTCGAGCGCCCAGGAGAGCAGCCGCCGACCGGCCTGTGGCTCGCCGCCGTTCGCCGTGGCGGCTGCCTGGTACAGCTCCATCCAGCGGTCCAGGCCGCGGCAGGAGGGGAACCAGGTGAACCCGAGGTAGTCGCTGTCCCGCACCGCGACGATGCCGCCGGGCTTGCAGACCCGCGCCATCTCGCGGAGCGCCTGGACGGGGTCTGTGACGTGCTGCAGCACCTGGTGGGCGTGCACCACGTCGAAGCTGTCGTCCGGGAGGTCGAGGGCGTGCACGTCACCGAGGACGCAGTCGACGCCGGCCTCGCGAGCCAGAGCGACGGCCCGCTCCGTCGCCTCCACGCCGAGCACGGACCCTACGCGGGTCGCGAGGTCGGCCGTGATCGTGGCCGGTCCGCAGCCCACGTCGAGCAGGCGCTCGTCGCCCCGGAGGTGGGGAAGGAGGTAGCCGCAGGAGTTCTCCGCGGTGCGCCAGCGGTGGGAGCGCAGGACCGTCTCGTGGTGGCCGTGTGTGTACATGCACCGACCGTAGACCACCGTCCCACCATGCGAAACCGACATCTCATGATGCGAGACGCGAGAGGATGGCTGCCGTGATCAGGGTGTACCTCGAGGTGGAGAAGACCTGGGCCTTCGCGTGTGCCGTCGACTACCCCGGTTGGCAGCGCCGCGGCAAGGGCGAGGAGGCCGCGCTGGAGGAGCTCGAGGCCTACCGGGTCCGCTACGCCGACGCCACAGGCACGCGGCCCAAGGGCGAGCTGCACGTGGTCGGGACGCTGCCCGGAACGGTGACGACCGGCTTCGGCGCTCCTGACGTCGAGGGCCCGTGGGACGCGGAACCGCTGACCAGCAAGGAGATCGCGCTCGTGAGCGCCTGCTGGCAGGCGTTCGACCGGACCGTTGCGGCAGTGAGCGCCGAGCTGCAGAAGGGACCCCGCGGCGGTGGCCGCGACCGCGACGCCATCGTCGACCACGTCCGCGAGGCGGAGCGCTCCTACGGTCGCAAGATCGGCGCCCGTGTGCCGCCGCGCACGCCGTGGGAGGAGCAGCGCGCCGCGATCCTCGAGCGACTCGCCGACCCTGCCGCTGACCGGTGGTCGCCGAAGTACGCCGCTCGCCGCATCGCGTGGCACGTCCTCGACCACGCCTGGGAGCTGCAGGACAAGGACCTCAGCTGATCAGTCGAGACCGACCAGGCGCGCGCTGTCGTCCCACAGGCGCTCGGCCATCACCGGGTCCTTGGCGTAGTCCTTGGTCTCGTGCACCTTGCGGTCCACGAAGTACTCACCGGACACCGCCACCGGCTCGGACGCCAGGAACACCGTCGTCTCCGCGCCGTCCGAGGGGCTCTTGATGAAGGGCCTCGCCAGCTTCATGAACACGATCCCGAGCTTGTTGTCGCGGGCCAGGCCGGTGCTCACGAAACCGGGGTGCAGCGAGTTCGCGGTGACGCCGGAGCCCTCGAGGCGCCGGGCCAGCTCGGCGGTGAACAGGATGTTGGCGAGCTTGCTGCGGCCGTACGCCTTCATCGGCTTGTACGACCGGGTGCTCATGTAGTCGTCCGGGTCCAGCGTGCCGAAGCTGTGCGCGTCCGATGCCACGTTGACGATCCTCGACGGGGCAGACGCCACGAGCCGGTCGAGCAGCAGCCGGGTCAGCAGGTAGGGCGCCAGGTGGTTGACCGCGAAGACCCTCTCGTAGCCGTCGACCGTCTGCTCGCGGTGCTGCAGGACCAGGGCGGCGTTGTTGACGAGCACGTCGATGCGCGGCCAGTCGTCGAGCAGCTCGTCGGCCAGGGCACGTACGCGGTCCAGCTCGCCGAAGTCGGCCTGGTAGGTCCGGACATCACCCGCGCCGACCTCCTGGCAGCGCTGCGCCACGTCGCCGAGTCGGCTGCCGTCGCGCCCCACCAGAGCCAGCGAGGCCCCGAGCCGAGCGAGCCCGACCGCTGTCGCCGTACCGATGCCGGAGCTCGCTCCGGTCACGATGCACGCCTTCCCTGCCATCTCGACCATCCGAGGATGTAACCACTTGTCGGGCCTGGCAGGGTGAGGACGTGCCTGCCTGGAAGACGTGGACCGCTCTCGGCCTGGTCTACGTGGTCTGGGGGTCGACCTACCTCGCCATCGCCTACGTCGTGGAGTCCTTTCCACCGCTCCTCGCCGGCTTCCTGCGGTTCTCGGTCGCCTCGATCCTGCTCCTCACCTTTCTTCTGGTACGTCGGCCGCGCGCGCTCCGTGCCAGTGCTCGGCAGTGGCTGGGTGCCGCCGGGATCGGCGTCCTGCTGCTGCTCCTCGGCAACGGCGCCGTCACGGTCGCCGAGGAGCGCGGCCTCCCGTCGGGACTGGCGGCGCTGCTCGTGGCCGGGGTCCCGCTGTACGTCGCGCTGGTGCGGGCCGTGACGCGCGACCGCCCGGCTGGTCGCACCGTGGCGGGGGTGCTGATCGGCTTCGTCGGCCTCGGGGTGCTGCTGCTGCCAGGCACCCGCCCGTCAGGTGTGTCCTTCGGCCCGGCCGGCCTGGTGCTGATCGGCAGCTTCTGCTGGTCCGTCGGCTCGGTGGCGTCGACCCGGATCTCGCTGCCGTCCGACCCGCTCGTCACGACCCTGGGCGAGATGGTCGGCGGCTCGATCGGCTTCCTGGTGTCGGGACTGGCGTTCGGCGAGCGGCTCCCCACGTCGCACGTCTCGACGGCCAGCCTGCTCGGTCTCGGATACCTGGTGGTGTTCGGCTCGATCGTGGCGTTCACCGCCTACTCCTGGCTGCTGGGGACGGCGCCGGTGAGCACCGTCGCGACCTACGCCTACGTCAACCCGGTCGTCGCCGTGGTGCTCGGTGCCGTGTTCCGCGGCGAGGGCCTCACGGTGACGTCCGTGGTGGGTGGGCTGATCACGGTGGTCGCGGTCGTGGTGGTCGTGTCCCAGGAGGGCGGGGGTCAGCGCTTCGAGAGCGCCGAGCCCAGCGCCGCGCCGATCGCCGTGCCGACGACCACGATGAGGACGCAGTAGGTCGTGCTCGGCTTCGCCGTCATGTTCAGCACGACGGCGAGGGCGGCGAAGGTGTTCGCGTGCCCGACCGCCCACGGGACGGTCGACGTTGCTTGCGCACGAACAGCGTCCGGCACCGACCCGTCGGGCGTCGCCTCGACGAGCGTCTCGAGCCGCTTGCCGTAGCGGGCCATGACGAGGGGACCGTCGAGCAGCAGCAGCACCAGGACCACCATGCCCGTCCACACGAACGGGTCGCCGGCGTCGTAGGCCTTGTGCGACATCCCGAGCAGGGCGATGCCGAGGGCGAACAGAGCGATCACGATCGGCGCGAAGAGCGGGGCGAGCTTTGCCGGTCGGATCAGGCGGCGGACCTCTGCCATCGTCGTGGCGCCCTGCATGAGGTACTCCGACGTGTGGAGTGCGCCGGAGAGGAAGAAGGCCGCGAGAACGGCGACGAGGTGGAGGAACAGCACGACGTCGTATCCCTGCATGCCGTCAGTGTCTGCACGGCCGGCTCAGGAACCGGTGGACCGACACGGGCGGTTCCGGAGCTCGGAGACGTAGTCGTCGGGGGCGCCGGCAGCCTCGGCGGCATCGGCCAGCACGCCCAGGTACCGGGCCGACGGCAGGCCGCCCTCGAAGCCGTCCAGCAGGTAGACCCAGGCCAGCCGATCGCCATCCAGCGTCGCGACCCGCACCCGCACCTTGCGGTAGAGGCCGTTGTCGGCGCCCTCCCACGCATCCAGGGCCTGCTCGTCGTGGGTGGTGACGTCGTACAGGCTCACGTAGACGTTCTCGCCAGGCGCCTCGACGATGGTCGCCAGCGAGCCCTCCCAGCCGAGGTCCTCGCCGCCGAACGTCAGTCGCCAGCCCTCGACCCAACCGGTCCCTGAGCCGGGAGAGTGCGGACACCGCTCGCGCATCTGCGAGGGGTCCATGTTGCTGCCGTAGGCGGCGTACAGGGCCACGGCGGGCAGCCTAGCGATCAGAGACCTCGACCCTGCGGATACGCGACAATGGTGTGGTGACGCGAATCGCCATCATCGGTGGAGGACCTGCCGGCTACGAGGCCGCCCTGGTGGCGGTGCAGCTCGGTGCGGAGGTCACCCTCGTCGACCGCGACGGGGTCGGCGGCATGTGCGTGCTCGCCGACTGCGTCCCTAGCAAGACCTTCATCGCCACCAGCGAGGCGATGACCACGCTGTCGCACGCCGACCGGGTCGGGGTGCACGGCGAGGGCACGGTCAGCGTGCAGGTCGCCGAGGTGCACGCCCGGGTGAAGGCCCTGGCGCTCGCGCAGAGCAACGACATCGCCGCGAACCTCGTGCGCCACGGCGTCTCCATCCTCAACGGCCCGGCCCGGCTGCTGCCCGGGCGCAAGGTGCAGGTGGGCTCGCAGACCATCGCCGCCGACGTCGTGCTGCTCGCGACCGGCGCCTCGCCGCGTGTCGTGTCCGGCGCCGATCCGGACGGCGAGCGGATCCTCGACTGGCGGCACCTCTACGACCTGAAGGAGCTGCCCACGCACCTGGTCGTGGTCGGGTCCGGCGTGACCGGCGCCGAGTTCGCCAGCGCCTACCTCGCCATGGGTTGCCAGGTCACGCTGGTGAGCTCCCGCGATCGCGTGCTCCCCTCCGAGGACCCGGATGCGGCCGAGCAGCTCCAGCAGGTCTTCGTCCGCAACGGCATGCGGGTGCTCCGCGGCCGCGCCGCCGGCGTCGAGCTGCAAGAGGGCGGTGTCCTGGTCAAGCTCGTCGACGGCTCCACCGTCGCGGCCTCGCACTGCCTGATGACGGTCGGCTCGGTGCCGAACACCACGGACCTCGGTCTGGAGGAGGCCGGCGTCCAGGTCGACGCCGGAGGCTTCATCAAGGTCGACCGGGTGTCACGGACGACGGCGGACGGCGTCTACGCCGCGGGGGATGTCACCGGCGTGCTCATGCTGGCCTCGGTCGCGGCCATGCAGGGCCGCATCGCGATGTGGCACGCGCTGGGCGAGGCGGTCGCGCCGCTGCGCCTGGCCACGGTGTCCGCGAACGTCTTCACCGACCCCGAGGTGGCCTCGGTGGGGGTCACGCAGAAGCAGGTCGACGACGGCCTCATCGCCGCGACCTCCATCAAGCTGCCGCTCGCGACGAACGCCCGGGCCAAGATGCAGGGGCTCACCGACGGCTTCGTGAAGCTGTTCTGCCGGCCCGGGTCAGGCTCCATCCTGGGCGGCGTGGTCGTGGCTCCGCGGGCGTCCGAGCTGATCCTCAGCGTGTCGCTGGCCGTGCAGCACGGCCTGACGGCGGACCAGTTCGCGCACACCTTCTCGATCTACCCGTCGCTGTCCGGCTCGCTGACCGAGGCGGCCCGCCAGCTCATGCTCCACGAGGCGTGAATGGATACTGCGCTGCTCTTCTGAGCCCGGAAACAGCAGCGCAGTATCCATTCATGGCGGTCGAGGCGGGCGTCAGTCCTTGATGTCGCAGAGGGTCGCGCCGGCCGTCACGACCTCGCCGACCGCGGCCGACAGACCGCTGATCGTGCCGGCCTTGTGGGCGTTGAGGGGCTGCTCCATCTTCATGGCCTCGAGCACCACGATCAGGTCGCCGGCCTCCACCTGCGCGCCGTCCTCGACCGCGACCTTGACGATGGTGCCCTGCATCGGGCTCGTCAGGCTGTCGCCGGACGCCGCGGCGCCGGCCTTGTTCCCGGCCTTGCGCTTGGCGGGACCCTTCTTGGGGGCGGCCGCACCGCCGCCACCACCGAAGCCCTCCGGCAACGTGACCTCGAGGCGCTTGCCGCCGACCTCGACGACGACCGTCTCGCGAGGGCCCGCCTCGTCTTCTGCGCCGGCCGTCCCGCCGTACGGCTGGAGGTCGTTGTCGAACTCGGTCTCGATCCACCGGTTGTGGACCGTGAAGGGCTCGCTCGTGAAGGCAGGGTCGGTGACGACCTTGCGGTGGAAGGGGATGAGGGTCGCCATGCCGTCGACCGTCATCTCGTCCAGCGCCCGCTTCGACCGCTCGAGAGCCTCCTGGCGGGTGGCGCCGGTGACGATGAGCTTGGCGAGCAGTGAGTCGAAGGCACCGCCGATGACGGAGCCCGACTCGACGCCGGTGTCGACCCGGACGCCCGGGCCGAGCGGCGGGACGAACGTCGTCACCGTGCCGGGCGCGGGGAGGAAGCCGCGGCCCGGGTCCTCGCCGTTGATGCGGAACTCGAACGAGTGGCCACGGGCGACCGGGTCGGTGAAGCTGAGCTCCTTGCCCTCAGCGATTCGGAACTGCTCGCGGACGAGGTCGACGCCGGTGACCTCCTCCGTCACCGGGTGCTCGACCTGCAGACGGGTGTTGACCTCGAGGAAGGAGATGAGGCCGTCGGCGCCGACCAGGAACTCGCAGGTGCCCGCCCCGACGTACCCGGCCTCCTTGATGATGTCCTTGGACGCCTTGTACAGCTGGTCGATCTGGGCCTGGCTCAGGAACGGCGCGGGCGCCTCCTCCACGACCTTCTGGTAGCGGCGCTGCAGCGAGCAGTCGCGGGTGCTGACGACGACCACGTTGCCGTGGGTGTCGGCCAGCACCTGCGTCTCGACGTGCCTCGGCTTGTCGAGGTAGCGCTCCACGAAGCACTCGCCACGGCCGAACGCGGCGACCGCCTCGCGGACCGCCGACTCGTAGAGCTCGGGCACCTCGTCCTTGGTGCGCGCGATCTTCAGGCCGCGACCGCCGCCGCCGAAGGCCGCCTTGATCGCCACCGGCAGGCCGTGCTCCGCGACGAACTCGAGGACCTCGTCGACGCCCTTCACGGGGTCGGCAGTGCCGGGGACGAGCGGGGCGCCGATCTTCAGCGCGATGTGGCGCGCGGTCGTCTTGTCGCCCAGCGCGGCGATGGCGTCCGGCGACGGTCCGATCCAGGTCGCGCCCGCGTCGATGACCGCTTGCGCGAACTCGGCGTTCTCCGAGAGGAAGCCGTAGCCGGGGTGGACCGCGTCCGCGCCCGACCGCTTGAGGACGTCGATGACCTTGTCGATGCGCAGGTACGAGTCGCCCGGTGTGGTGCCGCCGAGCGCGAAGGCCTCGTCGGCGACGCGCACGTGCAGGGCGTCGAGGTCGGGCTCGGCGTAGACGGCCACGGAGGAGTAGCCGGCGTCCTTGCACGCACGGGCGACACGGACAGCGATCTCGCCGCGGTTGGCGATCAGGACCTTGCGCACGGAACTCCTCAGCTCGGATTGCCAGCGAGCCTATCGACCGGGGCCGGAACGGCACCGGACCCCTCCCGCGTCGAGCGGGAGGGGTCCGGTGGAGAGCTGGCGGCTCAGCTGCCGTACACCAGGCTGAAGTCGCTGACCTGCATGCGCAGCAGCTGGCCGCGCTCGACGTACTCCTCCACGGTCCCGGGGCCGCTGCCGGCCGGCAGCCCCTTCTTGGTGTGCACCTGGGCGTCGAACAGGAAGCTGCCGTCCTCGAGCTGGACGATGCCGCTGGACTCCTCATCGGTGGTCAGCACGGCGCGTGCGTCGGAGCTGGCACCGGCCGGGTTGGTTACGCCGAACAGGGCGGGGTCGAAGGTGGCGACGACGCCCCGGGCACCGTCGGCAAGTCGGTAGGCGAGCACGCGCGCGAGGTGGTCGTTGCCACCCGGGTCCTCCTGGAGCAGCAGGTTGCCCGCGTGGTCGATGACCATGTTGTCGGGCTTGTTGGCCAGCGGCTGGCCTGCGCCCCAGCTCTCCGAGCCGTCGAGCAGCAGCTCGAGGGTGCCACCGAGCTCAGGCCGCTCGACGTCCTTGTAGGTCACCTTCCAGAGTCCGCCGCCGTCACGGCTACCCGTGGCAGCAGGCGTCTTGTCGCCGCCCTCCGTGGTGACGAAGAAGTACTCGTTCTTGTTGTTCGGGTTGAAGGCGCCGTCCTCGATGCGTGTGAAGCCGAGGCCCTTCACCGCGGTCGCCTCGTTCTTCTGCGCTGCGCCGCTCTGGTAGGCGTTGAGCGCCGCGAGGTTGAACGGCACCGGGGTGCCCTTGCCGTAGGCGCTCCGGAAGCCGGAGTCGGTGCTCGCGCCGGCGACCTTGAGGACCGACAGGGCACCGTTGGTGAGGCCGGCGCGCTCGACCGGGCTGCCCTCGCGGGACTTGGTGCCGTGGTAGATGCGCAGGTGGCTGGCGTCGGTCGCGCCGTCGTCGTCGCCCATGACCACCGTCGTGCGGGTGTCGTTGGCAGCGGCGAGGGTGTTCTCCCAGGAGAGCTTGCCGAGGGCGGGCAGCTGCGTCGCCACTCCGTCGAGGGTGACCCCGAACGCACGACCCTCGGTGCCGTTCTCCTCGTTGGCGAAGTAGATCTGGCCGGCGTACCCGTACTTGCCGTTGCCGTTGCCCTGACCCTCACCCTTGCCGTCCTTGCCGGGGCCGGCCAGGAACTGGCCCGGCAGGCTCAGGTTTCCCGAACAGAACCGCGCGAAGTAGGCCGCGGTGCCCGCGTCGGGGCTGCTGCCGTAGGTGCCATCCGCGTAGCGGTAGTAGGAGACGGTCTTGATGAGATCCTCCCCGCTCAGCACCCGGCCGGTGTCGTCGAGCGTGAGCTTGCTGACGAAGGCGCCCTTCTGACCGTGTGCGCGCTGGATGCCGAGCGGTGTCGCCGGCGTCCCGGAGGTGCCGATCTCGGAGTTGACGAGCACGACCCGGTGGCCGTCGCCGTCGAGGTAGCTGCCGATGCCGTCCGGGATGCCGACCATCCGGAAGCCGTTGTCGGCGGAGCCGTCGCCGACCGTGAACAAGCTGGCGATGTCGACGCCCGACGCGACGGGCAGCACGTACGGGTTGGTGGTCGTGCTCGGGCCGGTGGTGGTCGCTGCGGAGGCGGGCGCCGCGGTCAGGACCGCGGTGCCGAGGGCCAAGAGCGTCAGGGACAGGGGACGTGCGCGCACAAGTGCTCCAAGGGAGGCAGGTTGTCAGCCCCCGGTCAGGGACTGGTGGCCTGAGGCTCGCTGGCCGAGGTGAGACCTGACGACAACCTGTGCGACGTCCGGATGAATGCTGGGCGAACCGTCAGCCGCCTCACAACTGAGGCGACCGCTTTTCCGACGTACCCGGTGGTCACATCTGGGCATGCAGATGCGGGCGTCCTGTGACATAGCGGTAGACCCGTCACGCTCTGTGATCGGACGAAAGACCCCGCCGAGACCATAGAGGCCCCTCTCCTGCGGGTGGAGCGTTCGGCGAGGACCTACGGAAGTTCCGTCGGTGACCGGGGGTAGCCGCCATGAGTCATGCATCTCGTACGCGTCTGTGGAGATTGGGTCTGCCGGCGGCACTGGTGGCCGCGGGTCTCGCGGGCCTCGGCGGCGCCGTCGCCTTCGCCGTCGACCCGCCCGCCGGCGCGAACACGTGGGGCCTGAACGGCAGCGGCTTCGAGGTGCGCGACGGCGACACGCTCGTCGCCAACCACGGCGGTTCGCTCGACTGGGACTCGCTGCACACCAGCGCGCCCGCCGACGCCACGCAGGCGCAGGTGGACCGCGACAAGAACTCCGGTGGCAGCGACGACTCGTTCGGCAACGGCACCAAGGAGGACACCGCTGTCCCCAGCGTCGTCAGCGGCTCCATCCCACCGAACAAGAGCGACCTCAAGGAGTTCGGGTCCTGGGTCGAGCGGAACGGCAACGGCCAGTACCTGCACCTGTACTGGTCGCGCGTGCAGGACCCGACCGGCACCACGAACATGGACTTCGAGTTCAACCAGAACACCTGCACTACGACGGTGACGAGTGGCTGCTCCGCCAACGGGGTGACCCCGATCCGCAAGGCCGGCGACCTGCTGATCACCTACGACCTCGCCAACGGGGGTTCGGTCGCGGTGCTGTCGTTCCGCACGTGGGGTACGACCTCCTGGGGCGCGAGCACGCCGTTCGACCCCACCAAGGCCTACGGCTCCATCAACGGCGCGCCGATCACGTCCAGCCTGACGGGCGGCAGCTACAGCCCCCGCACCTTCGGTGAGGCGTCGATCAACCTCTCGCTGATCTTCGACTCGACCGCGTGCCGCAGCTTCGGCGGGGCTTACCTCAAGAGCCGCTCGTCCGACGCGTTCTCCTCCGCGGTGAAGGACTTCATCGCGCCGATCGGCGTCGACCTCACGAACTGCGGCCGCCTGGTCCTCAACAAGCGGGCCGGCTCGTCGAGCGGGTCGCTGCTCGGCGGTGCCTCCTTCACCATCGACCCGCCCAGCAACGCCTCGCCCGGGGTCTCGACGATGACGAGCATCAGCACCGGTGTGTTCTGCGTCGACAACCTGCTGTTCGGCACCACCTACACCGTCCACGAGAGCGTCACGCCGACCAACTACGCAGGCGCGGCCGACCAGACGTTCACCCCGACCACCGCCAACGCGGGTGGCTGCGGCGCAGTGACGTCGAGCTCGACGCCCAACCTCACGTTCGTCAACATCCTGCAGACGGGATCGGTCCTGGTGCAGAAGGTCGACGGCAACGGCAACGCGCTGACGGGGGCGGCCTTCACTGCCACCCTCACCGGCGGCAGCGCCGCGAGCATTCCGTCGGTCGCGGGCCACACGGGCCTGTTCTGCCTGGACAGCCTGCCGGTCGGCGGGACCTACGCGATCACCGAGAGCACGGTGCCGGCGGGCTACAACGGCGCCGCCAGCATCTCCTCGGTGACCATCTCGTCGGCCAGCACCTGCGCGACCCGCACGGCGGCGGCGACCATCACACCGGACCGCACGGTCACCAACAACGCGGCGCCAGGCACGATCAACATCGCCAAGGTCGATGACCGCGGCCTGCCGCTCAACGGCGCCGGCTTCACGCTCTACGTCGACACCAACCAGGACGGCATCCACCAGGCCGGCGAGACGACGGCACAGGGCAGCGAGGTGACCACCAGCGGAAGCGGAGCGACCGCGGGCACCGCTTCGTTCAGCAACGTGCCGCTCGACTACTACTGCGTCGTCGAGACGACCGTCCCGACCGGCTACGCGGGAGCTCCGGCCCAGTGCGTCCAGGTGCAGCTGGGCGGGTCAGCCGGCTCCGGACAGACCCTCAACCTGCCGAGCTTCACCGACACCCGGAGCCACAAGGTGATCGTGCTCGTGTGCCACGAGGGGTCGAACACCCTTGACCCGAGTCCGGTGACCGTCAACGGGACGACGACCACGAGCCTGGGGACCGGCGGCCTGCCCGTCGGTGTCACCGAGGCGCAGCTCTGCGGTCTCGGCGGTTCCTCGTACGGCGGGCTGGGCCACGGCAACGTGGGCGCGACCGCCGACGTGCAGTAGCGCTCAGCAGCCCTTCCGGCAGCCGCCCTTGCCCTTGGCGGCTGCCGTCGGGCTGGCTGTCGGACTGGCGGTGGGGCTCGGCACCGGACTGGCTGTCGGACTGGCTGTCGGACTGGCTGTCGGACTGGTGGTCGGGCTCACGGTCGGACTGGCGGTCGGACTGGCGGTCGCGTTGGGTGTGCTGGTGGAGAAGGCGCCCAGCAGGTAGTCCTTGAGGCCCGGCACGGAGGCGGCCGGCGGGATCGCGCGGTTCATCTGCGACCACGTGCTCGCGGTCGGGGAGCCGAGCAGCTGGCGGTAGTCCTCAGCGAGCATCTCGCGCGGCATCCACTCGTAGCTGCTGCCGACCCGGCTGTCGGACGCCAGTCCGCGGGCCTGCAGGTAGCCGGTCAGCGACGGGTCCTGCTGCACGAGGTAGGCGCGGTAGAGCGACCAGGCGTGGCCGTACTCGTGCGAGAGCGTGTCGTCACCGCCGTCGAGCCACGACGCGTACGTCACCCAGGACGTCGCGCTGTAGCTGTCGTAGGTCCCGTTCGTCGCGCCCGCGGAGGCGGACGTCGTGCTGCTGCTGCTCGCATCGAACCGAACGACCACCGAGGATGCCTCTGCGCCGAGCGTGCCGCGCGCCAGGGCGTCGTACAGGTCCTTGGCCGGGACCACGTCGTCGTAGCTCTCCACCCGAAGGCCCTGCGGCCCGACGTAGGACGTGACCGGCGTCGAGGAGCGGGTGATAGCACGCCATCCGAAGTCGACGCCGTCCGTGGGGGCCGAGACGGTCCGGCTGGGCTGGAGCGACCCGGTCGTGGTCGGCACGTCAGCATCGCGCAACGCCCACCAGGCCTGCGAGGTGTAGCTGACCGTCCAGCTGCCGGCGCCCAGCCCGGTGAAGCTGTACCGGCCGTCCGCGTCTGTGGTGGTCGTCGCCACCGCGTTGCCGCTGCTGTCGAAGAGGTAGAGCGCGTCCCCGGACCGGAGGCTCTCGCCCGGGTCGAGCACGCCGTTGCGGTTGCTGTCGACGAACGCGGTGCCGGACAGCGTGGTCGGCGTGGTCGCCGCGATGGCTGACCCGGCCAGACCGCTCGCCGCCAGACCGGTGGTGACGAGGCCGGTCGCGGCGAGCAGCTGGAGACGTGAGCAGCGCATGTGCGACGGCCTCTCGGAAGCGGGGGACTACTTCCGTTGTCGGGACCGCTGGCCGTGGGGTTGAGGAACGCGTCGCCGACACGCGGCGAACGTCCGCTTAGGTCACGAAGATCCGCGCCCCGGGCTAAAGACGCAGGCCGCTGGCGACCCAGGCGCCGGGGCCAGGATGCGGGAGCGGCCGGCGCAGCTGGGGGGCGGCCCAGGCCGACGCCGCCGGTGGCTCCTCGACGGCCACGCCGCCGGACCGGGAGGCCAGTACGGCGACGACGGCCGCCAGCTCCTCCGGCGACGCGTCTCCGCGCACCAACCGCAAGGTGGTCATCAGAGCGGGATGTTCCCGTGCTTCTTCGCCGGCAGCGTCTCGCGCTTGTTGCGCAGCAGCCGCAGCGCCTTGGCGACCTCGAGGCGGGTCTGGGCGGGCTCGATCACGGCGTCGACGAAGCCCCGCTCGGCGGCGATGTAGGGGTTGGCGAAGGTGTCCTCGTACTCGGTGATGAACGCCTGGCGGGCGGCCTCGGGATCGTCGGCCGCCGCGATGTCCTTGCGACGCACGATGTTGACGGCGCCCTGTGCCCCGACGACGGCGATCTGCGCGGTCGGCCAGGCCAGGTTGACGTCGGCACCGAGGTGCTTGGAGCCCATGACGACGTAGGCGCCGCCGTAGGCCTTGCGCGTGATGACGGTGACCTTCGGGACGGTGGCCTCGGAGTAGGCGTAGAGCAGCTTGGCGCCGCGCCGGATGATGCCGGCGTGCTCCTGTCCGACGCCCGGCAGGAAGCCCGGCACGTCGCAGAAGGTGAGGATCGGGATGTTGAAGGCGTCGCAGGTGCGCACGAAGCGGGAGGCCTTCTCCGACGCGTCGATGTCGAGAGTGCCGGCGAACTGCATCGGGTTGTTGCCGACGACGCCGACCGAGCGGCCCTCGATGCGGCCGAAGCCGACGACGATGTTCGGCGCCCAGAGCTGCTGCACCTCGAGGAAGTCGCCGTCGTCGACGACCGCCTCGATGACCGTGTGCATGTCGTAGGGCGCGTTGTTGCTGTCCGGGATGAAGGTGTTCAGCTCGGTGAGGAGGTCCTCCTCGAGCACGTCCGGCCCGTCGAAGGCTGGTGGCTCGGACAGGTTGTTGGAAGGCAGGTACGACAGCAGGGTCTTCGCGAGCTCGAGCGCTTCGTCCTCGTCAGCGCTCATGAAGTGCGCGACGCCGCTCTTGGAGTTGTGCGCCCGCGCGCCTCCGAGGTCCTCGATCGAGATGTCCTCACCGGTGACCGTCTTGATGACGTCCGGGCCGGTGATCATCATCGCGGAGGCGCCGTCGACCATGAGGTTGAAGTCGGTCAGGGCCGGGCTGTAGACGTGCCCGCCGGCGCAGTTGCCGAGGATGAGCGAGATCTGCGGCACCACCCCGGACGCCATGACGTTGCGGTAGAAGATGTCGCCGTACAGCGCCAGGCCCATGATCCCTTCCTGGATCCGGGCGCCGGAGCCCTCGTTGAGGCCGACCACCGGACAGCCGGTCTTCAGCGCCAGGTCCATGACCTTCACGATCTTCTCGCCGTAGACCTCGCCGAGGGCGCCGCCGAAGACCATCGCGTCCTGGCTGAAGATGCAGACCGGGCGGCCGTCCACGGTCCCGAAGCCCGTGATGACGCCGTCGCCGATCGGCCGGTTCTTCTCCAGGCCGAAGTCGCGGGCGCGGTGCCGGGCGAGGGCGTCGGTCTCGGTGAACGAACCCGGGTCGAGGAAGGCCTCGATGCGCTCACGCGCGGTCCGCTGCCCCTTGGCGTGCCGCTTCTCGAGCGCCGCCTCCGAGCCGGGGTGCAGGGACTTCTCCACGCGGGCCTGCAGCTCAGCGAGCTTCCCGGCGGTGGTGTGGATGTCCGGGCCGTGGTCCTCGAAGCGCTCTGCCGTCACGCCGGAGAGGCTAGCGGGGCACTATGCAGGGATGTACGGCGACCTCGACCGCCCGCCTCTTCGCGCTGCCTCCCTCCGCCGGGCGCTCGAGCCGGACGGCTACCGGGTCGAGGTGCTGGAGGTCACCGGCTCCACCAACGCGGTCGTCGCCGAGCGCGCGCGGGACGGCGAGCCGCACGGACTGGTCCTCGTCGCCGAGGAGCAGACCCAGGGTCGCGGCCGGCTCGACCGGACCTGGGTCAGCCCGCCGCGGGCCGGTCTCACCTTCAGCCTGCTCTTGCGCCCGAGCGGGCCGCTGAGCTGGGTGCCGCTGCTCGCCGGCATCGGGGTCGCGCAGGCGCTGCGCCGCCGGTGCGAGGTCGATGCCGTCCTCAAGTGGCCCAACGACGTGCTCGTGGACGAGCGCAAGGTCTGCGGCCTGCTCGCGGAGGCCGTGGGCGGGGCCGTGGTGCTCGGCATCGGTCTCAACGTCACGACCCGGCGCGCCGAGCTGCCTGTCCCGGAGTCGACCTCCCTCGTCCTGGAGGGCGCTGCCACGACGGACCGCGACACCGTGCTCCGTGCGGTTCTCAGGTCCGTGGCCGACGCTCTCGGGGACGACACCCGTTCGTCGTACCGGGAGCTCTGCACCACGCTGGGTCGCGAGGTGCGGCTGGACCTGCCGGGCGGCCAGTCGGTCACGGGTACGGCGGAAGCGGTCGACGACGACGGCCGGCTGGTCGTCGACGGCACCGCTTATGCCGCCGGGGACGTGGTCCACCTGAGATAGTTCGGCGATGGCGTACCCCCGCAAGCTGCTGGGTGAGGGCGAGTCGGTCGTGCTCGACCTGCACCCGCACTGGAAGGTCGTGTTCGTCCCCTTCCTCGAGCTGCTGGCGATCCTGGCGCTCGCGGGATTCCTGCTGGCCCAGGGGTACAGCAGCACCGCCAACTACGTCATCGTCGGCGTCGGCGCTCTGCTCGTCCTGCTGCTGTTCGTCGTGCCGGTCCTGAAGTGGCGCACCACCCAGTTCATCGTCACGACCGAGCGGGTCGTGATGCGCAGCGGTGTCCTCGGCCGGCAGGGCCGTGACATCCCGATGGTCCGGATCAACGACGTGAGCTTCCAGCACACGTTCTTCGAGCGGCTGCTGGGTTGCGGCACGCTGGTCGTCGAGTCCGCCGGCGAGCGCGGGCAGGTGACGCTGACCGACATCCCGCACGTGGAGCGGGTGCAGCGGATCGTCTACGACCTGGTCGACCGGCAGAGCCCCGGGCGCCCGGTCACTCGGGACGTCGCTCCGGATCGGTGACGATCTCGCCCTCGACGACCTTGTCCTCCGGGTACGGCGGCCAGTCGCCCTGCGGCGCCCGGGTCCGTTCGTAGCGGACGCCCTGCTCGACCGCCCCGGCCCGCTCGCCCGGGCCTCCGGCATTGACCGCGATGCAGGTCAGCAGACCGACGACGCCGGCGCCGCCAGCCGCCAGCCCGGCGGCCAGTCCGCTCGGCATGACGAGGGCCGCCAGGAGGAAGACCAGCACCGCCGCTCCGCGGATCCCGTAGTAGGCCTTCTGCCGACCTGTCACCGGCCTGACGGTACGCCTGCACGCACTAGGTTGCAGCCCGTGGACGACCTCGATGCGGTGCTGCTCGGCGAGCCCCTGACGCTCGACCGCGAGGACGTCGAGCGGCTGTCGGGGGTGCCCGCCGACGTGGCCCGCGACGTGTGGGCGGCGATGGGCTTCGCCGAGATCCCGTATGGGGAGAAGGCGTTCACGAACGCCGACGTCCAGGCGCTGCGGACGGCCGCTGAGCTTCTCGATCTGGGGATCGTCGACCTCGACACCACGCTGGTCATGGCGCGGGCGATGGGCCAGGGACTGGCTCGGCTGGCCGAGGCGCAGGTGGACGTGCTGCGGGCCCGCACCGCCGACCAGGACGTGGACGAGGCGCTGACCGAGCTGGCCATCCACGCCGACGAGCTGCTCCCCAAGCTGGACCACCTCATCGTGTTCATGTGGCGGCGCCAGTTCGCCGCCGCTGTGCAGCGGTCGATCGCCACGGTCCGCGAGCACGGCATGCCGGTGCTCGCGGTCGGCTTCCTCGACCTGGTCGACTTCACGAAGTCCTCCCGGTCCTGGGACGCCAGCCAGCTGGAGCGGACCCTCGAGCGCTTCGAGCGGGACACCGCCCGGCGGGTCGCCAACGCCGGTGGCCGGGTCGTCAAGACGCTCGGTGACGGCGTGCTCTACACCACCGACCACGCGGTGCAGGCGGTCACGATCGCGCTCGACACCATCCGCGACCACAGCGCGGCGGACGACCTGCCCGCTGTGCGGGCCGGCGTCGCGTGCGGGCCGGTCCTGGTGCGGCTGGGCGATGTCTTCGGCGAGCCGGTCAACATCGCGTCGCGGCTGTCGAGCGAGGCACGGCCGGACAGCCTGCTCGTCGACCGGCACGTGGCGCAGGAGCTCGGCGAGGGCTTCCAGGTCACGCCGCTGCACCGGCGCGCCGTCCGCGGGTATCGCGCGCTGACGCCGTACCTCGTCCGGGTTCAGGTGACCTAGACGAGCGCGCTGCGCTCCGCCTCGCCGGGGTCGGCGGCGAAGACCCAGCGCCGGTAGGCCCAGAACCGGAAGACGGTCGCGACGAGCGTGCCGAGCACCTGGCTGACGTTGAAGGCCAGCTTGCTGGTCTCGCTCAGCACATAGTGGGCCACGTCGACCGGGATCAGGGTGATGACCAGTCCGACCACGTTGATGGCGGCATAGACCGAGATGTCCTGGCCGTGCCCGCGGTCGTCATCGACCCGGTGAGCGAACGACCACAGCCGGTTTCCGACATACGAGACGCCGGTGGCGATGACCGTCGACAGCGTCTTGGAGGTCGTCGGGCCCAGGCCGAGGCCGAAGTGGAACCAGTTGGCCAGGACCGTGTCGAGGACGAAGCAGAAGCCGCCGACCACCACGAACTTGAACAGCTCGGCAACGACCGGTTGCATCCGGTCGGTCAGTGAGCTGGGCACCCGCGGAGAATAATAGAGTCAACCTGTGACCTGGCTGGAGCTCGAAGGTGCCGTCAACGCGCGCGACCTGGGCGGCCTCCCGACCGTCGACGGTCGCGTCACCCGCGGCGGCGTGCTGCTTCGGTCCGACAACCTTCAGGACCTGACGCCCAAGGACCTCGAGATCCTCCGCGATCACGGGCTCGGGACGGTGCTCGACCTGCGCACCAACGCCGAGGTGGAGATGGTCGGACCGGGGCCGCTGCGCGACACCGACATCCCGCACGTGCACGTCGACCTCATCCCGCACGGTTTCGACGGCCGCACCGATGACCTGGTCGACCAGGCCATCCCCGACGAGTCGGCCGGGGACGAGGCGATGGACCACTTCTACATCGACTACGTCAACCACGCGCCCGGCGAGGTGGCCCGGGCGCTGCGGACCATCGCCGACCCGCGCAACGGCGCGGTGCTCGTCCACTGCGCAGCCGGCAAGGACCGCACCGGCGTCGTCTGCGCGCTGGCGCTGTCGCTCGTCGGCGTGACCCGGCAGGCGGTGGTCGATGACTACGTTCGGACCGACGAGCGGATCATGGCGGTCCGGGACCGGCTGCTCGCGACCGAGCTCTACCACGACGACATGTCCCGCCGGACGCCCGACTCGCTGCGGCTGCACCGCGCCAACATGGAGCGCTTCCTCGACCGGGTCGACGCCACGTACGGCGGGGTGCACGGCCTCGCGATGGCCATCGGGGTCGACGAGGAGACCCTCGCCCGGCTGTCCCGGCGGCTGCTCGGGTGACGGTCCGGGGGGCCATGGACCTGCCGGTCGTCGGCATGGTCGGCGGCGGTCAGCTGTCCCGGATGACGCATCAGGCCGCCATCGCGCTGGGGCTGTCGCTGCGGGTGCTGGCGGACGCGACGCACGACTCGGCGGCGCTGGTGGCGAACAACGTCGTCGTCGGCTCGCACGAGTCGCTGGAGGACCTGCGGTCCTTCGCGGCCGGCTGCGAGGTCG
>JAOPVZ010000160.1 GCA_025965935.1 Frankiales bacterium | reverse complement strand
GAGGCCGAGGAGCGCGCCGCTGGTCTGCCGGAGCCGTCGTCGCGGGTGGCTGCGCGCGCGGCGGAGATGCTGCGGCTCGCCGAGGAGGAGGCCGAGCAGATCGTCGAGCAGGCCCGCTCGCGCGCCGAGCGCGCCGGGGAGGACAGGACGGCCGAGCTCGACCGCCGTGAGGAAGGGCTCCGGGTGACGCAGGCCGAGGCCGACAGCGCCCGTCTCGACGCGCAGCGCGACGCCGAGGCGGTGCGCACCCACGCCCAGGAAGAGGCGGACCACCTGGTGACGAGCACCCGCGCCGAGGCGGAGGAGCGAGTCGCAGCAGCCAGGGCCGAGGCCGACGCCCTCGTCGCCGCGGCGCAGGAGGAAGCGGACCGCAAGCGCCGAACCGCGGAAGAGGACGTCGCCATCGTCCACGAGGACGGTCGCCAGCACGCTCGCGAGCTCGTCGAGGACGCGCACCGCCAGGTCGCGGAGCTCGCGCACCAGCGCGACGCCATCGCGGCCCAGCTCCAGCAGCTCCGGGAGACCCTCTCCGCCGCTGTCCAACCGTTGAACCCGCCTAGTACTCCCTAGGCAGCGGGTACGCCGCCGGGTTCACCCGCTTGACGATCTCGTCGAGCACCTCGTCCGCCATGCCCACCCACAGGTGCTTCGCGTTCGGCACGGCCACGACCTCGGCCTGGGGCACGGCGGCGAAGCGCTCCCGCGCCTCCGCTGGTCGGAGGTAGTCGTCGAACTCCGGTACGACGGCGACGAGCCGCTTCCCGGACGCCGCCCAGGTCTGCAGGTGCTCCGGGCGGCTGAACCTCAGCGGCGGGCTGAGCAGGATGGCCCCGACCACGCCCGGATCCGCGCCGTACATCAGGGCCAGGTCCGTCCCGAAGCTCCAGCCGACCAGCCAGATGCTCGGCAGGTCCAGTGACTCCACCAGGTCGAGCGCGGCAGCCACGTCGTACTGCTCTGCTCGTGCGTCGTCGAAGGCTCCCCCGCTGGTGCCTTGCTCGCTCGTCGTGCCGCGGGTGTTGAAGCGCAGCACCGCGATGTCGGCCAGCGACGGCAGCCGGTTCGCCATCTTCTTGAGGACGTGGCTGTCCATCATCCCGCCGTGCGTCGGCAGAGGGTGCAGGCAGACGACGGTGGCGACCGGCGCCCTGCCCTCTGGGAGGGCGAGCTCGCCGACGAGCGCCAGGCCGTCGGCGGTCTCCAAGGTGACCGGACGCCGGTCAGCCGGCAGCACGGTGTTCGCGAGGATCTGCGGCACGCCGACCAGGTTAGGAGGGCGCCGGTCGGTAGGTGCAGACCAGCACGCCGGTGCTGGTGATGACGGTCGAGACGAGCTCGAGCGGGCGCGCCTGGCCGTCGTCAGGGAAGACCCGCTTGCCGCCGCCGAGCAGGACGGGCTCGAGCATCAGCACGTACTCGTCAACGAGGTCGTGGGCGACCAGCTGGGTGGCGAGCGACGCGCTGCCCCAGATCTGCAGCCCCTTGCCGTCTCGGGCCCGCAGCTCGCGCACCGCGCCGATGGCGTCCTCCGGAGGGAGCAGCGTCGAGTTCCAGCTGAGGTCGTCCTGCGTGAGCGTGCGCGAGGCGACGTACTTCGGGAGCGCGTTCATCTGGTCCGCGTACGGGTCGCCGGCACGCTCCGGCCACGCGGCCGCCATCCCTTGCCAGGTGCGCCGGCCGAACAGCAGCGCGTCGGTCTTGTCCATGACCTCGCCCAGCACGGGGCCCATCGCGTCCGGGTCGAAGTACGGAGCGGACCAGCCGCCGTGGGCGAATCCGCTGTCGGCGTCCTCCTCCGGACCGCCGGGCGCCTGCACGACGCCGTCCAGGCTCATGAAGTCACACAGGATGATCTGCATCGTCGCTCCAAGTCAGTGGGGCCGCTGGCCAGTCAGCAACGTAGACGCCTGGCAGCGCCCAGACTCATCTCAAGGCGGGACGATGCGGCTTCTACCGGGTCAGGACGCGGCGGAGTTCACTTCGTCGCGGGTACGGCGGGCGGCGACCAGCCATCGGACGCGGGCCGCGCGCGTGCCAGGCCCCCAGGCCTACGACTAGCGAGGCCGGCGTCGCGAGCGCGCGGCCCAGCAGGGCGTGTGCCAGTGGCGACGCGCATCGGGGTCGCCCTCCGGCCAGGCGACGACGTGCGGCACCCCGGCGAACTCGTGGTCGCAGCCGGGACAGCGGTACGCGGTGTCGGTGATGCCGACGTTGCGCACGACGAACCCGTCCTCCACCCGGTCGACGCCCGCCGGTCGGCGTACCGGGTCGTCGTCCCGGCGGAGGGCAGCGAGGGCCTCGGCGGCGCGGGCGCCGCGGCGAGACCCTCGTGCCATCAGCGCTTGGCGTAGTCGCGGAAGCCGCGACCCGTCTTGCGGCCGAGGTAGCCGGCCCTGACCAGGTGCTCGAGCATCGGGGCCGGCGAGTCGCCCGGCTCCCGGAACTCGTTGAAGAGCGTCTCCTGGATGGCGAGCGTGACGTCGAGCCCGACCACGTCCATGAGGGCGAACGGGCCCATCGGGTGGCCGCAGCCGGCGGTCATCGCGAAGTCGATGTCGTCGATGGTCGCGTAGTGCGCCTCGAGCATCTTGACGCCGTCGTTGAGGTACGGGAACAGCAGCGCGTTGACGATGAAGCCGGCGCGGTCGCCGCAGAGGACGGCGTGCTTCTTGGTCTTCTTGCAGACCTCGAGCACCGTAGCCACGACGTCATCGGCGGTCGTCACGGTCGGCACCACCTCGACCAGCTTCATGACGGTGGCCGGGTTGAACCAGTGCATGCCGATCACGTCGCTGGGACGAGAGGTGGCGGTTGCGCACTCGATGACCGGCAGCGAGGACGT
>JAOPVZ010000147.1 GCA_025965935.1 Frankiales bacterium | reverse complement strand
GGCCGGCGAGCAGCGCGGCAGCCGCGGCGGCGAGAGCAGCGCGGGTGGGCCAGGTCCCGTCGGCGGTGCGCGCGGCCGCGGCGAGCCCGGCGGTCGCGGTCACCAGCGTCACCACGACGAGGGTGTCGGCGAGCGACTCGGTGACGCGGCTGCGCTCACGACGGGCCAGCTGGTGCAGCAGCCCGAGCACCAATGCCAGCCCGACCACGCCGCCCAGGTAGCGCGCCCGGCCGTCGTCGACGACCACCACCACATCAGCGGCCACCGCGGCGGCGATCCCTATGCCGAACACACCCGTGGCCGCCGGCGCCTCGGTGACGGCCAAGAACCCGAGCACGCTGAGCAGCTGCACGACGGCGATCCCAGCGAGGAAGGCGTCACGGTCGGCCCACGCGAGCGCGAGCAGCACACCACCGAGCAACCCGCCTGCCAGGCCCTGTCCGAGCAGTGGTGGCCGCGGGGCGTGCTGCCGGGCCGGCTGGGTCGCGCTCGTCACCCGCGGATCCTCTCAGACGGCGCCAGTTAGGCGAGCGGGCAATGTCACACCAGGCTGGTTGTCGAAGTCTCTGCAACAAGGTCGCCCTCGTCCGGTAACCTTCGCTCACTGCCCGAGGCAACGGCGCCTCTCCCGGCTTCCCCTGAGTCCCCACGACCAGAGCCGCTGACGGAGGTCCGCCCACCATGGCCACGCTTCTCCTTCTCACCAATGCGATGACGCCATCCGCCGAGGTGCTGCCCGCGCTGGGCCTGCTGGCCCACAGCGTCCGGGTCGCGCCGCTCGAGGTGAGCGCGCTGCTCGACGAGACCGGCGGCCCGACCGCGGACGCCATCCTGGTCGACGCGCGCCGCGACCTCGTGCAGGCCCGCTCGCTGTGCCGGCTGCTGCGGACGACCGGCGTCTCCGTCCCGGTCTTCGCCGTCCTCACCGAGGGCGGGCTGGTCGCGCTGACCGCCGAGTGGGGCATCGACGACGTGCTGCTCGACACCGCCGGCCCGGCCGAGGTCGACGCCCGGCTGCGACTGGCCACCGGCCGAGTCGTGGCTCCCGAGGCCGCAGCCAACGAGCCGGGCGTCGTCCGCGCCGGCGACCTCACCATCGACGAGGGCACCTACACCTGCCGGCTCCGCGGCCGGGCACTCGACCTCACCTTCAAGGAGTTCGAGCTGCTGAAGTACCTCGCGCAGCACCCCGGCCGGGTCTTCACCCGCGCGCAGCTGCTGCAGGAGGTGTGGGGCTACGACTACTACGGAGGCACCCGCACCGTCGACGTGCACGTGCGGCGGCTGCGCGCGAAGCTCGGCGCCGAGCACGAGCAGCTGATCGGAACCGTCCGGCACGTCGGCTACAAGTTCGTCACGCAGCCGATCTCAGCCCTGCCCGAGGACCTGCCGGTTCAGGCCGCCAGCCTGTAGGGCACCGGCCCCAGGAACTCGTGCACCTCCGCGCGGGAGCGCAGCCGCACAACCTCCAGGTGCTGCCACTCGGGCCGCGCCAGTCGCGCTTCCATCTCGCGCCGCAGCCGGCGGTGCGTGGTCAGCGACAGGAACACCGGGTGGTGGGGACGACCCCAGCCCAGCCAGGTCTCGCGGCAGCCCGGGAACACCTCCTGCCCGCTGCGCAACCTGCGCCAGGTGCGCCGGACAGCCCGCCCGAACGCCACCCCGTAAGGGAGGTCGAGCCAGACCAGCGTGTCGGCCCGCGACCAGATCAGGTCCCGGGACTCCGGTGCACCGAAGTCGTCGAGGCACCAGCTGTCGCTCGCGATCTCCGCCTCGAGCTCCTGCACGAAGGTCGGTCGGCTGGAGTAGCCGGGGCCGTAGTAGAGCCGGTCCACCTCGATGTGCCGGACGCCCCGGCGATCGGCGAGCGTCATCGCCACCGAGGTCTTGCCGGATCCGGGCAGACCGGTGACAAGCAGGCGACTGCCGAGAGGGGACGTCATCGCAGCGTGCATCGTTCCACATGGCCGCGGGGTTACGAAGTGGTGGACCGTCTAGCGTCTTGCCCGTGACGACCTTGTCCCCGCAGCTCTCGGTGCGCCCGCGGCTGTCGGCAGACGAGGTCGCCGCCGTCAAGCAGCTCGTGCTCGCCGTCAAGCTGGTCGACGGCGTGCCACCGCTGTCCGACCACGTGCTCCTGCACCTGCCCGGCGGCGGCGATACGCACGTGCAACACGTCCTGGCCCGCGCCGGCGACGAGCTGGTCGGCTACGCGCACCTCGACGTCACCGACCAGGTCGCCGGGTCCTCCGGAGAAGTGGCGGTGCTTCCGTCGTACCGGCGTCATGGGCTCGGGCGGATGCTCGTCCAGCAGCTCCTGTCGTTGTCGCCCGACGGCCGGCTCCGGCTGTGGGCCCGGGGCGAGAACCCCGGCTCGGCGCGGCTCGCGGAGTCGCTCGGCTTCACGCGCACCAGGGTGCTGCGACAGATGCGCCGCTCGCTCGCGGACCTGCCGGTCGCGCTCATGCCGGTCGGGATCTCCATCCGGACCTTCGAGATCGGTGCCGACGAAGCGGCCTGGACGGCGCTCAACAACGAGGCGTTCGCCGGCCACCCGGACCAGGGCTCGTGGTCGGTCGACGAGGTGCTGGTGCGTGAGCACGAGTCGTGGTTCGACC
>JAOPVZ010000042.1 GCA_025965935.1 Frankiales bacterium | reverse complement strand
GGGTCGAGGTGAGCAGGCCGTGCCGGTGCCAGCGTCATGCCGGGCAGTGTCCGCCCCCGCGCCCTGCTGATCAACAGAGGTTCGGCAGGGCGACACACCGGCGCGCCGGCCGCGCGATCGCCTGTTGATCACCAAGGAGCGGCGGGCGGGGGCTACTCGCTGGCGTAGGACTCCGGGTCGCTGTGCTCACCGGTGACGAGGTAGGTCACGGCGTGGCTGACGGAGACCGCGTGGTCGGCGAGCCGCTCGTAGTAGCGGCCGAGCAGCGCGAGGTCGATGGCGGCCTCGACGCCGTGGTCCCAGGTGCCGTCGAGCAGCGTCCCGAACAGGCTGGCGTGCAGGTCGTCGATGGTGTCGTCGTCGGCGAGCAGCTGCGCGGCCAGCGCCAGGTCACGGGTGGCGATGACGGTGCCGGCCTTGACCGCGATCCTCGTGGCGGCCTGGCCCATCTCCAGGATGGTGGCCCGCAGCTCCACCGGGATGACGCTGGCCGGGTACCGACGGCGGGCGACCTTGGCGATGTGGACGGCGTAGTCCCCGACCCGCTCGAGGTCTGAGGACATCCGCAGCGCGGTGACGATGGCGCGCAGGTCGACCGCCACGGGCTGCTGACGGGCCAGCAGCTGCACCGCTTCGTCGTCGAGCTGGCGGTAGAGCTTGTTGACCTCCTCGTCGGCCACGATGACCGCCTCGGCCGCGTCGAGGTCGGCGTCGAGCAGGGCGGTGGTGGCCTTGCTGACCGCAGAGCCGACGAGCCGGCTCATCTCGATGAGGCCGTCGCCGACCCCGGCGAGCTGCTCGTGGTAGGTGTTGCGCATCGTGGACTCCCTTACCCGAATCGGCCGGTGATGTAGTCCTCGGTGCGCTTCTCCGAGGGGTTGCTGAAGATCTTCTCGGTCGTGTCGATCTCGATGAGACGACCTGGCTCGCCGGTGGCCTCCAGCGAGAAGAAACCGGTGCGGTCGCTGACGCGCGCGGCCTGCTGCATGTTGTGCGTGACGATGACGATGGTGAACCGCTCCTTGAGCTCGGTCATGAGGTCCTCGATGGCGAGCGTGGAGATGGGGTCGAGCGCCGAGCACGGCTCGTCCATGAGCAGCACCTGCGGCTCGACGGCGATGGCCCGGGCGATGCACAGCCGTTGCTGCTGACCGCCGGAGAGGCCTGCCCCAGGCTTGCCGAGCCGGTCCTTGACCTCGTTCCAGAGGTTCGCGCCGCGTAGCGAGCGCTCGACCGCCTCGTCGAGCACCTGCTTGTTCTTGATGCCGTTGAGCCGTAGGCCGGATGCGACATTGTCGCGGATCGACATCGTGGGGAACGGGTTCGGCCGCTGGAACACCATGCCGATGGTGCGGCGCACCGCCACGGCGTCGATGCCCGGTCCGTAGAGGTCCTCGGAGTCCAGCAGCACCTTGCCCTCGACGCGAGCGCCGGGGATCACCTCGTGCAACCGGTTGAGGGTGCGGAGGAAGGTGGACTTCCCGCATCCGGACGGCCCGATGAGCGCGGTGACGCTCTTGGGCTCGATGGCCAGCGAGACGCCCGCGATCGCCTGGGCGCTGCCGTAGTAGGCGTTGACGTCCTCCGCCACGATCCGCTTGGACACGACTACCTCCGACTGAGGGTGTTGCGCCGGGTGAGGAGCCGCGCGCTGATGTAGAGGACGAGGACGAGGGCGATGAGGGTCAGAGCCGCGGCCCAGGCGCGGTCGTAGTTGACCGGCCGGCCGAGCCCGATCTGGCTGAAGATGAAGGTCGGGATCGCTGCCTGCTTGCCCGACAGCGGGTCGGTGTTGGTGGCCGGCGTGATGAACGACGTGAGCAGCAGGGGCGCGGTCTCGCCGGTGACGCGTGCGACGGCGAGCATCGCGCCGGTCGTGATGCCGGCGCTGGCGGTCGGGAGGACGACCCGCAGGATCGTCTTCCACTTCGGCAGACCCAGGGCGTAGGACGCCTCCCGCAGCTCCGCCGGAACGAGCTTGATCATCTCCTCGGACGAGCGGACGACGACCGGCAGCATGAGGATGGTCAACGAGAAGGCGGCCGCGAGTCCGCTGTAGCCGCGGTGCAGCCCGATGACCCAGAACGCGAAGATGAACAGGCCTGCCACGATCGACGGGATGCCCGTCATGACGTCGATGACGAACCGCACGGCGGAGACGAGCCACCCGGTGCCGTACTCGGTGATGTAGATGGCGACCAGCAGTCCCAGCGGTACGGCGATGGCGGTCGCCATGAGGACCTGCTCGAGCGTCCCGATGATGGCGTGGTACTCGCCGCCATTGGTGTCGAGCGGACCGAGGCCGGTCAGGTTGTGCGTGAGGAACTGCCCGTCCAGCTTCTTCACGCCCTTGTAGACCGTGTAGCTGAGCACGGACACGAGCGGGACGACGGCGGCGAGCAGGGCGAGGTGCACGCCGAGGCTCAGCAACCGGTCCAGGGCGTGCCGCCGGCCCTCGAGCGCGAAGCTGGTGGCCGTCTGCACGACCGCGAACGCGACCACCACGAACACGACGAAGTCGGCTTGTCCCTGCAGCGGCGTGACGGCGAACAGCAGCAGGCTGACCAGCACGGTCAGGGCGAGCAGCGCCAGCCGGACGGGTGCGTGCAGCCGTCTGGTGTCGTCACCGAGCCCGGGGATCTGCTCGAGGATGGTCGCGCTCACGCGATGCCTCGCCGGCTGCTGCGCGAGACGACGTAGCGGGCCAGGCCGTTGACGGCGAAGGTGATGACGAACAGCACCAAGCCCGACGCGATGAGCGCCCGCTGACCGAGCGGCTCGGCGGCTTGGTACTGCGAGGCGATGTTCGCCGCGATCGTGTTGCCGCCGATGTTGGCGTCGATGATGTGGAAGCTGGTGGTGGGGGCCAGCGACAGCACGAGCGCCACAGCGATGGTCTCGCCGAGGGCCCGGCCGAGCCCGAGCATGAGGGCGCCGACCACGCCGGAGCGGCTGTAGGGCAGCACGGCGAGCCGGATCATCTCGAGCTTGGTCGCACCGAGTGCGAGTGCCGCCTCCCGGTTGGCCGCCGGCACCTGCAGGAAGATCTCACGGCTGATGGCGGCGACGATCGGCAGGATCATGATGGCCAGCACCAGGCTGGCGATGAGCACGCTGCGGCCGACCACGCCGTTCTTGCCGAGGTCGAACAGCGGGATGAAGCCGAGGTGGTCACTGAGGAACTGCTGGAACTTGTCGGAGTGGGGGGCGAGGAACAGCAGTCCCCACAGGCCGTAGACGACGGACGGGACGGCGGCCAGCAGGTCGACCAGGTAGCCGATGGGCGCGGCCAGCCGCCGGGGCGCGTAGTCGCTGATGTAGAGCGCGATCCCGATGGCGATCGGTCCCGCGACCACCAGGGCGATGACGCTCGACAGCAGCGTGCCGAACACCAGCGCCGCGATGCCGAACACCGGTGGCGTGTTGTCGGGCTGCCACAGCTTCGTCGTGAAGAAGCTCGTCGAGTCCTTGCGGACCGCGGGGATCGCCTTGGTCAGCAGGAACACCCCGATCGCGACGATCAGGGCGAGCACCAGCAGTCCGGCGCCCGTCGTCAGCGCGGTGAACACGCGATCACCCACCCGACGGCGCGGCCCCAGCCCGCCGGACAGGCCGGACGGCGCCTCGGTGGTGGATGTCATCTCACTCCTGCTGAAAGCGGTACTGCGGTGCGAGCCGACCCTATGGTCGGCCCGCACCGCATGGGTCGTGCGGGTGGGTCAGGACAGCGCGGCGACCGCGGCCTTGGCCTGCGTGGCGATCGTGTCCGGCAGCGGCGCGTAGCCGAGTCCGTCCAGCGCCGCCGTACCGTCCGTGAGGGCGTAGGTGAAGTAGCCCTTGAGCAGCGCTGCGCTCTTGTTGCCCTTGTCGCAGGTCAGGACGTAGGACGGCGCGGAGAGCGGGTAGGCGTCGGCGGTCTTGGTCGCGTAGTCCGGGGTGACCCGGATGTCGCCGTGGCTGGTGTCGACCGTCGCGGTCTTCAGCGCCGAGGAGACGCTGCTGCTGGTCGGCGTGACCACGGTTCCGGCCGCGTTCTTGATGTCGGCGACCTTGAGGCTCTGTGCCTTCGCGAACGAGAGCTCTGTGTAGGTGATGCCGCCCTTGGCACCGGCCACGACGCTAGTCACGCCGTCGGAGCCCTTGGCGCTCTGGCCGCCGGGCCAGGTCAGCGTCTGGCTTGCGCCGAGCTTCCAGTCGGTCGGGTCGTTCTTGTCGAGCCAGGTCGCGAAGATCTGGGTGGTGCCCGAGCTGTCGTTGCGGTGCACGGGCACGATGGTGGTGCTCGGCAGCTTCACGCCGCTGTTCAGCGCGGCGATGGCCGGGTCGTTCCACTTCTTGATGGTGCCTTCGAAGATCTTGGCGACGGTCGTGGCGTCGAGGGTGAGCTTGTCGACGCCGTCGATGTTGTACGTGAGGACGACCGCGCCGGCGACGATCGGGGTGACGATGCCCTTGTTGCCGGTGCCGCAGCGCTTGTCGGCAGCGGTCTGCTCCTCGGGCTTGAGGAGCGAGTCGGTGCCCCCGAAGTCGGCGGTGCCGTTGCCGAAGGCGGTCTTGCCGGCGCCGGAGCCGGTGCCCTCGTAGGCCACGGTGGCGCCGCTGCACTTCGCGGCGTAGTCCTTCGCCCACTGCAGCTCGGCGTTGGCCTGGAAGGTGGAGCCCTGCCCGGACAGCGAGCCGGTCGCGCAGTTGGCGGCCCCGGAGCTGCTGGAAGAGGGGCTGGGGCTGGCGCTGGTGTTGTTGCCGCTGCCGCAGGCGGCCAGCGCGAGCGCGCTGACCAGTGTCACTCCGGCGAGGGAGCCGGTGCGCATGACCTTCACGATGAGGTCCTCCGAGAGAATGGGTTGCTCTGTCGAGGACCTGTCTAGGCCGACCGGGTGAAGGCGGAGGGCGGGGAAAGTGGACGGCAGATGAACGACTCCCAAAGGTTGTTCATCTGGTGTCCACCCCGGACCCACGGGTACGGCGGCAGTGCGACCGCAGCGTGGCTCAGCGCTCGAGCTTGTAGCCCAGTCCGCGGACGGTGAGCAGGTGCTTCGGGCTCGCGGGGTCGGGCTCGATCTTGGCCCGCAGCCGCTTCACGTGCACGTCGAGGGTCTTGGTGTCCCCGACGTAGTCGCTGCCCCAGACCCGGTCGATCAGCTGGCCACGGGTGAGCACCCGGCCGACGTTGCGCAGCAGCAGCTCGAGCAGGTCGAACTCCTTGAGCGGCAGCTGCACGGCCTCGCCGGCCACCGTGACCAGGTGCCGGTCGACGTCCATCCGGACCGGACCGGCCTCCAGCGCGGTGCCGTCCTCGGCCGGCGCGCCGTGGCTCTGCCGACGCAGCACGGCCCGGATCCGCGCGACCAGCTCGCGGTGGCTGAACGGCTTGGTGACGTAGTCGTCGGCGCCGAGCTCGAGGCCGACCACCTTGTCCACCTCGCTGTCGCGGGCGGTGAGCATGATGACCGGCACCGCGGAGCGGGTGCGCAGCTCGCGGCACACCTCGGTCCCGGACAGCCCCGGCAGCATGAGGTCGAGCAGCACCAGGTCGGCGCCGTCGCGGTCGAAGGCGGCCAGCCCGGCGGGCCCGTCGTCGGCCACGGAGACCTCGAAGCCCTCCTTGCGCAGCATGTACGCGAGGGGCTCCGAGATGGAGTCCTCGTCTTCGACGACCAGGACGCGTGTCATGGGGCGGTCTCCTCGGTGATCAGCTCGGTGGGGGTACCTGCAGCCCGGTGCTCGGTGGCCGGTCCGGGCTCGTGGTCGGGTTCGGCGGTGACGATGGGCAGCCGAAGGGTGAAGGTGGAGCCGAAGCCCTCAGTGCTGCGCACCGACACGGTGCCGCCGTGGTTGCTGGCGACGTGCTTCACGATGGCCAGGCCGAGCCCGGTGCCGCCGGTCGCCCGGGAGCGGGCCGGGTCGGCCCGGTAGAAGCGCTCGAAGACCCGCTCGGCGTCCTTGGCGCTGATGCCGATGCCCTCGTCGACGACGTTGACCTCGACCACTGGGCCGTCCTGCTCCTGCACGACCCGCGCTCCGATGACCACCCGCGCCCCGTCGGGGCTGTAGTTGACGGCGTTCTCCAGCAGGTTGCCCAGGGCGGTGGTCAGCTGCGCCTCGCTGCCGGTGAGGCGGATGCCCTGCTGGTCCACCAGCCCGCCACTGCGCACGACGCTGATACCGCGCGCCTGCGCCGTGGTGCGCACCCGGTCGAGGGCTTCGGCCACCGCGCGGTCGAGGCGGACGACCTCCGGCTCGGGGTGCCGCTCGGCCCCCTCCAGCCGGGACAGTGCGACGAGGTCCTGCACGAGCGACGCGAGTCGGCTCGACTCCTTCTGCGATCGGGCGGCGAAGGTGCGGACGGCAATCGGGTCGTCGGCGGCGTCCTGCAGCGCCTCGCTGAGCAGCCCCAAGGCGGCGGCCGGAGTCTTGAGCTCGTGCGAGACGTTGGCGACGAAGTCCCGGCGCACGTCCTCGAGCCGGCGGGCGTCCGTGACGTCCTCCAGCAGCACGGCCACCGTGCCGTCACCCACGGGGGCGAGCCGCGCGCGGTAGACGGCCGGGGGGCGGCCGGCGCGGACCAGCGGCGACTCGAGCTCGGCTCCGAGGTCCTCGTCGTGCGGCTTGCCGTGCACCCGGGTGTCCCGGACGAGCCGACGCAGCTGAGGCAGCGCCGCCAGCACGCCCTCGCGCACCAGGCCGAGGTCGCGGGCAGCACGGTTGCCGAGGAGCACCTCCTCCGCCACGTCGACGATGAGGACGGCCACCGGGAGCGCCTCGAGCACCGCTGCCGCGGTCGGGGCGCTGCCACTGGCGCCCGCAGGCAGCAGGGCCGAGCGGCGGTGGCGGGGGCGCAGGGCGATCACGAGGTACGCCCCCAGGGCGACACCTGCGAGGCCGCTGGCCGCGGCCAGCACCACCGATGTGGTGTCCACCCCGTCGATGCTAGGGGCGGTACGACGGACGAGGGCCTCCCGCCGAGTGAGTTCGTCAGGCGTTCACCGGCCGGACACCCGCCGGGAAGCGCTCGACTGCGGTCAGTGCGGCCGCAGCATGGCGGGGTGCAGCAGCTGCGCGTCGCCCCGGCGGTAGAGCGCGGCGGGTCGTCCGCCACCCGGGCCGGGCACCGAGTCCCGTCCGACGGGCACCAGGAACCCCGGGGTCCCGGTGGTCTTGCGGTGGAAGTTGCGCGGGTCGAGCGGCACGCCCCACACCGCTTCGTAGACGCGCCGCAGGTCGGCCACGGTGAACTCCTCGGCGCAGAACGCCGCCGCGACCGGCGAGTACTCGAGCTTGGCCCGCGCCCGCTCCACTCCCGCCGCGAGCACCGCCGCGTGGTCGAAGGCCAGCCGGTCGCTCTCGACCGCCCGCACCGGCACCCACGCCACCCACGACGCTCCGGTCCCCGGCGTCGGCGCCGGCAGGTCCGGGGCGAAGACCAGGTACGGCACGGACACGACCCGCATCCGTGGGTCCCGGCGCGGGTCCCCGAAGGCGCCGAGCTGCTCGACATGGGCCACGTCCCGACGTACCCCGGTCTCTTGTTCGAGGCGACGAACGGCGGCCGCTTCGAGATCCTCGTCCACCTGCACGAAGCCGCCCGGCAGCGCCAGCCGACCTCGGAAGGGATGCGTCTCCCGCTCGACCAGCAGGACCGACAGGACGCCCTCGCGGACGGTCAGCAGGACCACGTCGACCGTGACGGCGAAGGGAGGGAAGGCGCGCGGGTCGTAGGCCTCGAGGAACTCGCGCTCGGTGAACCAGTCGCCGGGAGCCACAGCCGCAACGTAGCGTTGCGCTGTGCCCGAGCTGCCCGAGGTCGAGTCGCTGGTGACGTTCCTGCGCGAGCACGCCGTCGGGAGGGTGGTCGCGCGGGTCGACGTCCCGGGCATCCACGTCCTCAAGACCTACGACCCGTCGCCCGCCTCGCTGGCCGGCCTCGAGATCACCGGCGCCACGCGGCACGGGAAGTTCCTCGACCTCGATGTCAGCGGGCTGCACCTCGTCACGCACCTCGCGCGCGCCGGCTGGCTGCACTGGCGGGAGCAGCTGCCGCCGGCACCGCCGCGGATGGGCAAGGGGCCGATCGGGGTGCGGGTGCACCTCGACGACGGCTCGGGCTTCGACCTCACCGAGGCCGGCACGCAGAAGCGGCTCGCGGTCTACCTCGTGCGCGACGCCGCCGAGGTGCCGGGGGTGGCGCGGCTCGGCGGCGACCCGCTGTCGGAGGAGTTCACCGTCCAGCGACTCCGGGACCTGCTCGCGGGGGTGCGCTCCCAGGTGAAGGGCGTGCTCACCGACCAGTCGCTCATCGCCGGTCTGGGCAACGCCTACAGCGACGAGGTGCTGTGGGAGGTGCAGATGTCGCCGTTCAAGCCGGCCGGCAACCTCACACCCGAGGAGGTCGCCACCCTGCACGCTGCGATCCAGCGCACCCTGCGCGCCGCGGTGGAGCGGTCGGCCGGTACGGCGGCAGCGGAGCTGAAGGCCGAGAAGAAGAGCAACCTCAACGTGCACGGCCGCACCGGTCTGCCCTGCCCGCGCTGCGGCGACGAGGTCCGTGAGGTGTCGTTCGCGACCAAGTCGCTGCAGTACTGCCCGACCTGCCAGACCGACGGCAAGCCGCTCGCGGACCGTCGGATGTCGCGGCTGCTGAAGTGATGCTGCGGGTCTTGATCGTCTGAGGGCCGGCTTCGCGTACCTTGCCAACAGGACTCCCAGCAGGATCAAGGAGACGCGCGGATGGCTCGTATCGACCTGCCCCCCGGTGACGGGCTCGACGTCGGCAAGGCGCTCATGGTCGCGCCCCACTTCGTCGACGTCGTCCTCGGCTACGAGAAGGCCATCGCGGCCAGCCCGATCGACCCGCGGCTGCACGAGCTGGTGCGCTACCGCATCGCGGGGATCAACCAGTGCGCCACCTGCCTGGAGTTCCGCCGCCCGGACAGCGGCCTCGACGAACAGACGCTCACAGCGATCGCCGACTTCGCGACCAGCGAGCTGTTCACCGAGCTGGAGAAGAAGGCGCTGCGCTTCACCGAGCTGTTCTGCACCGACAGCACCGCGATCAGCGACGCGCTGATCAGCGAGCTGGAGCAGGAGCTCGGGACGGCGGGCATCACCGACCTCGCGCTCGTCATCGGCAAGTACCTGGCGATGGGTCGCTTCATGCAGGTGCTCGGCCTCGACCAGGCCTGTCGCATCGACCCGGCGCGGCTGGCAGGGGTCGCCGGCTCGTGAGGCTGCTGGCGCTCCCGCCGCTCCCGCACGAGCTGCTGCAGACACTGTTCGGCGACCCTCGGGTCGAGCTGGTCGTCCCGCCCGTCCGGAGCCAGGAGCACGTCGACGCGCTGATGCCGCAGGTCGACCTGGTCCTGGGCGACTGGACACCTCAGCTGCGAGTGCGCGACCCAGGACCGCGGGTCTGCTTCGTCCAGCAGCCCAGTGCAGGCGTCGACGGCATCGACCTCGAGGCGTGCAGCGCTGCCGCCGTACCCGTGTCGAACTGCGCCGGCGCGAACGCGACCAGCGTGGCGGAGTGGTGCCTGTCGGCGACGCTCGCGGTGCTACGCAAGACGGTCGAGGCGGACAAGGCGGTGCGCCGGGGTGACTGGCCACAGACGTCGCTGGGCGGTCGCGAGCTGCGCGGCCTGAAGGTCGGCATCATCGGCATGGGCGCGGTCGGCAGGGCCGCCGCGGAGCTGTACCAGGCGGTCGGCTGCCACGTCGTCTTCTGGTCACGGCGGGCGCACCCGGAAGCGCCGGTGCCGGCGGAGTCGCTGGTCCAGCTGGCCAGGACGTGTGACGTGGTGGTCGTCGTCATCGCCCTCGGCGACGAGACGCGGGGCCTGGTCGACGAGTCCTTCCTGGCGTCGATGAAGCAGGGCGCCGTGCTGGTCAACGGTGCGCGGGGCGAGGTCGTGGAAGAGCAGGCGCTGCTGGCGGCGCTCGCCGAGGGGCGCATCACCGCTGCCACGGACGTCTTCGCCGTCGAGCCGCTGCCGGAGGACTCCAGGTTGCGGCAGGCGCAGGGACTGCTGCTGTCGCCCCACATGGCCGGCTCGACGGTCGAGGCGGCGATGCGGATCGTCGGCCAGGCCAAGGCCAACCTGGTGCGAGTCCTCGACGGCCAGCCGGTCGTCGACGTGGTGAACGGTCAGGACCCGCTGGTCCGAAAGCGCGTCTGAGCCGGGTGGGTTCGGGCACGATGCGCTCGTGACGTTGGTGGTGGCCCACCGGGGCTCGAGCGGTGTGCACGCCGAGCACACGCTGCTGGCCTACGAGAAGGCCGTGCTGGAAGGGGCGGACGCGCTCGAGTGCGACGTGCGCCTCACCCGCGACGGCGTGCTGGTGTGCGTGCACGACCGCCGCGTCGACCGCACCAGCGACGGCCGCGGACCGGTGTCGACCCTCGAGCTGTCGGAGCTGGCCGAGCTCGACTTCGCGAGCTGGAAGGCGCGCGACCACGACGCGCTGCTCGAGGCCTCCTGGGAGGAGCCGGACACCGACGGCAGCCGGGTCCTCACCCTCGAGCGCCTCCTCCAGCTGGCCGTGGACAGCGAGCGACCCGTGCAGCTGCATGTCGAGACCAAGCACCCCACCCGGTACGGCGGACTGGTCGAGAAGTCCCTCGTCGACCTGCTCACCCGCTTCGGCCTGGCGGAGCCGCTGACCCGCTCGGCGTCGCGGGTGACGGTCATGTCGTTCGCCGCCACCTCGTTGCGCCGGGTGCACGCCATGGCGCCGTCGCTGCCGACCGTGCTGCTGATGGCGCGGGTGCCGCTGCGGCACCGCGACGGCACCCTGCCCCCACGGGTCGGCATCGCCGGACCGTCCCTCGACGTGCTGAAGGCCCATCCCCAGTACGTCGAGAGGGTGCACGCGGCCGGCAACCGCCTGCACGTCTGGACGGTGGACACCGAGGCGGACATCGCGATGGTCCTCGGGCTCGGCGTGGACGCGGTCATCAGCAACCACCCCCGGCGGGTGCTCCGCCAGCTCGCCGCGCTGGCCTGACCGACGCATAGGCTGCCGCTCTTGTGAGCAGCCGACGCAAGAAGGACAAGGCCGACAGGGCACCCCGGACCGCCTTCGTGGCGCGACCGTTCGCGGGGCTGCCCGGCGAGACCGACTGGGTCGCGCTGCGCGAGGTGGTCCCCGCGGCCACCGCACCGCTGTCGCTGAAGGACGGCACCGAGCTGACCCTGGCGACGGTGCTGCCGCTCGCGTGGCCCGGCATGGTGCGCGCCGACGGCCGGCGGTTCCTCGGCCTGCAGGTCGCCAGCCGCTCGGGGGACGCGTCGCGCGACCTGGCCGCCGTCCTCGAGCAGGTGATGACGTCCGCTCCCGGTGCCTCCGTCGTCATGACCGACCTGCCCGGACCCGGCCCGCGGCTGCAGGACCTGCTCACCGACACAGCGCTCCAGGTGTCGGTGCACGACGGCTTCGACTTCTGGGTCGAGGGCGCGGACGACCCGGACGGTGAGGTCGCGGCCTCCATGGAGCGGGCCAACGCGAGCGTCGTCCCGACGCAGCGGCTGACATCCGTGCAGAGCGGCTACTGGTGCCGGCTGCGCGAGCGCGCGCACCTGCGCTGGGTGCTGCCGCACGACGAGGAGCCGCTGCTCGACGCACTGGCCCGGATGTCGGTCGGCGGCGGCCTCGGGCTGGGTGACGGGACGAGGTACGTCGGGTCGTTCCGCGCGCACGGGCTGCTCGTGCCCGTGTGGGACCTGCCGGTGGCGATGACCGCCGACGAGGTCGAGGAGCCGGCGGCGGCGTGGGGCGCCCGCCTCGACGAGGCGTTCGCCGAGACCGGCCTCAGCGATGCAGCGCGGCGCGCGCGGCAGGGACTGCTGAGCCGCCAGCTGACCTTGCGGTGACCAGACCCAGCAGCGACAGCACAATGGCCAGGCCCTCGAACACGGCCGCGGGCTTCGCGCCACGCACCCCCCAGCCCTCCTGGAACCCGCCAGCGAACCCGTACACCGGCAGTGCGTGGTAGCGGCTGTAGATCAGCACGGCCAGGGACCCGATCGCGAACAGCAGCGAGCACGCCCAGACGAGCCGGTGCGGCCGCACCAGCAGTGCCGCGGTGAGGACGAAGGCGATCACCGCCTGGGCGTAGAACTGGTCGCCGATCGAGAGCGGGTGCTTCCCCACCGACTCGTAGATGCTGGCGATGCGCAGGTGGACCACCGCCAGACCGACCAGGGCGACACCGGTGAGCAGACGCAGCACGATCCTCATGCCTTCAGTTACGCGCTGCCTGGGCACCCGGTTCAATCCTCCGTTGGTCCTACGACTGCACCGACCGGGTCCCGGAGCACCGGGCAGGACATGCACCGGGGACCGCCGCGGCCGCTGCCCAGCTCGGAGCCGGCGATCCGGACGACCTCGATCCCGGCCGCTTCGAGGGCCTGGTTGGTGACCACGTTGCGCTCGTAGGCGACGACCAGGCCGGGTGAGATCGCCAGCGTGTTGTTGCCGTCGTCCCACTGCTCGCGCTCGGCGGTGACGGGGTCCAGGCCGGTGTCGACGACCCGCAGCTCGTCGAGCTCCATCGCCTTCGCGGCGGCGATGAGGAAGGGCGACGGGCCGGCGATGCCGTCGGCGGTGATGGTCCACGCGGCCAGCGAGTCGGCCACCGCCGGGAACATCACGACGGCGTCGGTCGCGACCATCGTGCAGATGGTGTCGAGGTGCATCGTGGCCCGCTCCTGCGCGATCGGGACCGCGAGCACGGTGTGCGCGACTCCGGCGGCAAAGGCCCTGAGGGCGAAGGCCTCCGCGCCCGCCGGCGTGGTCCGCTGCCCGACGCCGACGGCCACGACCCCGGGGGCGAGCAGCAGCACGTCGCCGCCCTCGAACCACGCCTCCTCGCGGCTGGCGCCGTAGAGCAGCTCGACGCCGGCGAAGCGCGGGTGGTGGCTGTAGATCGCCCGGGTCAGGGAGGCCTCGCGCTGCCGGGCGAGCATCGACGGGCTCGCGATCGCGACCTCGTCGTCGACCCACACCGAGGAGTCGCGGGTGAACAGCGCGTTCGGCAGCGGCGGGACCATGAACTCGGCCGGGCCGGCCATCCGGGCGACCACACCCTCCGGACCGGTGGCGGGCAGCTCGTCCTGGGTCAGCCCGGCGATGAGGTGCTGCGCCAGCTCCTCGGAGGGCAGGTCCAGCAGCCACGACCGCAGCGTCGCGGCGAGCGTCGGCCCGACCAGCGTCGGAGCGACGGCGCTGTGCACCGCCTCCGCGCGGGCCTCGGCGACGTCGAGGGCGTCGGTGAGCAGCCGCTGCAGGTAGAGGACCTCGACGCCCCGGTTCCGAAGCGCCTGGGCGAACGCGTCGTGCTCCTCCTGCGCACGCCCCACCCACGGCACGCCGTCGAAGAGCAGGTCCGCGCTGTTGCGAGGGGTGAGCCGGGACAGCTCGGCACCCGGCCGGTGCAGCAGCACCGTGCGCAGCCGGCCGACCTCGCTCGTCACGCCCACGGCGACACCATGGCTTCAGGGTAGGTCGCGATCTAGGCTCTGCGCGTGAGTCTCGTCCTCCCGCTCCGCCGCCTCTCGGCTCCGCCGGGCCCCGACCCAGAGGTGCCGCGGGTGGCCCGCACCCTGCACCTCGACGGGACGCCGCTGCTCGAGGCCTGGGCGGGGCGGGTCCGCGACGCGGCCGAGGCGATGCTGCTGGTGGACCGATCCGGTCGGCTCATGGCCTTGAGCCGGCCGTGCGGCGAGCTGCTCGGCCTCGATCTCGCGCGGGCGCCCGGCGCGCTGCTGCTCGACCTGGTGCAGGTCGTCGACTTCACCGCAGCTGCTGGGCCGGTGCCCGATCCCGAGGTGCAGCTGCCGCCGCTGCGGGCCGCTGTCACGGGCCGCCTCAACCGCGGCCTGGTCCGCCTGCGGACGGACGGCACGGTGCGCAGCTACGACGTCGTCGGGATCCCGCTGTCGGAGGCGGGCGCGCTGGGGTTCGTCGCGCCGGTCTGACGCCGGGCCTGCTCCAGCACCTGCTTCGCTGACCGGTCCAGGGCGGTCGCCGCAGCGACGACGTCGTCCCATTCCGGGTTCGTGTTCACCGGCCGGCCCTCGAGCCACGCCGTCTTGACCCGGACCGGCTGCCCGTCGACGTACACCGTGGACTCGGTGCGCTCCAGTGCGTGCTTGCCCACCACGGCCTGCCGCACGCCGAGGGTGCTGGTCTCCAGGAAGATCGTGCGGCGCAGGGCCTCCGCGTCGCGGTCGGCGCACAGCACCGACAGCGTGTGCGCCGGACGGCCCTTCTTCATGAGGATCGGTGTCAGCCAGGCGTCGCTCGCCCCGGCCGCGAGCAGCTGCTCGAGGACGCGCGGCCACAGCCGCGGGTCGAGGTCGTCGACGTTGGTCTCGAGCAGCGTCCCGGGCAGCGTCCCGGGCAGCGCAGCGGTGGCGCTCGCCTCGAGCGGCTCGCCGAGGGTGAGCCGCAGGATGTTGGCGACCTCCTGCGGGTCCCGGGTGCCGGCGCCGTGGCCGGTCCTGGCCGGCCGCATCGGTGGCAGCGGACCCCAGTCCGTCACCAGGGTGGCGAGCAGCGCCGCCCCGGTCGGGGTCGTCATCTCGTACGGCGAGAGGCCGGCCTGCACGGGGACGTCCTGCAGCAGCGCGAGGACCGCCGGGACGGGCACCGGAAGCGGACCGTGCGCACCGCGCGCCGTGCCGCTGCCGAGGGAGACCGTCGAGCAGTGCAGCGCGGCGAGGCCGAGGTGCTCGAAGCCCGCGACGGCACCGACGACGTCGGCCAGGGCGTCGTGCGCCCCGACCTCGTGGAAGTGCACGTCCTCGACGGCGACCCCGTGGATCGCGGCCTCGGCGTGTGCGAGGCGCTCGAACACGGCGTAGGCGGTTCCGGAGACCAGCTGCTGGACGTCGCGCCAGGACCGGGACACCTGGTCGTCGCGGGTCAGGACGTCGACGTAAGTCGCCGCGAGGCCGCCGCGCTCCACCTTCGAGACCTCGAACCGGATGTCGAGGCCGAGGCCGCCGACCGCGTCGGTGAGGACCGCCGGCGGCACGCCGGCATCGACGAGCGCGCCGAGCAGCATGTCCCCGCTCACGCCCGCCTGCGCGTCCAGCCAGCCGATCACGCCTGCACACCCTCGGTGATCGACGGAGAGTTGTGGCGTTCTCGCGCACCCCGATCGCGCTCCAACTCTCCGTGGATCATGAAACGGGTGCTCATGCCGGCTGCGTGCGGCGGGCGACCCGAGCGGCGAACACGCCCGCACCGAAGCCGTTGTCGATGTTCACGACCGTCACCCCGGGGGCGCAGCTGTTGAGCATCGCCAGCAGCGCGGCGAGCCCCTGGAAGCTCGCGCCGTAGCCGATGCTGGTCGGGACCGCGACCATCGGGGTGCCGACCAGGCCGCCGACGACCGAGGGCAGCGCGCCCTCCATGCCGGCGACGACGACGAGCACGTCCGCGGTGTCGAGCACCTCGCGGGCGGCGAGCAGCCGGTGCAGGCCGGCGACGCCGACGTCGTCGACGCGCGCCACGTGCGCGCCGAACGCTGCCGCCGTCACGGCGGCCTCCTCCGCGACGGGTCCGTCCGACGTACCGGCCGCGAGGACCGCCACGCATCCCCGCGGCTCCTTCGGCGTTCCGACCAGGACCGTGCGGCCCGTCCCGCCCAGCGCCTCGGCGGTCTCCGGAGAGCAGCGGGTGACCAGGACGCGGTCGCTGCCGGCGCGCAGGGCCGCGACGTTGTCGAGGACCTGCTGGGTGGTCTTGCCCTCGGCGTAGACGACCTCGGGGTCGCCGGTGCGGAGCGCGCGGTGGGTGTCGACGAGGGAGTGGGCGAGCGCGTCGTAGGGCGCGGTCGCAAACCGGTCGAGGGCCTGCGCGGGCGTCAGGCTGCCGTCGGCGACCGACTGCAGCAGCGCGTGCGCCGCGTCCCTGTCCACGATCGTGGAGGCTAGTCTCGACCCGTGCTGCTCGACACCGACACGGCCCAGGTCGTCGCCCTCTCGGCAGCCGGGGTGGCCGTCCTCTCGCTCGGCCTGAGCACGGCGCTGCTGGTCCGGATCCGCAAGCTGACGCTGGCCCACGACGTGCTGACCGGCGGCGACCACGGGGCCACCTTCGTCGAGTCGGTGACCCGCCAGTACCGCGAGGTCGAGGGCATGCGCACCGACGTCGGGCGGCTGCGTGACGACCTCGCCGCCGCCCGCGCCGACCTGTCGGACGCACTCCGGCACGTGGCCGTGGTGCGCTACGACGCGTTCGGCGACATGGGCGGCCGGCTGTCGTTCAGCGCCGCGCTGCTCGACGACGCCGGGGACGGCATCGTCATCACCTCGATCAACGGCCGCTCGGAGACGCGTACCTACGCCAAGGGTGTCAAAGGCGGCGACTCGGACCACTCGCTGTCGCCGGAGGAGCAGCAGGCCATCGGCTACGCCAACCGCACCGCCGTGCAGCCGAAGGACCCGATGGAGCTGGAAACCCCACGGCGGGGCCGCTTCTCTCGCAGATAGCCTGACCGGCGTGATCGACCTCAAGCTGCTGCGCGACGATCCCGAGCGGGTCCGTGCGTCCCAGCGCGCCCGCGGCGACGACCCGGCCCTGGTCGACGCGCTGCTCGCCGCCGACGAGGCCCGGCGGGCCGCCGTCACGGCGGCCGACAACCTGCGGGCGGCGCAGAAGGAGGTCTCCGCGGCGGTCCGGAGCGCGACGCCGGACGAGAGGCCGGCCGTGCTCGAGAAGGCCAAGGCGCTCGCTGCCGCCGTGAAGGAGGCCGAGGCCGTGCAAGCCGTCGCCGAGGAGGCCCTGCGCGCGGCGCACCTCGCCGTCCCGAACCTCGTCCACCCCGCCGTACCGCCAGGTGGTGAGTCCGACTACGTCGTGCTGTCGCAGACCGGTGAGGTGCCGTCGTACCCCTTCGACGTGCGCGACCACCTGGCCGTCGGCGAGATCCTCAAGGCGATCGACACCGAGCGCGGGGCGAAGGTCTCCGGCTCCCGCTTCGCGTTCCTCACCGGTCCGGGCGCGCTGCTGGAGCTGGCGCTGGTCAACATGGCGATGGCCCGCGCCGTCGCGGCCGGCTTCATCCCCATGATCGCGCCGGCGCTCGTGCGTCCAGAGGCGATGGAGGGGACCGGCTTCCTCGGCGCGCACTCGGCGGAGGTCTACCGGCTCGCGGACGACGACCTCTACCTCGTCGGTACGTCGGAGGTGCCGCTCGCGGCCTACCACTCGGGCGAGGTGCTGGACGACCTGCCGCGTCGGTACGCCGGGTTCTCCTCGTGCTTCCGCCGCGAGGCCGGCTCGCACGGCAAGGACACCCGCGGGATCATCCGGGTGCACCAGTTCGACAAGGTCGAGATGTTCTCCTACGTCGCCCTCGAGGACGCCGAGGCCGAGCACGAGCGGCTGCTCGAGCAGGAGAAGGCCTTCCTCTCCGACCTGGAGCTGCCGTTCCGGACCATCGACGTGGCGGCCGGGGACCTCGGCTCCTCGGCGTCCCGCAAGTTCGACAACGAGGCGTGGCTGCCGTCGCAGGAGCGGTGGCTGGAGCTGACCTCCACCTCGAACTGCACTGACTTCCAGGCCCGTCGGCTCGGGATCCGGCACCGCACCGCCGGCGGCCCGCAGGTCGCGGCGACCCTCAACGGCACGATGTGCGCGGTGAGCCGGACCATCGCGCTGCTGCTCGAGGTGCATCAGCGGGCGGACGGCTCGGTGCACGTGCCCAAGGCGCTCCGACCGTTCCTGGGCGGGCTCGAGGAGATCACTGCTCCGTGACTGCGTCTGACTGGTCGTCTGACTGGTCGTCTGACTGGTCGCCGCGCCTGGTCGCCAGCGACCTGGACGGCACCGTCGTCCGGTCGGACGGCTCGATCTCCGCCCGCACGGTGAGCTCGCTCGCCGCGGTCGAGGCCGCGGGGGTGCCGTTCGTCATGGTCACCGGCCGGCCTATCCGGTGGATGAAGCAGGTCAGCGACATGACCGGCCACCACGGGGTGGCCATCTGCGCGAACGGCGCGCTGACGTACGACCTGCACACCGAGCAGGTGGTGCGGTCCTCGCCGCTGGCGCCCGACGCCGCACGTGCGGTGGTGGAGGCGCTGCGGGCCTCGATCCCCGGCATCGCCTTCGCCGTGGAACGGTTGGACGCCGGCTTCGCCCATGAGCCGACGTACCAGCCGCGCTGGGACTCCTCGGACCCGCGCACCCAGGCACCGATCGAGGAGCTCTTGACCGACGACGTGGTGAAGCTGCTCGCGAGGCACGAGGAGATCGGCTCCGACGAGCTGCTGGCGGCGGCGCTCGCCACCGGCGCCTCAGGGGCGACGTTCACGCACTCGTCGGCGGACGGCCTTCTCGAGATGTCCGCCGAGGGGGTGTCCAAGGCCAGTGGGCTGGCGGCCTTCGCCTCCGACGCGGGAGTCGAGGCCGCCGACGTGATCGCCTTCGGGGACATGCCGAACGACCTGCCGATGCTGAGCTGGGCCGGCTTCGGGGTCGCGGTCGCCAACGCGCACCCCGAGGTCATCGAGGCCGCCGACCTCGTCACGGCGTCCAACGACGAGGACGGCGTCGCCCAGGTCCTGGACCGCTGGTTCGCCTGAGCGCTCACCAGCCCCGGAGGAG
>JAOPVZ010000016.1 GCA_025965935.1 Frankiales bacterium | reverse complement strand
CCGCTCCGGGCTTCGCGAGCCCGGACCCACCCCCGATGAGCGCCGGCGCCGTCGAGGTGTGGTGCGGCGCCTGGAAGGGCGCCCGGCTGACCAGCGTCTCGGCCGGCAGCGCGTCGGCGACCGAGTGGATCGCGGTGACCTCCAGCGACTCCTGCATCGACAGCGGGGGCAGGATCGAGGGCAGCCGCTCCGCGAGCAGCGTCTTGCCGCAGCCCGGCGGGCCGGTCATGAGCAGGTTGTGGCCACCGGCGGCGGCGAGCTCGCAGGCCAGTCGCCCGTCGGGCTGACCGGCCACGTCGCGGAAGTCCCCGACGTCGGGCCGTGGCGCCTCACCGGGCGGCGGCACCCACACCTCGTCCCGGGCCTCGCTGCGGAGCAGGTGGACGAGGTCTCGCAACGAGCGGACCGCGGTCACCTCCAGGTCAGGCACGAGCTGCGCCTCGGCGAGGTTCGCCACCGGGACGATGGCGCGGGCGAACTGCCCACGCACGGACAGCAGGGCCGGCAGCACGCCGGTCACCTTGCGCACCGAACCGTCGAGCCCGAGCTCGCCGAGCAACACCACCCCGTCCAGCGTCTGCGCGGTGACGACGCCGTCGGCGGCGAGCACCGCGGCGGCCAGCGCGATGTCGAAGCCGCTCCCCCGCTTCGGCAGCGAGGCCGGTGACAGCCCGATGGTGATCCTCTTGGTGGTGGGCCACTGACCGCCGGAGTTCGCGACCGCGGCCCGGATCCGGTCCCGCGCCTCGTTCAGCGACGCGTCCGGCAGTCCGGTGATGGCCAGCCCGGGGATCCCTGGGGCCAGGTCGGCCTCGACCTGCACCGGGTGGCCCACGAGCCCGACGAGAGCCACCGACCAGCTGGTGCCGAGCGCCACCTAGAACGCCCCCTCGAGGTGCGTCAGCTGCGGCCCGTCCGGCGCCCGCACGACGGAGACGACGTCGAAGCGCAGCCCCGACCAGTGCTGCGGCCGGTGCACCGCGAGCCAGCGGCCGGCCAGCCGCCGCAGCCGCTGGGCCTTCTGCCAGCTCACCGCCTCGGCCGGCTCCCCGAACGCCGTCCCGCTGCGGGTCTTCACCTCGACGAAGCAGATCACCGACCCGGCGCGGGCCACGACGTCGATCTCGCCCTCGCGGCACCGCCAGTTGCGCGACAGCACCTCGTAGCCGGCCGCCTCCAGGTGCCGCACCGCGAGGTCCTCGCCCCATCGCCCCAGCACTGCCCTGACCGCCACAGCGACCACCTCCGGCACCAGAGGCTGGTCGCCCGAACACCTCCGGTACGGCGGTCAGCGGCCGCTGTGGATGCCCTCGCCGGGTGTGGACCAGGCCGCGCCGTCAGGTGCGGGTGTCAGGCTCCTCGACCTCGGGCTGGTGCAGGCCCTGCACGACCGGGTTCTCCTCAGACGAGCCGGGCGCCGGCTGATCCGAGGTGGCTGGCGCGGAGGCGGCATCCCCGACGTCCCGGGGTCCCCCTCCCGTCGTACCCGAGAGTCCTTGCGGGTGGTCCGACCCGGGCGTCTCGGTCTCGGACTCGGTGGCCGACGCAGGGATGGGCTCGGCCTTGGTCTGGTTCGCGGCGCGGCTGCTCATGACCCAGCCCTACCCGGGGTCAGGCGCCGGGAAGCTCCAGGTCGGGCTTCTCGAGCTTCTCGACGTTGACGTCCTTGAAGGTCAGGACCCGCACGGTCTTCACGAACCTGGCCGGCCGGTACATGTCCCACACCCAGGCGTCGTTGAGGGTCAGCTCGAACCACACCTCGCCGTCCGAGGTGCGCGGCGTGACCTCGACGGCGTTGGCGAGGTAGAAGCGCCGCTCGGTCTCCACGACCCACTCGAACTGCCGGACGATGTCTCGGTACTCGCGGTAGAGCTGGAGCTCCATCTCGGTCTCGTACTTCTCGAGGTCTTCCGCACTCATGACGCAGCGCTCATGAGGCAACATCCTGCCCGATGTCCTGCTCGAGGAGCGCCCCGCGCACGTTGACGTAGGAGAACCGGTGCTCCGGGCAGGGCCCGTGAGCGCGCAGCGCGGCCATGTGCTCGGGCGTGGAGTAGCCCTTGTGCCGGTCGAACTCGTAGGCCGGGAAGACGGTGTGCAGCTCGTCCATCATCCGGTCCCGGGTCACCTTGGCGACGACCGAGGCGGCGGCGACGCAGGCAGCGACCCGGTCGCCCTTCCAGACCGCGAGCGTCGGGGCCGGCATGCCCTTGATCGGGAAGCCATCGGTGAGGACGTAGGAGGGGCAGGGGTCGAGCCGCTGCACCGCCTGCCGCATGGCCCGCACGTTCATGACGTGCAGCCCCGTGCGGTCGACCTCCTGCGGCGGCACCACGACGACCGACCAGGCGAGGGCCCGCTTCAGCACCTCGTCGTAGGCCCTCTCCCGGGCCTTCTCGGTGAGCAGCTTGCTGTCGGCCAGCCCGGGCACCTCGCCTCGACGGCCGGTCGCGAGCACCACTGCAGCGACGACGAGCGGTCCGGCGCAGGCGCCCCGGCCGGCCTCGTCGGTGCCCGCCACGTGCGGGAAGCCGTGGTTCTGCAGGGTCCGCTCCATCGCCCACAGGCCGTGCTCGGTGCGGAGCACGGGGCGGGGTGCGGTGATCATCGGCGGATCACGGCAGCAGCTCCAGCAGCTCGCGCGGGTAGTAGCGCTCACCCGTGGCGGCGAGGTCGGAACGATCCCACCAGCGGTGCCCGATGACAGCCGCGGTCTCGACGTCGTCGAAGCCGCTGGTGTCCACCTCGTGGCTGTCGACGCGGAGCACGAAGTAGTCCTCGGACTGCTCGTAGACGACGTCGCCCCACGGGAACGTGGTCACCCGGTGGTGCACGGCCTCGCCCAGCGCCGCCGGGTCGACAACCAGCCCCGTCTCCTCGCGCAGCTCGCGAGCAGCGCCCTGCGCCGGGGTCTCGCCGACATCGAGCCCGCCGCCCGGTGTGAACCACCACTGGCCGCGGTGCGCGTGAACCGGGTCCCGCCCCTGGAACAGCAGCACCCGGTCACGCCCGTCCAGCAGCAGCACGCGGGCGGCCCGGCGGGCCTGCGGGACGACGGTCATGACCGTCCGATCGTACGGCGGTCAGCTCGCCTGAGACGCGCGGCGCAGGCCGAGGAGTCGTCGGCGCCGCAGCAGCGTCAGGGGCGCGGCCAGCACGCTGCCGAGCAGCAGCTGCGACCCGGGCAGGGCCAGCGCCGACGTGAAGGTCTGCGGGACACCGAGCACCTTCCAGTGCTGCACCGGGTAGACGACGACGAAGGCCCGACCGACGACGTTCGCCTCGGCGATGGTGCCGTGGTACTTGTCGTTGAAGTGCGTCGAGAAGCGCGAGTCCGCCGAGTCGCCGCGGTGGTCGCCGAGCACGAACAGCCGCCCCTTCGGGATGAGCACCCCCGGGGATCCGGGCGGGCAGGCGGACTTGCCGGAGCCGGCCGCGCAGAAGTACTTGTAGGAGTCGATGCTGTCCGAGGCCTGGTAGAGGTACGGCTCGTGCAGCTCGACCGGCTGCCCGCCGGGTGGGGTCACGACGACGTTGCCGCGCGGGCTGCAGCACATGACGTGGTCGCCGGGCAGCCCGATGACCCGCTTGATGTAGTCCTTGTCGTCTGACGCGACGCCGAAGAAGACGCCGACCTGGTGCAGCGCCGAGCCCAGCGTGCCGCGGTGCTTCGGGGTGAGCTCGCCGCCCTCCTTGGCCCACAGGTCGGAGCCGTTGAAGACGACGACCTCGCCGCGGTGGATGCCGCGGAAGCGGTAGACGACCTTGTTGACCAGGACGCGGTCACCGACGGCGAGGGTCTGCTCCATCGACCCGGACGGGATGGAGAAGGCCTGCACGAGTGTCGCCTTGAGGATCAGCGCAAGAACGACGGCCAGGACGACCAGAAACGGAAGCTCCCGCCAGGCAGACCGCCTTGCGGGAGCTGTCACGTCCGGCCCAACGTTCGCAGGGGCCGGGGTGGTTCCGAGGCTCAGGAGTCGCTCGACGACGTCGACGGACGGATGTCGCGCTTCTCCTTGATCTTGGCCTTCTTGCCGCGCAGCTCGCGCAGGTAGTAGAGCTTCGCGCGGCGGACGTCACCGCGGGTGACGACCTTGATGTCCTCGATGACCGGGGTGTGGACCGGGAAGGTGCGCTCGACGCCGACGCCGTAGCTCTCCTTGCGGACCGTGAACGTCTCGCGCGAGCCACCGCCCTGGCGGCGGATGACGACGCCCTGGAAGCGCTGCACGCGCGAGCGGTTGCCCTCGACCACGCGGACGCCGACGTCGAGCGTGTCGCCCGGCCGGAAGTCCGGGACGTCGCTGCGCAGCGAGGCCTTGTCGAGCTCGTCGAGGGTGTTCATCGGTCCTGCCGTTCTGAGTGTGCGCACGCGAAGCCGTGCGCGGGATGCGTCTTGGGGGTCGCGGGCCTGGCCGCAACAGCCCTCTATGGTGCCACAGACCCGGGCGGGGGGTCCAAGATCAGGTCGGGACGACGCTCGCGCGTGCGCTCCAGCCCCTGCTCGTGGCGCCAGCGGGCGATCGCGGCGTGGTCGCCGCTGAGCAGCACCGACGGCACCTCCAGCCCCTCCCACACCGGCGGACGGGTGTACGAGGGTCCCTCGAGCAAGCCGTGGGAGAACGAGTCGTCCTGGTGCGACGCCTCGTTGCCGATGACGCCCGGGAGCAGCCGGGTGACCGCTTCGACGATCACGAGCACCGCCACCTCGCCCCCGGCCAGCACGTAGTCGCCGAGGCTCACCTCGTCGACCTGCATGGTCCGCCGGGCATGCTGCACGACGCGGTCGTCGATGCCCTCGTAGCGCCCGCACGCGAAGGCCAGCCACGGTTCCCTGCTGAGCTCCTCCGCCAGCGCCTGCGTGAAGGGACGCCCGGCCGGCGTCGGCACGACCAGGCGCGGCACCGGGGTCGGGCCCTGCAGGGAGTCGAGCGCGCGACCCCACGGCTCCGGCTTCATGACCATGCCGGGTCCACCGCCGTACGGGCTGTCGTCGACGGTCCGGTGCACGTCGTCCGTCCAGTCGCGCAGGTCGTGCACCCGCAGGTCGAGGGTGCCGCGCTCGATCGCCTTGCCGACCAGCGAGAGCCACAGGGGGGCCAGGTAGTCGGGGAAGACAGTGATGACGTCGAGCTGCGTCACGGCAGGTCCAGCAAGCCGTCGGGCGGGTCGACAACGACCCGACCTCCGGCGAGGTCGACGCTCGGGACGATCGCCTTGACGAACGGTACGAGGACCTCGGCGGCCGCTTCCCGCCGTACCGACAGGACATCCCCTCCCGGCAGGTGCAGCACGTCGTCGACGGTGCCGAGCTCGGTGCCGTCGACGAGCACGGCAGCCAGCCCGATCAGCTGGGTGTCGTAGAACTCGTCCTCGCCCTCGAGCTCCGGCAGCTCGCTGCGGTCGACGTGCACGAGGGTGTCGCGCAACGCCTCGGCGGCGTTGCGGTCGTGCACGCCCTCGAAGGCGACGACGAGGTACTTCCCCTGATAGCGCGAGGATTCCACCGTGATGGTGCCGATCTCGGTGGTGAGAACCGCACCGTCGGCGAACCGGTCGTCGGGGTCGTCGGTGCGCACCTCGACGGTGACCTCGCCCTTGACGCCCATCGGCTTGCCGATGCGCCCCACGACGACGAGGTCCGGCTCCTTGGGAGGGACCGGACCTCGTTCGCGCCGCGAGCCGGCGACCCGGCGCGGCATGGTGTTAGCGGACCTCGTCGGTGTCGACGACGTCGACGCGCACGCCCTTGCCGCCGATGGCGGCGACGACGGTGCGCAGGGCCTTCGCGGTGCGGCCGCTGCGGCCGATCACCTTGCCGAGGTCGTCGGGGTTGACCCGCACCTCGAGGGTGCGGCCGCGACGGCCCGACACCAGGTCGACGGTGACGTCGTCCGGGTTGTCGACGATGCCCTTGACCAGGTGCTCGAGAGCGTTCTCGAGCACTTAGGCCTCCGGGGTCTCGGTCGTCTCGGCGGCAGGGGTCTCCTCGGCGGGAGCGTCCGTGGCAACCTCGGGCGCCGCCTCGACGGCAGGGGCCTCGACGGCGGGGGCCTCGACGGGCGCCTCTGCTGCGGGGGCCTCGACGGGCGCCTCGGCTGCGGGGGTCTCCTCAGGAGCTGCCTCGGCGGCGGCCTTCTTCGGCGCCGCCTTCTTCTTCGGCGTCGTTGCCGCGCCGCCGGCCTCGATGGACTCCTTGGCAGCGGCCTCGAAGGCGACCCTCTTGTCGACCTTCGGGGCGGCGACCTTCAGCGGCTCCGGAGCGGCCTCGCCCTTGAACTTCTGCCAGTCACCGGTCTTGCTGAGGATCTTCTGCACCGGGTCTGTCGGCTGCGCGCCGACACCCAGCCAGTAGGCGGC
>JAOPVZ010000005.1 GCA_025965935.1 Frankiales bacterium | reverse complement strand
GGCACCTGGCACCTCTACCTCCCGGGCGCCCGCTGGACCGGAGGTCCTGACCACCAGGTGCGCGTCGTCCTGGCCGTCGAGGACCGGGTCGCGGTCGGCTTCCGGCTGCCTGTCGTCGAGCTGGTGGCGACTGCCGACGAGGACTCGGTCGTGGGTCACCTCGGCCCGGACGTGCTGGCCGACGACGTCGACCTCGACGAGGCGGTACGCCGGTTGGCGGCCGCTCCTGACCGCGAGATCGGCATGGCGCTGCTGGACCAGCGCAACGTCGCGGGCATCGGCAACCTGTACCGGATCGAGGCGCTGTTCCTGCGTGGCGTGCACCCGTGGACGCCCGTCGCCGCCGTGGACCTGCGCGCCCTCGTCAAGGTGGTCGTACGCCTGATGCGGGCCAACCTGCGGCACGTCTGGCAGTCCACGACCGGGTCGTTGCGGCGCGGCGAGGAGCACTGGGTCTTCGAGCGGGCGGGCAAGCCGTGTCGCCGCTGCGGGACCACCGTGCTCCGAGCCGACCAGGGCGACCCGCCCTACGTTCGAGTGACCTACTGGTGTCCCAGGTGTCAACCCTCTGCAACCGGATAGTGGCGCAGCGTCACGCCACTTGGCGGGCTTGTCCAGCCCTGTCAGAGTTGAGGCCATGCGCAAGGAGATAGGCGGATACGACCCGATCGCGGTGGACACGTTCCTCGCCCGCTGCCTGGCGACGCCGGGGTTGCAGCGCGGCCGTTTCCCCGAGCTGCGTGGCCTGGCGCCCTGCGGCGAGCGGGTGACGGCGGCCGAGATCCGCACGGTGCGGTTCCGCAAGGCGGTCCTCGGCTACCAGATCCGGGCCGTCGATGCGCTCCTCGACGACCTGGAGCATGCCGTCGAGCTCACCACGTGGCGGTCTCGGGAGTCGGTCGTCGAGGCCGTGTCGGCGCTGCGGCGGCCGGCGTTCGTGGGCGCCCGCGGCACCCGCGCGCCCGCCGACCCCCAGCGCCGCTAGCCCGCTCCCGTCCCGAAACGTCTCCCAAGACGGGGACGGCAGACGCGAGCGAGGTGCGTCAGCGGTCGCGGAAGAGAGGCAGCACGGGGATCCAGGGCTCGGGGTCGCCGGTCCAGTCCATCCGCCGGACCACGTCGTCGCTGCGCCGGGCACCGATGACACGCGCCAGCTCGCCCTCGTCCGGCAGGGTCAGCGTCGCAGCCGGTTCGCCGTCGCCCAGCGCCCACCTGCGCTCGCCGGCGCGGAGGTTCAGCGTGCCGATCCCCTCGGCGCGGGCCCGCGCCCGGTCGATGATGCCGTCGAGCACCACGGTGTGCGTCGGCGACGAGCCGAGCGGCCGGCCGAGCGCCTCCAGCACGTCATCGCCGTGCATGGTCACGTCGTAGGTGAACACCCAGCCCAGGAAGCCCCTGTCGGCCAGGCCCGCCTCGAACGCCGGACCCTCCGCCGACCACTCGTCGAGCAGCTGCGGCACCGACTTGCTCTTGCCGGCCGCCACCTGGCGGCGCGTCCAGGCCGGGCTCCCGGCGTCGCCCATGTCGCCGTCGCGCAGGGACAGCGGTACGCCGACCAGGTGGGCCAGCACGTCCTTGACCTGCCACTCGGGACAACCGTGCACGGGTCGGGAGAGATCGTCGGCCGCCAGTCCGCCGTACAACTCGGTGAGGGCCAGTCGCTGCCCTCGGTAGTGCTCGGTGGGGGTGGTCACTCAGCCTTCTCAGCCGCGGCATCCGTCGCGCCCGGCTGGGCGTTCTCGACCGGCGCGGCCGGGGCTTGCTGGGCGGCCGGGAGCTGGCCGCTCATGCTTGCGCGGATCTGGTCGAGGCGGCCCTGGCCGGCCACGTCGAGCGTGGCCTTCTCGACCTCGAGCATCCGGCCCTCGACGCTGTTGCTCGCGAGCTCCGCGCCCCCGAGGGCCCTGGCGTAGCGGGCCTCGATCTTGTCCCGGACCTCGTCGAGGCTGGGGACGGTGCCGGGCGCGGACAGCTCGCTCACCGACTGCAGGCTGCGGGTGACCTGCTCCTGCATCTTGGCCTGCTCGAGCTGGCTGAGCAGCTGGGAGCGCTCGGCGAGCTTCTTCTGCAGCACCATGGCGTTGTTCTCGACGGCCTTCTTGGCCTGCTGCGCCGCTTGCAGCGCCTGGTCGTGGAGGCTCTTGAGGTCCTCCATCTGCCTCTCCCCCGCCACCAGCTGGGCGGAGAACTGCAGCGCGGTCTGCTCGTACTCGCCCTGCTTCTTCGCGTCGCCGCCCGCCTTGGCCTGGTCGGCGAGCACCAGCGCCTGGCGCGCCGAGCCCTGCAGCTTCTCGACCTCGTCCATCTGGCGGGCGAGCTTCATCTCGAGCTGCCGCTGGTTGCCGATGACGGCGGCGGCCTGCTGGGTCAGCGCCTGGTGCTGCTGCTGCGCCTCGCTGATGGCCTGCTGGATCTGGACCTTGGGGTCGGCCTTCTCGTCGATCTTGGCCCCGAAGGCCGCCATCATGTACTTCCAGAGCTTCACGAACGGGTTCGCGGCCACGCGTTCTCCTCGATGAGGTGACTGACACCCATCCTGGCACGGTCACGCCGCGCGGGAGCGATCAGCCCGGCCAGCCCAGCGCCGCGGCGGTCACCTGCTGGCGGGGTACGGCGGCAGCGGCCGGTGCCGGCGCGACGCGGGCGCTCAGGCCCCGTACGAGGGCCTCCGCTGCGGGCCGGGCCTCGTCGCGGCTCAGCGGCCAGAGGATCTGGCTGACGCACCAGCGCAGCACGAGCTCGACGTCAGCGGGACCGTTGGGGGCGGCGCCGGCGGTGAGCACGGCGGCCACGCCCTCGCGGGCCAGCTGCCAGCCCCGGCCGCCCGTCGGCGTCATGAGCGGCGCGAGCAGCTGCTGCTCGCCGTCGGCGGCCTTGCGCAGCGCGGGGTGCTCGCCGAGGACGGTCGCGGTGTGCAGCAGCGCCTCGACGAGCCCGCGGCTGGAGGCGGTCGTGACGCACGCCCCGACGAGGTCGGCGACCTGCTGCTCGACGACGGCGGCGAGCACGTCGTCCTTGGTGCGGAAGTGGTTGTAGAGCGTGGCCTTGGCGACACCGCTCTTGCTCGCGACGTCGACCATCGTGGTCTTGCGGATGCCGTAGCGGGCGACGCACTCGGCGGTCGCGGTGAGCAGCGCGGTGCGGGTGCGGCCCATGGCGTTGCCCGAGCGGGCCCGGGTGCCGGGCTCGCGAACAGGGACGTCCGACGGGTTGGTCACCGCTGGATCAGGCGGCGGACAGGACGGCGCTGACCGGCGAGCGCTCCGGGACCACCTCGAGCACCGGCACCGGCACGGGGTGCGGCTCGTGGACGGCGAGCTCCTCGCTCACGTCGCGGAGCACGTCGGAGAGGCGAACACCGAGGGCGCGGCAGATGCTGGCGAGCAGTTCTGAGGATGCTTCCTTCTGCCCGCGCTCGACCTCGCTGAGGTAACCGAGGCTGACCCGCGCGGCGCTGGAGACCTCACGCAGCGTGCGGTGCTGCTGCAGGCGCGTCTCACGGAGCGCGTCGCCCAGCAGGCTGCGGAGTACCACGGTCTCGCCCACAGGTCACCTCCGGTTCCGTCCTGTGCGGCCAACGCTACCCGCATCGTCGGACGCAAGCACCGGTGACCCGGGTGTTCTCTCTGAGCACAACCGTCCAGTGCCCCGCTTGCTTCCCCCCGCGTGAACGGATACTGCGCGTCCCTTACCGGCCCTCCAGGGCGACGCGCGGTATCCCTTCATCGGGCGAGGAGGTGGCGGCGGAGCAGGTGCAGGGCGCTCTGGACGGTGAGCGCGCGCACCCGGTCGCGGTCGCCCGGCAGCCGGACCTCGAGCACCTCCGAGGACGGACCTGCGACCGCCAGGAACACCGTGCCGACCGGCTTGCCCTCCTGCTCGTCCGGGCCGGCCACCCCGGTCACCGCCAGCCCCCAGGTCGCGCCCAGCCGCTCGCGCACTCCGGCGGCCAGCGCGGCGGCGGTGTCGCCGGCCACCGCACCGCTCGCCTCGAGCAGCGACCCTGGGACACCCGCGAGCGTCTCCTTGAGGTCGGTCGCGTAGACCACCAGGCCACCGCGGAAGGTCGCCGACGACCCGGGCCGGCCCGACAGGACCGTCGACAGCGCCCCGCCGGTCAGCGACTCGGCCACCGCGACGGTCTGGCCCCGGTCGAGCAGCGCGTCCTGGACGACCCCCTCGACGGTCTGGTCGTCATGCCCCCACACGTGCTCGGCGAGCACCTCGTCGGTGGCCGCGACCAGCGGCTCCAGCACCGCGGGGTCACCGGTCGTGGTGAAGCGCACCCGTACCAGCCCGCCGCTCGCGAGGTACGACAGCGACACCCCGGGCGGCAGCTGCACCACAGCCTCGACGCGCTCGGCCACCGCCGACTCCCCCAGCCCGTGCACCAGCACCTGCCGCGTGGTGACGACCCGACCGGTCATCGCAGCAAGCCGCGGCCACACGGTCGTCGCGGCGGCCCGCAGCTCGTGCGGCGGCCCGGGCAGCGCCACGACCACCTTGCCGTCCTGGGCGAGCCAGAGCCCCGGCGCCGTGCCGGCCGTGTTCTCCAGGACCTCGGCACCAGCGGGTACGTCGGCCTGCTGGAGCACCGCGTCCGGCATCGGTCGACCCCAGCTGGCGAACCGGTCCCGGAGCTGCTGCTCGATGCGTGGGTCACGGACCAGCGGCGCGTCGAGTGCGGCCGCGACCGCTTCGCGCGTGAGGTCGTCGACGGTCGGGCCGAGGCCGCCCGACAGCACCAGCACGTCGACCTGCGACAGGTGCCGGTGGACCGCGGCTACCAGCACGTCGAGGTCGTCGGGGAGAGCCTCGGACGCCCTCACCTCGACACCGGCGGCGGCCAGCTGCTTGCCGAGCCAGGCCGCGTTGGAGTTGACGACGTCGCCGAGCAGCAGCTCGGTGCCGACGGCCAGGACCGCGCCCCTCACGGCCGGCGGGCCGCCTTGCGTGCGCGCTTCATGGCCGCCCGGTCGCTCGTCTGCCGCAGGGTGAGCGCCCGGGCCACGTAGTCGAGGCCGGTGACGACGGTGATCACGAGCGCGATCGCCATGACCACCGCTCGGCCGGTGCCGAGCCAGCCGGTGAGCGGCAGCACGTACAGCCCGATCGCGACGGCCTGCAGGAAGGCCTTGAGCTTTCCGCCGCGCGACGCCGGGATGACCCCGTGCCGGATGACCCAGAACCGGAGCAGCGTCACACCGACCTCGCGCACGAGCACGAGCACCGTGATCCACCACGGCAGGTCGTCCAGCAGCGACAGCCCGATGAGGGCGGCACCGATGAGGGCCTTGTCCGCGATGGGGTCGACGAGCTTCCCGAACGACGTCACCAGGTTGCGGCTGCGGGCCAGCTGGCCGTCGACGCGGTCGGTGTAGGAGGCGACGGCGAAGACCCCGCACGCGACCCAGCGCCAGCCGTCCTCGTGGCCGCCCCGCGCGAACAGCGCCAGCACGAACATCGGCACCAGTACCAGCCGGAAGACGGTGAGGCCGTTGGCGATGTTCCAGGTGCTTGCCGTGGGGTTCAGTGGCACCGCCATCGGCTCGGCGATCGGCCGCTCCTTCATAAGGAGGCCACCAGGTCAACGCCCTCACTGGCGACCACCGTGGCCGTGACGACGGTGCCCACGGTGGCGCCAGGGACGGTCGTGGTGCCGTCCACCTCGGGAGCCTGGTGCAGCGCACGACCCTCGCCCTCGGCGGACTCGACGAGCACTGAGACCGTCGTCCCGATCCGGTCCTCCGCTCGCTGGGAGGTGAGCTCCTCGACCAGTGCGGTGAGCCGGGCGACCCGCTCGTCGACGGCGTCCTGTGGCAGGTGGTCCGGCAGCGACTCGGCCTCGGTGCCGTCCTCGTCGGAGTAGCCGAAGACGCCGACCACGTCGAGCCGCGCCTGCGTCAGGAAGCGCTCGAGCTCCTCGACGTCCTGCTCCGTCTCGCCCGGGAAGCCGACGATCACGTTGGACCGGACCCCTGCGTCGGGGTCGAGCGCCCGGACCTGCTCGAGCAGCGCCAGGAACGCGTCCGTGCTGCCGAACCTGCGCATCCGGCGCAGCACCGACGGGCTGCTGTGCTGGAACGACATGTCGAAGTACGGCGCGACACCAGGGGTCTGCGTCAGCACCTGCACGAGGCTGGGCCGCATCTCCGCGGGCTGCAGGTAGGACAGCCGGACCCGCGGGACGATCGCGGCCAGCTCGGGCAGCAGGGTCTCGAGCAGCTTCAGGTCGCCGAGGTCCTTGCCGTACGACGTGGAGTTCTCGCTGACGAGCACGAGCTCCTGCACGCCGTGGTCGGCCAGCCAGCGGGCCTCGGCGAGGACGTCGGAGGGGCGGCGCGAGACGAAGGCACCGCGGAAAGAGGGGATGGCGCAGAACGAGCAGCGACGGTCGCAGCCGCTCGCCAGCTTCAGCGGGGCGACCGGGCTGTCGTCGAGCCGCTTGCGCAGCACGGTCGGGCCGCCCGCGTGGCCGGGGATGCCGACCTCGAGGTTGGCCGCGGGCTCCTGCCGCTCCACCGGGCTGATCGGCAGCAGGAGCCTCCGGTCCGACGGGGTGTGGGCCTCGACGTGGCCACCGCCGAGGACGGTCTGCAGGTGCGAGGAGAGGTCGGCGTAGGAGTCGAAGCCGAGCACCGCGTCCGCCTCGGGCAGCTGGTCGGCGAGCTCCTTGCCGTAGCGCTCCGCCAGGCAGCCGACCGCGACCACCTTGGCGCCGGTGTCGGAGGCCGCGAGCAGCGTGTCGATGCTGTCCTTCTTCGCCGACTCGACGAAGCCGCAGGTGTTGACGACGACCACGTCCGGTGCGTCATCGGTGAGGGTCCAGCCGGCCGCGTCGAGCCGGCCGGCCAGCTCCTCCGAGTCGACTTCGTTGCGCGCGCAGCCCAGAGTGACGAGAGACAGGCGGCGGGACACGCCGAGAGTCTAGGTTCAGGCGCCGCTGAGGCCCGCGGACGTGCAGGCGAAGTGGCCGACCTTGCTGTTGTTGGCCGCCGCCGGGCCGCTGTCCCTGCCGTTGCAGTTCAGGCTCACCACCGGCGAGTTGCCGATGATCACCTTGAGCCGGGTGGCGTCGTGGAAGTCCTTGAACTGACCGTCGCTGAGGATGCCCTCGAACAGCGTCGCGCCGGCGTTGCTGATGCTGATCCAGGACGAGCCGCCGATGACCCGGACCCGCAGCTGGGCGCCCGTGATCGGTGCCTTGCTCGCCGTGAAGCTGGGCGGGGCGGTGGCAGGTGCGGTCGGCTGAGTCGGCGCGGGCGTGGGCGACGGACTGCCGCCGGTCAGCGAGGTCGGGTGGGAGCCTCCGCCGCCGTTCAGGCTGCCGATGCCGATGAGGGCGACCAGCACCACGCCGGCACCTGTCAGCGCGACGCCCCACCGCGGACCGCGGCGCTCGGGGCGCAGCGAGGCGGCCGCCGACAGCGCGAAGTCGGACCCGCCGAGCGAGGTCGCGATGACCGGCTCGGGCTCGGCCAGCGGCAGCTCGGCAGCGCTCTCCCCCTGGGCCTCGTCGAACAGCGCCAGCAACGGGGCCGCGTCGATCCGGAGGGTGGACGCGATGGACTTGATGTGGCCGCGGGCGTAGACCGCGGCGCCGCTGGAGGCGAATCGGTCGCCCTCCAGGTCACGCACGAGGGTGGCGCGGATGCGGGTGTCGGCGCTGACCTCCTCCACGGAGAGCCCCGCCGCTTCACGGGCCTGGCGCAGGGCAGCGCCCAACGTCAGCGCGTCGGGGGCTTCATCGGTCGGCACAGCGAGGGCCTCTCGGGAGGGACGAGGGGAAGGTCGAGAGACCCTCAGTCTAGGCGCCTCATTGCGGCCGGGACAAAGTGCCGCTTTCAGCTGCTTCCCAGGCCCGCGCGCCTGCTCCCGAAGCGGCGCAGTCCCGCCGTACCGGTCCTCAGGTCGCAGTGCATGAGGACCTGGTCGAAGCGGTCGTCGCCGACGGCGATGGCGTCTGGCCGGCGGCCCGTGACGACGAAACCGGCGGCGGCGTAGAGCCGCATCGCGCCGTGGTTGTTGCCCCTGCACTCGAGGGTGAGCAGCTCGACGCCCTCGGCCCGGGCGCGCTCGACGAGGGCGGACACGACGGCCCGGCCGGCGCCGCGGCCGCGACTGGCCGGGTGGGTCATGACCTTCGTGACCTCGCCCATGCCGCGCAGCACCGGCGCCGCCATCCGCTTCAGCGCGCCGCAGGCCACCAGGCGGCCGTCGTCGACGGCGACGAGCAGCTCGGCGCGCAGGGCCTCCCGCCAGACGTCGACCTCTTCCGGGGTCGGTACGGCGAGGAAGCCGACCGCGCCTCCGAGCTCGGCCACCGCCTGGACGAGGGCGACGAGCCCGTCGCGGTCGCTGTCGAGGTACGTCCGTACGTGCACTGCTGGGAGCCTAGGGTCGAGCGCGTCAGCCGCGGATCATCAGCAAGGTGCCGGGCAGGTCGTCGGGGGCGATGAGCACGTCACGCGCCTTGGAGCCCTCGGAGGGCCCGACGATGCCGCGGCTCTCCATCAGGTCCATGAGCCGACCGGCCTTGGCGAACCCGACCCGCAGCTTGCGCTGCAGCATCGAGGTGCTCCCGAACTGGGTGCTGACGACCAGCTCGACGGCCTGCAGCAGCAGGTCCAGGTCATCGCCGATCTCCTCGTCGACCTCCTTGGACGGTCCCTTCGGAGCGGTCACGTCCTCGCGGAACGCCGGCTGCCGCTGGTCCTTGCAGTGCGCCACGACAGCCGCGACCTCGGAGTCGGACACGTAGGCGCCCTGCACGCGGATCGGCTTCGACATGCCCATCGGCAGGAACAGCGAGTCGCCCTTGCCGATGAGCTTCTCGGCGCCGGGCTGGTCGAGGATGACCTTGCTGTCGGTGCCGCTGGAGGTCGCGAACGCCAGCCGGGACGGGACGTTGGCCTTGATGAGGCCGGTGACGACGTCGACCGACGGCCGCTGGGTCGCGAGCACCAGGTGGATGCCGGCGGCACGGGCGAGCTGGGTGATGCGGACGATGGCGTCCTCGACGTCGCGGGGCGCGACCATCATGAGGTCGGCGAGCTCGTCGATGATGACCATGAGGTACGGGTACGGCGTGTAGACCCGCTCCGAGCCGGGCGGCGCGGTGAGCTTGCCGGCCCGCACCGCGGCGTTGAAGTCGTCGACGTGCCGGAAGCCGGAGGCGGCCAGGTCGTCGTAGCGCTGGTCCATCTCGCGCACGACCCACTGCAGCGCCTCGGCGGCCTTCTTCGGGTTGGTGATGATCGGCGTGATGAGGTGCGGCACGCCCTCGAAAGCGGTGAGCTCCACCCGCTTCGGGTCGACGAGGATGAGCCGTACCTCATCCGGCGTCGCACGCAGCAGCACGCTGACGAGCAGCGCGTTGATGCAGGTCGACTTGCCGGCGCCGGTCGCGCCGGCCACCAGGATGTGCGGCGTCTTGGCGATGTTGGCGCAGACGAAACCGCCGTCGACGTCCTTGCCGAGACCCACGAGCATCGGGTGGTGGTCGTTGGTCGCGGCAGCCGACCGGAGCACGTCGCCGAGGCTGACGTTCTCACGGTCGGTGTTGGGGATCTCGATGCCGATCGCGGACTTGCCGGGGATCACGTCGATGATCCGGACCTCTTCGGTCTTCACGGCATAGGCGATGTTGCGCTGCAGCGTCTTGATGCGCTCGACCTTGACGCCCGGCGCGAGCTCGATCTCGTACCGCGTCACCGTCGGGCCGCGACTGAACCCGGTGACCTGCGCGTCGACCTGGAAGTCCTCCAGCACCTGGCCCAGCGCCTTGATGATCTCGTCGTTCGCGGCGCTGCGCGCCTTCGCCGGAGTGCCCTTGCCGAGCAGGTCGGCGCTGGGCAGCGCGTAGTCGCCCTTGAGCACCAGCTGCTCGACCCGCTTGGGCGCGGGCGTGTGCCCTGGCGGGTCGGCAAGCTTGACGGGATCCGGCGCCGGGGCGGTCACGACCGGATCGAGGTCGACCGGGTCGTCCTGGATGGCGATCTTCGGTCGCGGCACGCGCTTGGCCGTCGGCTCCGGCTCGGGCTCCGGGTCGGGCTTGAGCAGCAGCCGGTTCTTCAGGTGCGTGAGCCGGGTGGGCACCTGGTGCATCGGCGTCGCGGTCACGACCAGCAGCCCGAAGACGGCCACCAGGAAGAGCAACGGCACCGCGATGTACGGGGTGAGCATCCGCTGCAGGGGATCGCCGAGGAGGAAGCCGAGGACCCCGCCACGGTCGCGACGGGGGCCGCCGCGCGTGACCTGCAGCACCCCGAGGGCGCCGAGCGACAGCGTCGTCCAGCCGACCAGCAGCCGACCGCGGCCACCCGGGCTGGTGGGGTGCCGCAGGACGGTGATCGCGCAGACCACCAGCAGCAGCGGCAGCACCATGGCGCCGACGCCGAACAGCCCTTCGACCAGGTCGGCCAAGCCGTTGCCGGCCGTGCCGGCGTGCCACCAGGCACCGGCTGCGGACAGCAGCGCGCCGATGAGCAGGACCAGGCCGAGGCCGTCCCGGCGGTGCGCCGGGTCGAGGTCACGAGCCCCGCTGCCGGCGGCCCGGCTGACGGTGCCGACACCGGTCGCGATCAGGCGGAACGTGCCACCCACCGCCTTGCCGGCCAGCTGCAGCGGGCCGGGACCGGAGCGGCGCGCAGCGGGCTTGCGCGCGGCGGGCTTGCGCGCTGCCGGCTTGCGGGCGCCCGGCTTGCGCTTGGCGGCCGGCTTGCGGGCAGCCGGGCTCGTGCCGCCCTTCTTGGCGGCCGGGCGTGCGGACGTGCGTGTGGCCATGATCGGACGCTACCGGTGAAGTACCACCTGTCACACCCGCCCCAAGCGCGACACGCCGCCCCCCTTCTCGTGATCAACAGGCGATCGGGCGCACGACACGCCGGCGTGTCGGCCGAGCGTTCCCCTGTTGATCACCAAAAACGGGGGCGGGGGCCGGCCGGGGTCAGACCTCGAGGACGACGGGGATGATCATCGGGCGGCGGCGGTAGGTGTCGCTGACCCAGCGGCCGAGGACCCGGCGGCACTGCTGGCCGAGCTGGTAGGCGTCGGAGACGCCCTCGCCCGC
>JAOPVZ010000073.1 GCA_025965935.1 Frankiales bacterium | reverse complement strand
CTCGCCGACCCCACCCGTCGCCAGATCGTCGCCCGGCTCGCTCGCGGCGATGCCACCGTCAACGAGCTCGCCGCCCCGTTCGAGATGAGCCTGCCGGCGATCTCGAAGCACCTGAAGGTGCTGGAGCGCAGCGGGCTCATCTCACGGAGCCGGCAGGCGCAGTTCCGGCCGTGCCACCTCGAGCGGGAGCCGCTCGACGCGGCCCTGGACTGGATCGAGGTCAATCGCCGGATCTGGACTGAACGCTTCGACAACCTCGACGCGCACCTCCGTGACATCCAACGCCGAACACCACCGAAGGGTGAAACCCGATGACCGAACCAGCTGACGACTCCGGCGTGCTGACCTATGTGCGGATCTTCGATGCCGCACCGGAGCTCGTGTTCCGGTGCATGGTGGAACCGGAGCACCTCACCCGCTTCTGGGGACCCGTCGGCATGACGACCCCGCTCGAGTCGATCTCGGTGGACCTGCGGCCCGGGGGAGAGTTCAAGGTGGTGATGGTCAACGAGAGCGACGGCGGCAGGTACGAGATGCGCGCGGTCTACGACGAGATCGTCGAGCCTGAGCGCTTGGGCTGGATCGAGCCGGAGAGCGGGATGCGGTCCGTCAGCGACTTCAAGGATCTCGGGGACGGACGGACCGAGGTCACGATCACACAGTCACGAGTGCCGGCGCACTTCCGCAGTCCCGAAGCGCAGGCGGGCTTCAAGACCTCCCTCGACAAGTTCGCGGCGTACCTCAGCGAGGTCTCCGCTGCGCAGGCGGCTCCGTGACCACCACCTCGGGCCTGGACGCCCGCGTCGCGGTGGCCGAGGAGTGCGACGAGCTGGCCGCCCTGCTGGCGCAGGCTCCGGCGGAGGTCTGGGACTCGATGTCGCTGTGCTCCGGGTGGCGGGTGCGCGAAGTGGTCGCGCACATGACGATGCCGGGTCGCTACTCCTCCGCTCGCTTTCTCGTCGAGCTGGCGAGGTCGCGCGGCAGGTTCAACCAGATGGCGGATCGCTGCGCCCGGCGTGACGCCGGACTCGAGCCGGGTGAGCTGCTGTCGGCGCTGACGAGTCGGCGAATGAAGGACTGGACCCCTCCGGGCGGCGGCTTCGAGGGTGCGCTCACGCACGCCGTCATCCACGGCCTCGACATCACCGTCCCCGCCGGCATCTCCCGGCAAGTACCGGTGGAGCGACTGGCATTGGTGCTCGACGGCCTGACGCAGGGCAAGAGCTTGAAGCACTTCGGTGTGCGCGTCGACGGGGTGCAGCTGCGCGCGACCGACATGGACTGGTCCTTCGGCTCCGGCGCTGCCGTCGCCGGCGAGGGACAGGACCTTGCCCTCGCACTCTGCGGACGGCGGGTCGGCGCTGACCGCTTGACCGGTCCCGGGACTGGCCGCGTCACGACCCGCTAGGACGGTGCCGGCTGCCGCTGGTCAGCTCGTTTTGGTGGCGGCTCTCCTCGGCACCCTGCCGGCAGCCGCTTCGCCAGGCGGCAGCTGGGTGATGAGCTGCCACAGCTCCGCGGCTGCGGGATTGGTCGGGCCGGGAGCGAGCGCGACCGCGCTGATCGTCCAGTTTGCCGTCGGCCCGCTCAGCTTCACGGCTCGTAGGGCACGCCGCTTCGTGATGAGCCCTTCGGCGATGAGCGCAACGCCCAGCCCGGCTTCGACCAGGTCGAGCAGCGTGGAGGTGTCGTTGACCTCGAGGTTGACGTCGAGCTGCACTCCGGACTGCTGCATCCTCCGCTCGGCGAGGGTGCGCAGGCTCCATCCCGGAGGGAAGCCGATCATGCTTCGTCCGGCAAGGTCGGCGGGGCTGATGGTCTTCCGGTTCGCGTACTGGTCATCAGTGCAGCAAGCGAGCACGAGGGGGGTCTGGAGAAGGTCGATCGCGACCAGGCGCTCGTCGGCGGGTTCCGGTGGTGACGCGATGGCGAGATCGAGCTCGCCATGGACCAGCTGTTGGTGCAGATCTCGTGCCGCGGCTTGGCGCAGGCGCAGCTCGACACCTGGATGCCGGTGATGGAAGCGGACGAGGATGTGCGGGAGGTCAACCAGCCCGAGCTGTTGCATCACGCCGACGGAGACGGTTCCCCGCTGCAGCCCCTGCACCGCGTTCACTGCCTCGGCACCAGCCCGGGCGGCCGCCAGGGTGCGGCGGGCCTCCGGCAGCAGCGCCCGGCCCGCCGCGGTCAGCTGCACTCGCCGGGTCGTCCTCTCGAAGAGGGCTGCGTGCAGCTCGGCCTCCAGCGACTTGATCGTCGCGGAGATCCCCGACTGGGAGACGTGCATGCGCGCTGCGGCGCGGGTGAAGTGGCGCTCGTCGGCCACAGCCACGAAGTACTCCAGGGCCCGCAGCTCCATTCAGTCAGATTAGCGCTCACTGTCATCGGATTCTTCTGTTGGACCGGTAAGTCAGCAAGGGCGAGGATGATAGGTACCGACCGAGGAGGTGCGATGTCCACCACCGAGAGCGTCACGACACCTCGAGGCCCTGACGCCGGCTCCGCGAGGGTCTCGCCTGGGCTGGTCCAACCGACAGTCGCCGCAACTCACCGGGTTGCCCTCCGCCCGTCGGCGTGGCGGCGGCTGACCGCTGACCCCGCGCACGGCCCCCTCCCCGCGCTGCTGGTCGGCCTCACGCTGCTGACCGGCATCATCGACGCAGTCAGCATCCTCGCGCTCGGCCGGGTCTTCGTCGCGAACATGACAGGCAACGTCGTCTTCGTCGGCTTCGCCCTTGCCGGGGCGGCTGGGTTCTCGCTCGCCGGCTCGCTCGCTGCGCTCGCCGGCTTCGTCGTCGGGGCCGGTGCCGGCGGTCGGCTGAACCGTCGGCTCCGCCATGACAGGGCAGGCCTGCTCGCCGCCGGATCCGCCGGGGAGCTCCTCTTCGTGAGCATGGCACTGCTCGTGATCGCCGTGCCGGCACCGTCGCCGGTGGCGCGTGCTGTCGCCGCCGCGGTGCTGGCTGTCGGCACCGGGATCCAGAACGCCGTCGTCCGGCAGCTGGCCGTCCCGGACATGACCACGACAGTCCTCACCATGACCCTCACGGGCATCGCCGCGGACATCCGCGCCGGTAGGCCGAGCCCCGCGCTTGCCAGGCGCCTCGTCTCAGTCGGCACCATGCTCGTCGGCGCATTCGTCGGAGCCGAGCTCGTCCTGCATGTCAGCGCCACCCTGGCGCTGGCTCTCGCCGCTGTCGTCTTGGCCGTCGTGACCATCGCCGCGACCGGCACCTTGCGCCGCCCGGCGGACTGGCGGGTCACCGACCGTCAGCCGACCAGCGCGCGGCCGTCCGTCCCGGGCGGTGCGCCGCTCGATCCGGCCGCGTCCGTGAGCTCCCCACGAGAAGGAGTACGCCCATGAAGGTGACGATCCTAGGAGCCGGGCGCATGGGCTCCTCGATGGCGGCGCGGCTGGTCGACACCGGCCACTCCGTCACGATCTGGAACCGCGACCCCGACCATGCCCGGAACCTCGGCAACGGCGTCAAGGCTGTCGCCGACGCCGCGTCCGCCGTCGCCGATGCGTCGGTCGTCATCACCATGGTGACGGACGGGAAAGCCGTCGCCGCCGTCGCGGAGTCGATGCTCCCGGGGATGCCTGCCGACGCGGTGTGGGTGCAGGCGTCCACTGTTGGCGCCGAGTGGGCCGACAAGCTGCGGGCGGTCGCCGATGCCCACGGCCGGATGATGCTCGACGCCCCCGTGTCCGGCAGCACGGGTCCGGCACGTAACGGGAAGCTGAGCTGGCTCGTCGCGGGGCCGAGTGCCGCGGTCGAGGCCGCGCGACCTGTGCTCGACGCGCTCGGCGAGCGAGTCCTGGTCGTGGGTGCCGGTCAGGAGGCCAGCCGGCTCAAGCTGGTCGTCAATGCGTGGATGACCGCAGCAACCGTCGCGATGGCGGACGCGCTTGCCGCCTGTGATCGGCTCGACCTTCCGCGATCCGCGCTGCTCGAGGTGCTCGCCGACGGCCCGCTCGGCATGCCGTACGCGTTGCAGAAGGCGCAGCTGATGACCGACGGCAACTTCACCGCCGGGTTCCCGGTCGAGCTGGCGCTCAAGGACATCCGGCTCATCGAGCAGGCAGAGGGACTGCAGCCGCCGCTCGTACACGCGCTCGAGGAGCGGCTGCAGCGGGCGGTCGAGGCCGGCCACGCCCGAGACGACGTCGCTGCCGTGGCCGTCGTCCACTAGGAAAGACCAAGCAGAGAGGTACGTGAAGATGGATACGACAAGCGCGTTCGTCGCCGACGGCGGTCGCTACGGGAAGATGATGTACCGGCGATCCGGCCGCAGTGGCGTCGACCTGCCGATGGTGTCGCTCGGGTTCTGGCAGAACTTCGGCGGTGACCGCCCTCTGGACGTCCAGCGTGCGATCGCCCGCAGAGCGTTCGACCTCGGAATCACGCACTTCGACCTGGCCAACAACTACGGGCCGCCCTACGGCGCAGCCGAGGAGAACCTCGGTCAGCTGCTGGCGCAGGACTTCTCGCGCTACCGCGACGAGCTCATCATCAGCACGAAGGCCGGCTGGGACATGTGGCCGGGTCCGTACGGCGACGGCGGGTCGCGCAAGTACCTGACGGCGAGCCTCGACCAGTCCCTGTCGCGACTCGGTCTGGACTACGTCGACATCTTCTACTCGCATCGGCCGGATCCCACGACGCCGCTTGAGGAGACGATGGGCGCGCTGCACAACGCCGTGCAGCAAGGCAAGGCGCTCTACGTCGGCATCTCCTCCTACGGCCCGGAGCGCACTCGGCAGGCCGCAGCGATCCTGCGGGACCTCGGGACGCCGTTGCTGATCCATCAGCCGTCGTACTCGATGGTCAACCGCTGGATCGAGGACGGGCTGCTCGACGTGCTCTCCGACGTCGGCGCCGGCTGCATCGCCTTCACCGCGCTGGCCCAGGGCCTGCTGACGTCGAAGTACCTCGGCGGCATCCCGGACGACTCGCGCGCGGCCCGCGACGCCACGCTGTCCCGCGGAACGCTGACCGAGCAGAGACTTGGCGCCTTGCGCGAGCTCAACCGGCTTGCTGCCGACCGTGGGCAGTCGCTGGCGCAGCTGGCGCTGTCCTGGGTGCTTCGCGACCAGCGGGTGACCTCCGTCGTGGTCGGCGCGAGCTCCGTGCAGCAGCTCGAGGACAACGTCGCCGCGATCCAGCACACCGAGTTCACCTCAGCGGAGCTGTCCGCGATCGACGCGGTCGCGACCGATGACCCGGACATCGACCTCTGGCGGGCGCAGTCCCAGATTGGTGTCGACGCGGGGAGCCCGCACACCCCGAGCTGACCGGCCGGGCCTGCCGCGCACACCGTTCGACGTACGCCCCCGGATCAGCTGGGGTTGTAGCAGGTGCAGGGCCTCACCCCAGCAGCGTGTCCACATAGCACCACCGCCAGGCCTCGCCCGGCTCGATCGAGCGGATCACCGGGTGCGCGGTCTGGCCGTGGTGGGCCGTGGCGTGCTTACCGATCGAGGAGTCGCAGCAGCCGACGTGCCCGCAGGCAAGGCACAGGCGCAGGTGAACCCAGGCCGTACCGTCGCGCAGGCACTCCTCGCAGCCGTCCGGGGTGAGTGCGGCCGTTGTCGTGGGCGCGTGCCGCAGGTGCGTGCAGTCGCCGGCCCGGTTGTCCGCCGTCGACAGCTCGTCGCCGAGCGGGGTGGCGTCCTCGATCGGATCGAGGATCGACTCCTCGAGATCGATCGCGTGCAGCGCTCGACGTAGTACCTCGTCGTCGTAGACGCCGCTGTCGCGTGCCTCCACGATGGAGCTGCGCTCGGAGGCGAGCATCTCCAGGCGCAGCCGGCGGTAGACCGCGGCCGGCGGCTCCAGCTCGGCCTGGGAGCGGCCTAGCTGCTCCCAGATGCGGTTGGTCCGCTGGCCGGCCCGTTGCCGAAGCTCCTCGATGACCTCCGGCGGGTCGCGGTCAGTGACCAGCTCCTCCAGCCTCGCCATGCCGTTGCGGCAGGCGGCGCTGACCAGGGCGGCGTACTGCAGCGCATCCTCAGCGGCATCCGGCCCGCGCAGCCCCAGATGGCGGACGAGCGGAGGGAGCGTCAGGCCTTGGATCAGCAGCGTTCCTGCGACGACGGTGAACGCAGCCAGGGCGAGCAGCGCGCGATGCGGCGTGCTGGCTGGCAGGAGGAAGACTGCCGCCAACGTCACCACACCGCGCATGCCGGCCCACGAGAGCACCGCCGACTCGCGCCAGTCGAAGGAGCGTCGGCCGATGAGCCGTAGTGCGTAGACCACCGTGAAGATCCAGACGACACGGGCGACGATGACCGCGACAAGCACGGCGAGGCAGGGCCACACCACCTGGCTCCAGGTGAGCGTGTCGTCGGCGAGGTCGGAGAGCAGTCGGCGGAGCTGGAGACCGATGAGCAGGAAGACCACGTTCTCCAGCAGGAACTGCAGGGTGCGCCAGTTCTGCTCCTCGGCAAGGCGCGGGCTCGCCGACTGCAACCGCGGCGCCTGGTGGCCCAGGATCAGGCCGGTCACGACCACGGCGAGGACACCGGAGGAGTCCAGCTCCTGAGCGGGGATGAAGGCCAGGTAGGGAGCCGCCAGCGACAGGGTGGTGTCGAGCACCACGTCGTCGATGCGCCGCCGCACGGCGCCCAGCAGGTAGCCGACGGCCAGACCGACCAGCAACCCCCCGCCCGCAGCGCGGAGGAAGTCCCAACCCACCCCCCAGGGGCTGACGGTGCCGCTGAGCGCAGCGATGGAGGTGTTCAGAGCGACGAGGGCCGTCGCGTCGTTGATCAGGCTCTCGCCGTCCAGGACAGCGACCATCTGCCGCGGCATGCCGACGCGCCGGCCGACGGCGGTGGCGGCCACCGCATCCGGTGGCGCCACCACTGCACCGAGGCACATGCCGGCCGCCAGGGATGCGCCGGGGAGGACCCACCACGACACGAGTCCGACGACGACCGTGGAGAACCCGACCAGCCCCACCGAGAGCAGGATGATCGCCCGCTTGTTGGCGCGGAAGTCGATGAGACTGCTTCGGATCGCCGCGGCGTAGAGCAGTGGCGGCAGGAAGCCCACGAGGACGAGGTCCGGAGTCAGCGCGATGTCGGGGAAGGGCGGCACGAACGACAGCGCGATGCCCACCAGGACCAGAACCAGTGGCTCCGGGCGGTCGAACCGCCGCGCCAGGCCGGCGACTACAGCCACCACCCCGACGAGCACGAGGATCTCGAGCGCCGGTGCCATCTCCGCTCCCTGTCCGCTGGTCAACACGACCGTGCGCCCGCTGGTGCCGACCGGTCGTCAGATCGTCGACACCAGGCCTCCGTCGATGGTGAAGTCGGCCCCGGTCACGTTCGCCAGCCGTCCGCTGGCGAGGACCACGACCAGATCTGCGACCTCGTCGGGCCGCGTGAACCGACCGGTGACCATCCCCGCCGCAGCCTCCGCCGCGATCTCAACAGCAGTCCGCCCGCTCGCCTGGCTGAGCCGGGCTGCCACACCGTCGCGGCCGAGCCAGAGATCAGTCGCGACGGGGCCGGGGTCGACGCTGTTCACGCGGATCCCGCGCGGGCCGAACTCCTTCGACAGTGCCTTCCCGAAGTTCACGAGCGCCGCCTTCGACGCCGAGTAGTCGATGACCGTCGGGTCAGGCATCCGGGCGTTGACGGAGGCGACGTTGACGATGGCGCCTCCCCCGCGGCGCAGCATGACCGGCAGGGCAGCCCGGGTCGTGCGCACCGCGGCCATCAGGTTCAGGTTCCACGTCGCTTGCCACATGTCGTCGGTGACGGCCAGGAACCCCTCCGGGCGAGGCACCGCGAGCCCCACGTTGTTCACCAGTACGTCGATCCGGTCACCGGCTTCCGCGATCAGTCGCTCCGGTCCCTCGGAGCCAGACAGATCGACGGCGACTGCCGTGACCGACCCGTCAGTGACGAGCTCGTCCAGCTCCGGCGAGATCGACAGCGACCCGGCCACGATCGAAGCTCCCTCGGCGAGGAAGCCGCGCGTCACGGCGAGGCCGATTCCTCGACTTGCACCGGTGACCACGACCACCTTGCCGCTCAGGGCCAGGTCCATGGTGCCCTCCCACAGCGGACGATGAGCGTCAGCGTCGCAGAGACTGGTACGGCGGTCGACTGCCGTCGGAGGACCGGCGGCCGCACTGGACGCGGCTGACAGACTCCCTGAGTGCTCGCCGCCACCGCATCCTGGTCCGGGCCGTGATGGCGTGGCTGACCTGGGTCGCCAGTGCGGCTGCCGGTCTCGCCCTGGTGTACGGACTTCTGCTGGCGTTGCTCTGGTGCGCCGCCAGAAGGGGAAGCCGCGCGACGTTCCGGGATGCGCTCCGCCTGCTGCCCGATCTGGTCCGTCTCGTCCGACGCCTCGCCGGTGATGCCAGTCTCCCGCGGGGTGTGCGGGTCCGCCTGGGACTGCTCCTGCTCTACCTGGCCAGTCCGATCGATCTCGTGCCCGACTTCATCCCCGTCCTCGGCTACGCCGACGACGCCGTGATCGTCGCGATCGCTCTCCGGTCAGTCGCGCGCCACGCCGGTCGGGAGGCGATCGAACGACACTGGCCCGGGACCGCCGAGGGACTCGAGCTGCTCTACCAGCTCGCGGGGCTCAACAAGTCCTGACAACGGGGGGTGAGTCAAGCCACATCCGCCGGCTCGGCAATCTCGACGACACATGCCGCTCCTACCGTCCTGCGGCGTGTCGACCACCCTGACCCGGAGGACCTTTCTCACCGCCTCGGCGGCGACGGCGGCGACCGTTGCGCTGCCCAAGACCGCCTCGGCGGCAACCGATCCCGCCGACCTGGGAGTCCTCGAGGCGCTGGCGCTGATGCGCGCTAAGCAGCTCTCGGCCAGGGAGCTGCTTGCGGCCTGCCGGATGCGTGCCAACGCGCATGAGCGCGTCGTGCAGGCCTTCCTCCTGCACACCGACGACCTCGCCGACGTGGCTGCCACCGCTGCGGACCGGCGTTACGCCCAGGGCCGGCCGCTGCCCCTCGATGGCGTGCCGGTCGGGCTCAAGGACCTCTACTACGTGAAGGGCCGGGCGACGACGGCCTCGTCCCGGGTGCTCGCCGACTTCGTGCCGAGCTGGGACGCGACGCTGTGGGCCCGTCTCAGGGCCGCCGGTGGTGTCCTCGTCGGAAAGCTCAACACCCAGGAGTTCGCCCTCGGCAACGCCACCGCCCCGACGAAGAACCCGTGGGACACCGCACGGACGCCCGGTGGGTCGAGTGGCGGCTCGGCTGCCGCGCTGGCCGCGCGCTACGTGCTCGCCGCCAGCGGGTCCGACACTGCCGGGTCCATCCGGATCCCGGCGAGCGCCTGCGGTGTCGTCGGACTCAAGCCGACCTACGGGCGGGTGAGCCGGCACGGTGTGATCACGCTGTCGTGGTCGATGGACCACACCGGGATGCTCGCCCGCAGCGTCGCGGATGTCGCCTACCTGACGCAGCTGGTCGCGGGACACGACCCCGCGGACCCGACCTCGAGCCGGTTGCCGGTCCCGACCTACCCGACCGTGGCCCCGGCTGACCTGCGCGGCGTCCGCATCGGCGTCCCCACGTCGTACTTCTGGGACACCACGGCGACCCAGGCCGACATCCTCGCCGTCGGGCACGCGGCGGTCCGCCGGCTCGAGAGCGCCGGAGCGACCGTCGTGGACGTCGACCTGCCGGCCTCCTTCGCCGCGGCGATGGCACCGGCACCGCTTGCTGATGCCCAGGCCAGCCCGTTGCTTCTCGGTGAGTCGCATCCTGCGCTGCTCATCACCACCGAAGCATTCGGGTACCACGAGCCGCTGATCTCGCAGCGCGCGGAGCTCTACAGCGACGACATCCTCGCGGCCATCTCGTCCGGCGGCACCGTGCTCGCCCCGGACTACCTGCGCACCCAGCAGCTGCGGGAGGTCTTCGTGCGGGACCTGCGCGCGATGTTCCACGCGCACGACCTCGACGCCCTGGCGCATCCGACCTTGCGCACCGACCCGCCGACCGCACCCACCCGCACTCCTGCGAACGCGGGACTCGTCAACGGGTTGTCGCTGAGCGACCTCATGTATCCCGCGAACTTCGCCGGTCTGCCGTCACTGCAGATCCCCGTCGGGCTGTCCGACCTGGGCCTACCCGTGGGGCTCAGCCTGATGGGCCGGCACTTCGACGAGGCGACCTTGCTCGGCATCGGCTTGTGGCTCGACGAGGACCTGCAGTTCGGCAAGCGCCGACCGACGGGGATCTCATGAGCAGCCCTGGGGGCGACCCGCCCGTGCAGCTCGAGGACGAGCCGGTGGTCTTCGTGCACGCCGTGCTCGGAGCGCCAGGCAGCGCGGCCCGGACGTCACCCGGCAGCACTGCCAGCGTCGCGCTGGAGGACGAGCCGTACACGTGGTTCCAGGTGCCGGACGACGCCAGGGCCTCCCGGTTCCCCGCTCGTCCCCGGGGGGCGGCTACGGAAGGCACATCGATCGGCCGGCTCGCGGCGACCGGGTGGTCCCCGTCGCTGCTGAGCCTGCTCGCCCTGGGCGCCGGGGCGCTCCGACTCCGCGCGCGACGGATGGCGGGCGGGAAGCAGTGACGGCACGCACCGCTGCCGAGGCCGTGGCCGGCGCACCGCTCGCCGCCGCGCCGACCACTGGGGAGCCATCGGAGCTGTCCGCCCTACAGGCACTGGCCGCCTTGCGCGCCGGCACCCTGACGGCTGTGGAGCTGCTCGCCTCGTGCCGGGCCAGGGTCGACCACGCGGAGGGGGTGGTCAAGGCCTTCGTGACCCGCACGGACGAGGTGGCCCGGGCCGCGGCCGATCGCAGCGACGCCCGGTACCGGGCCGGGCGGTCGTTGCCACTCGACGGCCTGCCCGTCGGGCTCAAGGACCTGTACTACACGAAGGGGATCAGGACCACCGCGTCCTCACGGGTCCTCTCCGACTTCGTCCCGTCGTCGGACGCCACGGTCTGGGCCAGGTTGCGTGGTGCGGGCGGTCTGCTGATGGGCAAGCTCAACACCCATGAGTTCGCCGTGAACGCGCAGACCACGCCCACGACCAACCCGTGGAACACCCAGCACGGTCCAGCCGGCAGCAGCGGCGGCTCGGCGGCGGCCCTTGCGGCGAGGTATCTGCCAGTGGCCACCGGCACCGATACCGGCGGCAGCATCCGCGCTCCTGCCAGCGCCTGCGGAGTCGTGGGCATGAAGCCGACCTACGGGCGGGTCAGCCGTCATGGCGTCGTGTCGTGCTGCTGGACGCTCGACCATGCCGGGGTACTGGCGCGCACGGTCGCGGACAGCGCGTACCTGCTGCACCTCGTACAAGGACCAGACCCGCTGGACCCGACGGCACTGCCGCCTGACGAGACGCGCGGCTCCGACGACTATCCGTTGCAGCCGCCGCCGTCGCTGCGTGGGCGCCGCATCGGCGTGCCGACCTCCTTCTTCTGGAGCGGCCTCGACGCGACGGTCGAGACCGTGGCGCGCACCGCTTTGAGCGAGCTGGCGAAGCTGGGCGCGACGGTCGTCGACGTCGACCTGCCGCCGTCCTTCGCGCCGGCGATCAGCGGCGACTACGCCGACCTCGACGCGGGACTCCTCAACAGCACCGTCGGGATCTTCGCAACCCTCGGTGGCAGCGAGCTGGCGGCGTACCACCGGCACCTGGTGGAGCAGAAGGGACCGGAGTCCTACTGGCCCGCGACGTTCGCTCTCATCGAGAGTGGCTTGACGATCAGGGCCCGCGACTACCTGCGAGCGCAGCAGATGCGCAGCGTCTACTCACGGGAGATGCGGCAGCTGTTCGCCGAGCACCGGCTCGACGCGGTGGTGCATCCCACGCTGCCGCAGGCACCGCCGCAGCAGGTGCCGTTCGACAGCCCTTCGCAAGCGGCGAACCTGTCTCTGACCCAACCGTGGGACCTGTGCGGCTTCCCATCGCTGTCGCTCCCGGTCGGCCTCGACGGCATCGGCGTGCCGGTGGGCCTGCTGCTGTCAGGGCCGCCGCTCAGCGAGGCCGTGCTCTACGAGCTCGGCCTGGCGCTCGAAGCAGCGCTGGAGTTCTCCTCGGCTCACCGACCACCGCCTGCGGCCTGAAAGGTCGACCCCGCTTGGTTCGCCGGGGCCGGCAGCGCCCGTCACCACCACGGCCTTTCCAGGGCTCGGTCGGTCCCACCCGTGGTGTCCAGCGCATCGAGCTCGGCCAGGTCCTGCGGCGACAGAGCGAAGTCGTGGATCTCGCTGTTCTCAGCGATGCGTTCACGCCGGGTGGACTTGGAGATGGCGGGGACCTCGTGCTGGAGACACCAGCGCAGCAGGACCTGCG
>JAOPVZ010000164.1 GCA_025965935.1 Frankiales bacterium | reverse complement strand
AGCCTCGCTGAGACCCGAGCCGCGCAACGCGCCGCGCTGGAACAGGTCGAGGCCGACGAAGCCGACCAGGCCCGGCACTACGCCACCCGGATGGCGCACCGCGCCGAACTCGCCCGGCTCTGGGAACGCGAACGCAGCGGCTTCGTCGAGATGGAGCTCGCCGGCACCGCGCTGATCGGGCAGGTCCGCGCCGCCCGTGAGCTCGACGACGCGGTCCGGCTCCGCGACGTGCTGCTGAGCACCCGCCAGCTACTCGAGGACGGTGTGCTGTTCGTCCCGGCCGCGGAGCTGCTGCTGCGCGAGACCCGACGCTGCGACGAACGCGTCCAGGGCCTCGTCGACGCCCGCGTCGCGGCGCGGCTGGTCGGCCGCAACCTCACCGACGCCCGCCGGCTCGTCGCCGCCACCATCCTGACCGTCGAGGCCGAGATCGACCCGCAGCTCACCACCGAACGGCTCGAGAACGCCCGCAAGAACAGCCGAGTCTGGATCAGCCCCGACGCCGACGGGATGACCGCCATCGGCGCCGTGCTGGACTGCATCGTCGGGCGCCGCTGGAGTCTCGACTTCGAAGCCCTCGTCGCCGCCCAGCGGACCCTGGACCTCCGCGACGGCCTCCAGCGCAGCCTCGACGAGCTCCGCGCGCACGTCTTCGCGACCCTACCCAGCCTCGTGCTCGAGCTCTGCCGGGCCGCCCGCACCGGCGAGCTCACCACCCTCGCCGAGGTCGCCGAGCTCGACCCGCAAGCCGCCCTCGAGCTCCAGCAACTCGCCCTGGCCACCGCCGACCTCCCCCTCCCCGAACCCGACGCCGTTGTCGAAACGGCACAGCTGCCGGTGCCGGTGCCGGAGGTGCGGGTCGAGACCGACCCCTACGACGAGAGCCTCGCCGACGCCGACCCGTGGGCCGAGCTGCCCTGGCCGGCCCGCGAACCGGCTGACCCCCCGGAACCGCCCGAGCCCCGGGAGCCGCTGCCTCCCGACGGGCAAGCCGCGCAAGACGCGGCAAGCGGCACCAGCGACGGGAGGCAGGACGCACAGCCCTGGCAGGAGCTGCTGCTGCGCTGCCTACGCCTGCCGCTACCCGACCCCAAGACCATCACCCTGCACATCCCGATGAGCACCGCCCTCGACCTCGACCAGACCGCCGGCCAGCTCGACGGCTACGGCCCGATCCCCGCGCAACGGATCCGCGCCCTCACCCCCGTCGCCGGCCTGCGCAACCTCTACATCGACGCCGACACCGGCCTCCCACTCTGGGCCGACCGGCACACCACCCCGCCCACCCCTCTGCGCGACATCCCCGTCGCCGAGCTCGAACGCGACCGACACGAACGTGAACGGCTCCTCGACACCCTCGCCAACGCCGACCAGGTCATCGTCAACCACCACGCCGAACCCCGGCACGACCCCAGCCGACAGCTCGCCGAGCTCATCAACCTGCGCGACCAGAAGTGCAGCGGCCCCGGCTGCGCCATGCCCGCCCACCGCTGCGACCTCGACCACGAGACCCGCTGGCCCGAGGGCCCCACCGCCGAGTGGAACCTCAACGCCAAGAGCCGCCGCTGCCACCAGGCCAAGCACCACGGCTGGACCGTCGAACGCCACGACAACGGCCACACCGACTGGACCAGCCCCACCGGCCGCACCTACACCACCCCCAGCCCCTGGGAACACCCACCAGCCGTCCCCGACAACACCGACGAGGACGACACCGACGACGAGCCCGAGGACCACGCCGAGACCGCGTGACGGCACTAGCCTCCGGCGCGTGACGCAGCACCCGGGCTACCCGCCGCCGTACCCGCCCCAGCAGGAGGACACGACGCTTGCCGTCCTCGTTCACCTGTCGTTCTTTGCGCTGGGGCTGATCGGGCCGCTGGTCGTGTACCTCATCAGCAAGGACGACCCCTACAAGCCGATGACGCGCTACCACGCTGCCGAGGCGCTGAACTTCCACCTCACGCTGCTCATCGGCTTCTTCGTGTCGGCGATCCTGGTGCTGGTCCTGGTCGGCATCGTCATGCTCATCGCGTTGCTCGTCTGGGGAGCCGTGCTGGCGATCGTCGCTGCCGTGGCCGCCGGCCGGCGGGAGCCGTACCGCTATCCGGCCACGATCCGCTTCGTCCACTAGTCCACGAGATCGCGGACGAGCCCGTCCGCGAGGAGCCTGCCGCGCAGGGTGAGCACGAAGCGGTCGCCGACGTGCTCGAGCAGGCCGTCGGTCACGTGCCGCCGAGCCGCCTCGAGTCCCGCCGGGCGGAGCAGGGAGGACGGCAGGCCCTCACGGATCCGCAGCTCCAGCAGGATCCGCTCCACGCGGCGGTCTTCGTCGGTCAGTGTCTCGCGCGCGTGCGCCGGGCTGAGTCCGTCGGTCAGCCGCTGCGCGTAGGCAGTCGGGTGCTTCACGTTCCACCAGCGCACCCCGCCGACGTGGCTGTGCGCACCAGGGCCGGCACCCCACCAGTCGTGCCCCCGCCAGTAGCCGAGGTTGTGCCGGCACGACTCGCCCCAGTTCGACACCTCGTACCAGCCGAGTCCGCCGAGGGCCGCGTCTGCCATGAGGTAACGGTCGGCCAGCACGTCGTCGTCCGGCATCGGCACCTCGCCGCGCGCGACCTGGCGGCCCAGCTTCGTGCCGTCCTCGACGATGAGCGCGTACGCACTGACGTGCGTGGGTGCCGCGGCGAGCGCAGCGTCGAGAGAGGTCTGCCAGTCGGCGTCGGACTCCCCTGGCGCTCCGTAGATCAGGTCGAGCGACACCTGCTCGAACCCCACCCGCCGGGCCTCGGCGACCGCCTGCTGCGGTCGGCCGGTGGTGTGCGTGCGGTCGAGCGCAGCCAGGACGTGGGGCACCGCCGACTGCATCCCGAAGCTGATGCGGGTGAAGCCGGCCTCGCGCAGCGCGGCGAGCGACCGCTCGTCCACCGAGTCCGGGTTCGCCTCCGTCGTCACCTCGGCGCCGGGCGCCAGCTCGATCGCCCCGAGCACGCGTGCCAGGTCGGTCGCCGGCAGCAGCGTCGGCGTGCCACCGCCGAAGAACACCGTGTCCGCGGGCGGGGCGCCCTCGAGGACCCGCTGCATCAGGTCCAGCTCGGCCAGGACCACGGAAGCGTACGTCGACTGCTGACCGCCCAGGTCGGTGTAGGTGTTGAAGTCGCAGTACCCGCAGCGGGTGGCGCAGAACGGCACGTGCACGTAGACGCCGAAGGGCCGCGTCGCACCGACCGGAAGCGCGCCGTCGGGCGGCGGGACGTCGCCGTCAGGCAGGGCACCGGGCACGAGGGCCACGCTAGTGGCGGTGCTCCTCGGTGAGCGGCCGCGGCAGGTAGACCGCCCCGACGCCTCGGGTACCGGCCACATCGGAGGGGTTGCTCATCGCGCAGTGCCTGAGCGACAGGCAGCCGCAGCCGATGCAGGAGTCCAGCCCGTCGCGCAGTGCCCGGAGTGCCCGGATCTGCGCATCGAGCCGCGCGCTCCAGGCCTTGCTGAGGCGGGCCCAGTCGGCCTTCGTCGGTGTCCGACCGCCCGGCAAGGTGTCCAGCGCGTCCCGCACCTCATCCAGCGACAGCCCGATGTTGCGGGCCGCGCGGATGAAGGCCAGCCGCCGCAGCACAGACCGCTCGTAGCGCCGCTGGCCGCCGGCGGTGCGGGTCGCGGAGATGAGTCCGCCGCGCTCGTAGAAGCGCAGGGCTGACGCAGCAAAGCCACTGCGGCGCGTCACATCGCCCAAGGTCAAGAGGTCGTCCGGTCTCATCGCTCTCCCTGACAAGAACTTGACATGAAGTTGACTTCAACTTTCACGATGTCGACAGCCGACGTCAAGGAGCACCAGCCATGCCCACCGCAGTCATCACAGGGGCCTCTCGCGGCCTCGGTCTCGCTGTTGCCCGCGCCCTGACCGGAGAGGGCTGGCAGCTCGTGCTCGACGCCCGCGACGGCGAGCTGCTGCGGCGCAACGCGCCGGGGGGCGCCATCCTCGTCCCCGGCGACGTGACCGACCCGGACCACCGGCTCGCCCTGCGCGACGCCGTCGGCCCGCAGCTGGACCTGCTCGTCAACAACGCCAGCCACCTCGGGCCGTCGCCCCAGCCGCTGCTGCGCGACTACCCGCTCGAGGAGCTTCGCCGGGTCTACGAGGTCGACGTGCTCGCTCCGTTGGTCTTGACGCAGGTACTGCTGCCGCTGCTGAGCGGCGGCACCGTCGTGAACATCAGCTCCGACGCCGCGGTGGAGGCCTACGAGGGCTGGGGCGGCTACGGCTCCGCCAAGGCAGCGCTGGACCACCTGTCGGCCGTCCTCGCCCAGGAGAACCCTGGGCTGCGGGTGCTCTCGTTCGATCCCGGCGACATGCGCACCGACATGCAACAGGCCGCCTTCCCCGGTGAGGACATCACCGACCGCCCGCTCCCCGAGACGGTGGTGCCCGCCTTCCTGCGGCTGCTGGACCGACCCAGCGGCCGGTACCGCGCTTCTGACCTGCTCCCGGTGGAGCTCCCGTGATCACCACCACGAACAACGCCACCGAGCCCGCCGAGGCGCGCGGTCTGGAGCGCGACGAGGTGCGCCTGCTGGTCGCCACACCCGACCGGCTCACCGACTCGGTCTTCCGGGAGCTCCCGGACTTCCTCGAGGCGGGTGACGTCGTGGTCGTGAACCGCAGCGCCACGCTCGCCGCGTCGGTCGACGCCGTTCGCGAGGACGGCACCGCGGTCGAGGTGCACTTCGCGAGCGCCCTCGACGACGGCACCTGGGTGGTGGAGGTCCGACCGGCCGGCCTGTCCTTCGGGCCGGTCACCGACGTCCACACGGGCGAGCGGATCACGCTGCCGGCCGGTGCCTGGATCGACGTGCTCGAGACGCTGCCCGGCCAGGTCCGGCTGCACCGCGCCGCGGTCGCCGTCGAGGGACCGGTCACGGCCCTGCTGGAGCGCCATGGCCGGCCCATCTCCTACGGCTACATCCCCCGGAGGTGGCCGCTGTCGGCGTACCAGACGGTGTTCTCACACGAGCCGGGATCGGCGGAGATGCCCAGCGCAGCGAGGCCGTTCACGCACCGCACGGTCACCGACCTCGCGACCCGAGGCGTGCTGGCCGCGCCCGTCACGCTGCACACCGGTGTCTCCTCCCCCGAGGTCGGGGAGCCGCCGAACCCTGAGCGCTACGACGTGCCCGAGAGCACCGCGGGCCTCGTCAACCACGTCCGGTCCCGCGGCGGCCGGGTCGTCGCGGTCGGTACGACGGTGACGCGCGCCCTCGAGACCGTGGCCGCCCCCGACGGGACCGTGTCCGCCGGCCGTGGCTGGACCGACCTCGTCCTCGGCGCCGACCGTCCCGCCCGGGTCGTCGACGGGCTCGTCACCGGCTGGCACGAGCCCGGGGCGTCGCACGTGCACCTGCTCGAGGCGGTCGCGGGCGCGCAGCTGGTGGCGCAGGCCTACGAGCACGCGGAGGCCGAGCGCTACCTCTGGCACGAGTTCGGCGACAGCTGCC
>JAOPVZ010000156.1 GCA_025965935.1 Frankiales bacterium | reverse complement strand
TACCGGCGGGGAGCCGCTGCACACGTGGGTCCTCGACAGCGACGACCCTCTCGACGCCGAGGTCCTCGCCCGCTCAACCGAGCGCGCCGGCGCTGTCGTGATGGGCCGCAACCTGTTCGACGTGATCGACGCGCCGAGCGGCTGGAACGACGAGATGGGCTTCGGCGCGCAGCACGCCACCCGGCCGCCGTTCGTTGTCGTCACCCACGAGCCGCCGGCCGACGTGCGTCTCGAGCTCGACTTCCGCTTCGTGACGGACCTGCCCACCGCCATCGAGCAGGCCAAGGCCGTGGCCGGCGACAAGGACGTGATCGTGATGGGCGGCGGCGAGATCATCCGCCAGAGCGTCGACGCCGGCCTCGTGGACGAGCTCGTGCTGCACCTGTCTCCGGTCGTGCTCGGCGCCGGTACCCCGCTGTTCGTTGACGCCATCCGGCGCGAGCTCGTGCAGCGGGTGGTCCGGCCGTCCCGCACGGCCGTCCACCTCACGTACGACGTGCGCTAGACACGCACCGGCGCCAAGGAGCCGGCCCCCGACAGCCGCTTGCGTCGAGCCGAGCTCAGGAGGCTCTGAGCCGGCGGCTCGCGAGTCCGAACGCCAGCAGCCCCACGGCGAGCCACGGGACGAACGTCTCGAGCCCGGTGGCGGCAAGACCCCCAGGCCCCGAGGTCGTCGGCGTCGACGGCTTGGTCACCGGCGTAGTCGCGCGGCTCTTCACCGGCGCCGCGGTCCGGCCGAGCAGGGCGAAGTCGAACGTCGGCGCGTTGTCGGCCGGGTACAGGTAGGACTCCGTGCTGGTCGTCCCGTTCACCGCCGTGCTGGTGGTGACGTCGGCGAAAGAGGCCGCATAGCCGTCGTAGAACCGCGCGCCCGGCACGGCCTTCTCCAGCTGCGGTCGCTGGCCCGGTCCCTGCGGTCCCTGCAGCGAATGCAGGTACGACGACGGCACCCGGAACGTGATGGTGCCCTTCGCCTGGTCGACCGTGAGGTTGTCCCCGAGCGGCGTCGCCCCGGCGTACTTCTCGATCGTGCCGCCCGCCGTGCGGTCGGTGGCGTAGCCGTCGAAGCCGCCGGAGAAGCCGCTCGCGGGCGACCAGTGCAGCGAGACCGCCGCGGGCTGGTAGCCGTTGACCCATCGGAAGATCCAGACCAGACCGATCGCGGGGGTGTTGTCCGACAGCGCCTGCTGCAGCGCCGTGCTCGACAGGTCGCTGACCTTGAGGGTCACCTTGAAGGCGGTGCGGGTCGGTACGACGGAGACCGACCGCAGGTCGAGTGCCTTGCTGTTCACCGACGGCATGGTCCTGGTGAGCACCGACGAGTACTGGGACAGCGCGTCGCCGGCCGGGTCGGTGGAGCCGCGGGCCAGGACCGGGCGGGTGCTCTTGACCGTGCCGCCGCCGTTGCTGGGACCGCCCGACTGCACGAGCACGGTCGGCTGCGAGACGTACCCGCTGGCGTCGCCGGGCCGCTTGGCCGCGTTGCTGTAGACAATGTTGAGCTTCCCGGACTTCCGGTTGTACTCCATCGTGAAGTAGTCGACGAGGCTGCGGTCACCGGCCGGCACGGACAGGTCGCAGCCCAGTCCGTTGAGGCAGATCGAGTCGTAGTGGAACGGGTGCGTCGTCGCCTTCACCTGGTCGAAGTGCGGCTGTGCCGACAGCGCGTCGGTGCTCTGGCTCACGTAGACGTTCCAGGTCGCCTTGAAGGCGCCCTGGTTGGGGTCGCCGACGCTCTCGGTGCCGTAGTACGCGATCGCGACGCGACCCGGCACACCGCTGGCCGCGACCCACGGCATGACCACGGTGTTGACGCCTTCGCGGTTGATGCGGACCTTCGGGTTGGTCGCCGCCTGCTTGCCACCGGTGCAGGTGCTGAACTTCGAGACCGGCAGCACGACGAGGTAGGTCGACCGGTCGCCACCGGACTCGGCGTAGACGCCGTAGATGTTGCCGGCGTCGTCGTTGTCGGCCCCCACGAAGCCGGCATCCGGTGAGACGCCGGCGTCGGTGAGGACGCAGGTCGTGAAGCTCTTGCCGGAGTCACGGCTGACCGCGAGCTTCACCTTGCTGCCCGAGCTGTATGGGAAGTAGACGACGCCCTGGCTGGCCGTGCTCTTGCCCGGCGGCGTGAAGGCCCGGATCTGGCCGATCCGGCCGGCCTCGTCGGCCGCCTGCACACCCGGCGTGTCGTAGGTCAGACCGGCGTCGGTCGACTTCTGCACGACCTTGTTGAGGGCCTGCTGGTTGTAGGTGAAGAACGCCGTCTTGTCGTCAAGGAAGGCGATCCACTGGCGGTCGACGCCGGGCACCGACTCGCTCACGGGTGAGACCTGAATGGTGCGGCCGACGTCGCCGGAGGTCGCGGTCGAGAAGTTCGTCAGCGGTCCCAGACCGGCGTACGCAAGGGCGTAGTTGCCCTGGGCGTTCTTCTTCACGGCGGTCGCGAGCGCGCAGTCGCCGCCGCCCTCACCGCCCGAGATCTGCCCGCGCGGCGGCTGGCCGAGCAGGTGGAACTGGTCGCCGCCATCGGTCGAGACGTTCGCGTAGTCGGCGATGTTGGAGAACCCGGAGGGACCGCAGGTGTAGATGTTGCCGGCCCGGTCGGTGGTGACCGCCGGCTCGCCGATGTCGCGCTGCACGTCGCTGGGGGTGCTGGCGCCGAACGCCAGGCCGCGGTTCACGGTCGGCAGCGCGGCCAGCTTCACCGGCACCGTCGCGGTCAGCGTCGCGGTGCCCTTGTAGGCCTGCGGCGTGGTGTTGGCGAAGCCGCACGCCACCGCGGTGTAGGTGCCGGCGACCGGCGCGTTGATGACCACCTGCTCGGTGGTGGAGCCGCCGTCAGAGTCACCGACGTCGGAGCCGTCCGGAGCCAGCAGCGTGAGGACCTCGTCCGAAACGGTCTCGGTCACCGGGGGCGTCCAGGCGATCTTGACCGACAGCGACAGCTTGAGGGCCGCAGCCGCGGCCGGGACCCGGATCGAGAGCGCGTGCTGGTCATCGGTGCCGGGCACGGTGCAGGCGTTCTGCGGGTTGCTGCCGACCGGGATGGTGCCGGTCCAGCTCACCGACCGGGTGCCCGCTGCGGTGGGAGCGGTCAGGGTCGAGCTAGCCGGCGTGGAGGCGGTCGCCACGCTGACCGTCACGCCGCCGACGAGCGCGGCAGCGGCGAGCAGGGCGAGGTGGCGGGACTTCATGCGACTCCTTGGCGACTGTGCTTCGTCAAGGAGGGCTTTCGGCACGGGACGGAGGAATCCTGCCGTCCGCCGTCAACCAGACGTCGGGGAGCACCCTCCAGGGCGCGCGCCGCTGCGCTGCGAAGACGCGGTTACTTGCCCCGTAGGCGGGCGAGAGCCTCCTGCAGGATGGCCTCGCCATCGGCCTCGTTGCGGCGCTCCCGCACGTAGGCCAGGTGGGTCTTGTAGGGCTCGGTCTTCGGGGGCGCGGGCGGCGCGTCCTTGTCACGACCGGCAGGGAAGCCGCAGCGCGGGCAGTCCCAGGTCTCGGGTACGGCGGCATCCTCGGCGAACGAGGGCCGCGTCTCGTGCTTGTTGGCGCACCAGAAGCTCACCCGACGGCGCGGGGCGGCTTCACCACGCTCCGCTTCGCCCATAGGGCCGGCGCCGACACGGCTGCCTCGGATCGCGTTGCCGCCTGCCACGTGGAGCTCCCCTCAAGACCTGGTGCGTGTTGCCGCGCACCTGGGTCTGAGTCTAGCCGGGATCAGGACGCAGGCTTGAGAAGCAGGCCGAGCGCCACGATGCAGGTCGACCAGACCAGGCCGCAGACGATCGTGAGCCGGTCGAGGTTCTTCTCCACGACGGCGCTGCCGCCGAGCGACGAGGAGACGCCGCCGCCGAACATGTTGGACAGGCCCCCGCCCTTGCCCTTGTGGAGCAGGACCAGCACGATCATGCCGAGGCTCGCGAGAATGAGCAGGACGCACAGAAAGGTGATCATCTAGACGATCACTCGCTCCTCGGGGAAGTGGCAGGCCACCTCGTGGCCCGGCTGGATCTGCACCAGCGGCGGCTCGACCTGCTTGCAGATGGCCTGGGCCTTCCAGCAGCGGGTGTGGAACCGGCACGCCGGTGGTGGGTTCAACGGAGAGGGTACGTCACCGGTCAGCAGGATGCGCTCGCGACGCTGCTCCTTGACCGGGTCCGGGACCGGCACGGCCGACAGGAGGGCGTGCGTGTAGGGGTGCATCGGGTGCTCGTAGAGCCCGATGCGGTCACCGATCTCGACGATCTTCCCGAGGTACATCACGGCGACGCGGTCGGAGATGTGCCGCACCACCGACAGGTCGTGGGCGATGAAGACGTAGGTGAGGTCGAACTCGGTCTGCAGGTCGTCGAGCAGGTTGATGACCTGCGCCTGGATCGAGACATCGAGCGCCGACACCGGCTCGTCGCAGACGATGAGCTTCGGGCGCAGGGCGAGCGCCCGGGCGATGCCGATGCGCTGGCGCTGGCCGCCGGAGAACTCGTGCGGATAGCGGTTGTAGTGCTCGGGGTTCAGGCCGACCAGCGCCAGCAGGTCCTGGACCGCCTTCTTCACGCCCGCGTCCGTCTGGACCTTCTGGAGCCGGTACGGCGCGCCGACGATCGTGCCGATCGTGTGGCGCGGGTTCAGCGAGCTGTAGGGGTCCTGGAAGATGATCTGGATGTCCTTGCGCAGCGGGCGCATGGCGCCGCGGCCCAGGTGCGTGATGTCCTTGCCCTCGAAGCGGATGGTTCCCGCGCTGGGCTCGAGCAGCCGGGTGAGCAGGCGTCCGGTCGTCGACTTCCCGCACCCGGTCTCACCGACGAGCCCGAGGGTCTCGCCCTTGTTGACGGTGAAGGACAGGCCGTCGACGGCCTTCACCGCGCCGACCTGCTTCTGGAAGATGAT
>JAOPVZ010000144.1 GCA_025965935.1 Frankiales bacterium | reverse complement strand
GGGCGGCTGATGCCAGGGGAGCTCTACCCGCGAAGGACCGCGCTAGGTGCGGTCGCGTGCGAGCAGCTCGTGGGCATCTTCCGAGAAGTCCTGTGCAAGATCAGAGGCGAGGGCGTCGCGGTCCGCTGCCACGGCTGCGTTCACCTGCCGGACGTAGGCGTCGTGGAGGGCGATCAGCTCGGCGTCACGCCGGCTGTCTACTGGGCTATTAGTCATCATCATCACCTCGTCCAACGCTCGCCGACGCCGGTGACATCCAGGTCAACACGTGACGTCGGTCTCGTACCAATCCTGATGTGTTGCCGCTGAACATCTGAGCAGCGCAGCTGAGGGTTGCGCTCTCCGCCAGCAGCTTCGGGTCAGTGGCGGGCGCCGACCGGTTCGCCCGAGAGCCGCTGCGCGAGCCAGACCGGCAGCACCGAGAGCACGATCAGCGCCGCTGCGACCACGTTCACGACCGGAGCCTGGTTGGGCCGGAACAGGTTCCCGAAGATCCACAGCGGCAGCGTCTGCACGCCTGGCGCGGACGTGAACGTGGTCACGATGATCTCGTCGAAGGACAGCGCGAACGCCAGCAGCCCCCCTGCGAACAGCGCCGACCGGAGCAGCGGGAAGGTCACATACCGGAAGGTCTGCCAGACACCCGCGCCGAGGTCCATGGACGCCTCCTCCAACGTCCCGCCCAGCCGCCGCAGCCGCGCCAGCGCGTTGTTGTAGACCAGCACGACGCAGAACGTCGAGTGGCCGATGATGATCGTGAGCAGGCCGAAACGGGCGCCCGCGACCCGGAACGCGTTGTTCAGAGCGATGCCGGTGACGATCCCGGGCAGCGCGATCGGGAGCAGCAGCAGGAAGGACACCGACTCGCGGCCGAACCAGCGGTACCGCGCCACCGCGAACGCCGCCATCGTCCCTAGAACCAGCGCCACAGCGGTCGCGCCGAGCCCGGCCTCGACGCTCGTGCGCAGCGCACTGCGCGCACCCGTGCTCTGCCAGGCCTGCGACCACCAGTGCGTGGTGAGCCGGGACGGGGGCCAGGCGAAGGTCCGCGAGCTGTTGAAGCTGTTGGTGAGCACGACGGCCAGCGGCAGGTACACGACGAGCAGGCCGAGGCCCATCACGGCGGCCAGGGCACGGCGAGCGACGGTGGTGAGCATCACAGCTCCTCGAGGGCGCCGGTGCGCCGGACAGCGACGAGGAAGCCGACCATCACCAGGATCGGGAAGAAGGCCGCCGCCGAGGCGAAGGGGAGGTTGCCGCCGGTCGTGATGTTGTCGTAGATGACGTTGCTGGCCAGCTGGCTGGTCCCGCCCACGATCTTCACCGTGATGTAGTCGCCGAGGGACAGCGAGAAGGTGAAGATCGACCCCGCGACGAGAGCGGGGAACAGCAGCGGGAGCACGACGGACCGGAAGGTCCGGGCGGCCCGGGCGCCCTGGTCGGCTGAGGCCTCGAGCAGCGCGTCGGGGATCCGCTCCAGGCCGGCGAACAGTGGCAGCACCATGAACGGGAGCCACAGGTAGGCCAGCGTGACGATGGTGGCCGTCAAGCCGAAGCCGGGACCGTGCGTCCCGAACGGTTGGAGCAGCCAGTCGATGACGCCGCCGTTCGCGAGCATCACCCGCCAGGCGTAGGCCTTCACCAGGTAGGACGCCCACAGCGGCGTGAGGATCGCGACCACCAGAAGCCGACGGGCACGGGGCGAGGCGACCTTGGCCATGTAGTACGCCATTGGAAGCGCGATCAGTGTGTCGACCACCGTCACGAGCGCGGCCACGCCCAGCGAGCGCAGCGCGACCCGGGCGTAGACCGGCTGCTCAACCAGCGTCCGGAAGTTCGACAGCGTCAGCCGGTGCTCAACCGCGCCGGTGAAGTCGTTCGTGGTCCAGAACGCGGCCACCAGCATCGCGCCCAGCGCACCGAGGTAGGCCACGACCACCCACAGCACCGGCAGCGACAGCAGGGCCAGCAGCCGTGCTGTCGTGTGCCGGTGCAGCCAGGCCGAGGCCGCCCGCACTAGCCCTTGACCGCCGTCCACTCCTGCGTCCACTGGGCATAGTCGGTGCAGATGTTCCCGCGCCCGTCCAGGCAGTGCGTCGTCGGCGTCGTCCAGTAGAAGATCGCGTCGGAGTAGGCCTTGTCAGCCGCGTGGTAGGTCGCGCAGAACGACTTGTCCGCGGTGTGGTCACAAGCGAGCTTCTGCGCGGGCGCCTCCCCGAACCACTCAGCGACCTGCGCGTTGATGGTCGGCGACGTGATCCAGTCCATCCACTTGTACATGCAGTTCGGGTGCTTGGCGTGGGCCGCGATCATCCAGGTGTCCGACCAGCCGGTCACGCCCTCGCTCGGCACGATCGCCTTCACGGGGCCCTTCTTGTCGGCGGTGACCAGGTTGGCGATGACCTGCCAGGTGGTGCCCAGGACGCTGTTGTTGGACTCGAACGCCTGGACCTCCTTGGTGTAGTCCGCCCAGTACTCCCCGACGAGCTTGCGTTGCGTCTTGAGCAGTGTCACGGCCGCATCGAGCTGCTTCTGGTCGAGCGCGTACGGGTTCGTGATCTTCAGGTCGGGCTGGTGCCGCATCAGGTAGAGCGCCGCGTCGGCGATGTAGATCGGGGAGTCGTAGGCGGTGACCTTTCCCTTGTACGGGGAGCTGGCGTCGAAGACCGCCGACCACGAGGTCGGCGCCGGGGAGACCACCTTGCTGTTCCACATCAGCAGGTTCGCGCCCCACCCGTGCGGGATGCCGTACATCTGGTTGGACACCGAGTTCCACGACCGGTTCTTCAGGAAGTCCTGGATGGTCGCGTAGTTCGGCACCAAGGAGGTGTTCACCGGCGCCACCATCCCGCCGTACACCAGGCGCAGCGTCGCGTCTCCGGAGGCCGAGACTCCGTCGTACTGGCCGGACTTCATCAAGGTGACCATCTCGTCCGAGGTGTTGCCGATCTTGCTGTTCACCTTGCAACCGGTCTGCTTCTCGAACGGGTGCACCCAGTCCACCGTCTTGTCGTCCGTGCCGTCCTCGGCGTAGCCCGCCCAGTTGACGATGTCGAGCTCGCCCTCGCCCGCCCCGACCGAGGAGGCCATCGGCACCTTTGGTACCGGCGGCGCTGCATTGTTGCTCTTGCTCCCCCCGGAGCTGCCCCCGCAGGCGCTGAGCACCAGCAGGCCGGCCCCAGCGACCGCGACCAACGACGTCATCCGGCGAGTGCGCATGTGCATTCCTCCCTGTTCGGTCCCGGCGTCAGCCGAGCCGTCGTACTGCGTCTTGGCTCCAGGCGAGGAGCACGTGGTCGCCTCGCCGCGCTACGGGCACGGCAGCCGCATCAACGGCCGGGGCGGTGACGACCCAGGTCGGTCCGGCGTCGAGCGTCACCACGCGGCGGACCGTGGCGCCGGCGAACACGACGTCGACCACCTGCGCCGGGGTCGCCACCTCACCCTGGCGCGGCGCACCTGCTGCCTCGAGCACCCTGATGCGCTCCGGCCGCAGGGCGAAGTGCCCCTCGGCGCCGAACACGGCCGCCGCCGCGGCGCCCTCCGCCTGGTTCGAGGTGCCGATGAAGTCGGCGACGAAGGGCGTCTCCGGTCGGTCGTAGACGTCCTCGGGTGTGCCTACCTGCTCAAGGCGGCCGTCGCGGAAGACGGCGATCCGGTCGGCCATCGT
>JAOPVZ010000137.1 GCA_025965935.1 Frankiales bacterium | reverse complement strand
TGCGGCGCGCTTGCCGCCCCTGCCCAGTGCCATGGGAGGAAAGGCTATCTGGCGCGCCGGGCAGCGCGGGCCGCGCGCTCCTCGGCGTCGGCGGCTTCGGCGGCCTCGAGCGTGGGCGCGGAACCGCTCAGCGCGGCCGGCATCCACCAGGCGCCGTCCTCGGCGCGGTCGGGGTAGGTCCCGCGAGCCTGGTCCAGCAGCACCTGCATGCGTGCCTTGAGGTCCTTGGTGGCGAGCGTCGGATCGGAGTCCGACGGGAGGTAGGGCTCGCCGACGACGATGCGGATCGGCACGTGGTTGCGCTTGAGCGCCTTGGGGCGGCCCTTGGTCCAGACCCGCTGCGAGCCCCAGATCACCAGCGGGATGATCGGCGTGCCGGACTCGAGCGCCATCCGCACGGCGCCGTTCTTGAACTCCTTGAGCTCGAAGCTCTGGCTGATCGTCGCCTCCGGGAAGACCCCGACCAGCTCTCCCCGGCGCAGTGCCTCGACGGCGGCGTTGTAGCTACCGGCGCCCGCCTCGCGGTCGACCGGGATGTGCTTCATCCCGCGCATCAGCGGCCCGGAGATCTTGTGGTCGAAGACCTCCTTCTTCGCCATGAAGCGCACCATCCGCTTGCGCGGGCGGAAGGCGAAGCCGGCCAGGGCGAAGTCGAGGTACCCGATGTGGTTCATCGCGACTACGGCGCCGCCGGTCTGAGGGACGAGCTCCGCGCCGGTGACGTCGAACTTCAGCCCCAGGTAGCCGAAGACGGTCCGGGCGAACCCGATGACGGAGCGGTAGACGGGTTCAGCCATGGGCTCAACCTAGCCCCAAGGAATCAGTGCGCGGTCAGCTCCCGGGCCCGGGCCCGCAGCTGCGCCCGTTCCATGGCGACGTCCGCCTCCCGGCGGTTGCGCGCCCAGCCGGCATCAGCCGACATGGACGCCCAGGCGTTGCGGCGTGCGGAGCGCTGACCACCGTGGGGCAGGACGGTGAGGAACAGGGACTCGAGAGTGCTGAGATTGCGCTTGAGCGACAGTGAGGGGATCACGTCTGCCTCCAGTTGGGGTCGCTGAAAGCATCGACCCGGGATGTAACGGACATGTGACTCGAGCGTGAAGGCTCAGGGTCTATTGCCGCACCCGTGCCTGGAGTGCTTGTGCGAACAACCTGCCGGCTCGGTAGGAGGACCGCACCAGCGGTCCGCTCATGACGCCGGCGAAGCCGATCTCCTCGGCCTCCTCGCGCAGCTCGACGAACTCCTCGGGCTTCACCCAGCGCTCGACCGGGTGGTGCAGCTTCGACGGCCGCAGGTACTGCGTGATCGTGACCAGCTCGCAGCCGGCAGCGTGCAGGTCCTGCAGCGCCTCGCTGATCTCCTCGCGGGTCTCGCCCATCCCGAGGATGAGGTTGGACTTCGTCACGAGCCCGGCCGCGCGGGCCTGCGTGATGACGTCGAGCGAGCGGTCGTAGCGGAAGCCGGGGCGGATCCGCTTGAAGATCCGCGGCACCGTCTCGACGTTGTGCGCGAGCACCTCGGGCCGGCTGTCGAAGACCGTGCCCAGCAGCTCCGGCGAGCCGTTGAAGTCGGGGATGAGCAGCTCGACGCGGATTGCCTCGACCGCGGCGTGCACCAGCCGAACGGTCTCGGCGTACAGCCACGCGCCGCCGTCTTCCAGGTCGTCGCGCGCGACGCCGGTGATGGTGGCGTACTTCAGGCCCATCAGGCCCACTGACTCCGCCACCCGACGCGGCTCGTCGGTGTCGTAGTCCGCCGGCTTGCCGGTGTCGATGTTGCAGAAGTCGCAGCGCCGGGTGCACTGGTCACCGCCGATGAGGAACGTCGCCTCGCGGTCCTCCCAGCACTCGTAGATGTTGGGGCAGGCGGCCTCTTCGCAGACCGTGTGCAGGCCCTCGCGACGGACCAGGCTCTTGAGGTCGGTGTACTCCGGACCCATCACGGCCTTCGTCTTGATCCACGAGGGCTTCTTCTCGATGGGCGTCTCGCTGTTGCGCACTTCGAGGCGCAACAGCTTCCGTCCGTCCGGCGCGATCGTCATCGTGCTTAGGCTAACCGCGTGCGCATGCTCTACCTTCCCGTCACCGACCTCGAGGCGCTCGAGCGCGATCCCGACGTCGCGGCCCTGTGGTTCGCCGACGGTGAGCCGGTGGACATCGGCACCGCCTGGCACGGCCTGCACGTGCTGCTGAACGGGTCGGCGGGGGGTGGGTCACCTCCGCTGTACGACGCGGTCCTCGGCGGTACGCCGGTGGGTGACCCGTCTTCCTACGAGCCGATCCGCTTCGTGTCGCCCGCCGACGTGAAGGCGGTCGCGGCGGCGCTGCCGACGGCCGAGGAGCTCACCCCGCGGTTCACCCACAAGGCCATGAAGCAGGCCGAGGCCTACCCCGACAGCGCGTGGGAGCAGCCGGACGTGCTGACGACGCTGCTCCTCCCGGCGTACGAGCGGTTGCTGGTGTTGTTCACGAACGCGGCCGCTGCGGGCCAGGCGGTGCTCATCACCCTCGACCGCTCCTAGGGACATGAAGTGCGCCGTTAGGGTCGGCACATGGACCTGCGCATCTTCACCGAGCCCCAGGAGGGGGCGACCTACGACCAGCTCCTGAGGGTGGCCAAGGCGACCGAGGACCTCGGCTTCGACGCGTTCTTCAGGAGCGACCACTACCTGGCGCTGGGCGGTGGCGACGGGCGGCCCGGACCGACCGACGCCTGGACCACGCTGGCCGGGTTGGCGCGGGAGACCTCGCGGATCCGGCTCGGGACGCTCGTCACGTCCGCCACCTTCCGGCATCCCGGGCCGCTGGCGATCACGGTCGCCCAGGTGGACCACATGTCAGGAGGTCGGCTCGAGCTCGGACTCGGTGCCGGCTGGTACGACGCCGAGCACACCGCCTTCGGCATCCCCTTCCCGCCCCTGGGTGAGCGCTTCGAGCGGCTCGAGGAGCAGCTCGAGATCCTGCGCGGGATATGGGAGGCAACCGGGCCGTACTCGTTCACCGGCAAGCACTACCAGCTGGCCGACAACCCGGGGCACGTGACGCCGGCGCAGGACCGGCTGCCCGTCATCATCGGCGGCTTCGGTCCCAAGCGGACGCCGCGGCTGGCGGCCACCTACGCCGACGAGTTCAACGTGCCGTTCCACGACCTCGCGGGCACGGTGGCCGCCTTCGAGCGGGTGCGCGCGGTCAGCAGCCGGGAGCTGGTCTACTCGGCCGCGCAGGTGGTGTGCGTGGGCGCGAACGACGCCGATCTCGACCGCCGGGCCAGGGCCATCGGCCGCGACCCCGAAAAGATCCGTGGGGAAGGGCTGGCGGGAACACCGGCCGAGGTCGTCGACAAGCTCGCCGGCTTCGCCGAGGCAGGTGCTACCCGCGTCTACCTGCAGGTGCTCGACCTCGACGACCTCGACCACCTCGAGCTGATCGCAGCCGAGGTCTTGTCTCAGGTCTGAAGGCGGTCGCGGAAGAACTGGAGAACCCGCTTCACCGACGCGTCGTCGCGGTCCTCCGTGACGACCGAGTGGCCCTTGCCGTCGAGCTCCACGGCGAGGAACCCGTCACCGAGCTCTCGCCGGAGCGTGTCGAAGCGGGTCCCCACGACCTTGTCGCCGCGGTACCGCAGCCCGAGCACCTGGCAGCCCGCGTCGACCCTCTCCTTGACGGCCGCGAGGTCCGCGGGGGACAGGTTGAGGTCGGCACCCAGCGCCTTGGTCACGGCGAACGGCGCCGACGGCTGGCTGAGGACCGGTGCCGCCACGTGCCCATCGACCATCATCGCCAGCGCGAAGCCGCCGGTGAAGCACATCCCGAGCGCTCCGACACCGGGGCCGCCCAGCTCCTCGTGCAGCTCCCGGGCGAGTGCCCGGGTCCACGTCGCGATGGGTGACGTCCGCCCGGTGGCCAGCGTCGTGAACTCCTTGGAGATGCAGATCTTCACGAGCGACTTCGCGATCTCGGGGCCTGACATCGCGACGCCCGGGGTCCCGAACAGCGACGGCATCAGCACCGTGAAGCCGGCGTCGGCGACCTCCTCGGCGAACGCCTGCACGGTCGGGGTGATCCCGGGGATCTCGTGGATGACGATGACGCCCGGTCCGCTGCCCCGGCGGAAGACCGGGTAGCCCCGCCCCTCGGCCGCGAAGACGCTCTCGTCCCACCCCGTGAGTCTGCTCATGATCGCGGACTCTAGAGGGCCTGCTGGGGACTAGGCGGGGATCCCTTGCGCTGCGGTGAGAGCGGGCAGCCGGGCCTCAACCAGCGGGAGCACCTCGTCGACCGTCACGTCGCGGCCGAGCTCCTGGCTCAGCGAGGTGACGCTCGCGTCGGTGATCCCGCAGGCGACCACGGCGTCGTAGGGCGCCAGGCTGTTGTCGCAGTTGAGGGCGAACCCGTGCATCGTCACGGCACGGGCGACGCGGATGCCGATCGCACCGAGCTTGCGCTGCCCGTCGGTGGTCCAGACACCGGACCGGCCGTCCACGCGGGTCGTCTCGAGGCCCAGGTCGGCGCAGACGTCGATGAGCACCTGCTCGAGCCGCCGGACGTACGCGACCACGTCGACGGGGTCGGTGAGCCGGACGATCGGGTAGCCCGTCAGCTGGCCCGGGCCGTGCCAGGTGATCTTGCCGCCGCGGTCGACGTCGACGACCCGCGAGCCGTCGGTCGGTCGTTCCCACGGCTCGGTGCGCTTGCCGGCCGTGTACACGGGCTCGTGCTCGAGCAGCAGCACCACGTCACCGAGCTCACCGTCGGCGACCTGGTCGTGCAGGCGCTGCTGGAGCGCCCACGCGTCGTCGTACGAGACGTGCCCGAGCCGGCGGATCTCCACCAGATCAGCGTACGTCCGCTCCGTCAGAGGAGCCGCGCGGGCAGCGCGGTCTCGCTGACCGTCCCGTCCGCCGCGCGCTCGACCCGGTAGGCCTGAGCGCCCTCCCTGTCCGCGATGACCTCGTGCACCTCGGTGCCCCGGTAGACGATCCCGCAGCCGTCGTCGGTCGCGTAGCTCAGCGGCAGGCTGCCGTCGCCGACCATCCGGTGCAGCAGTGGCCGGCGCTGCCCCTCGCCGTCGTAGTGCACCCCGCAGCCGTAGGGCAGGAACCCCAGCCCGTTGGTGATCCCGCGCAGCTCCGGGCCGAAGCTGTCGGTCGGACCGCCCTCGTGCCAGCAGATCGACCCCGCCGACACCCCGCCCAGCACCACCCCGGCCTCCCACGCCGCGCGCATCGCCTCGTCCAGCCCGTGCAGCCGCCACAGCGCCAGCAGCGCGGCGACGCTGCCGCCGTTGACCCAGACGACATCGGAGTCGAGCAGCAGCTGGGCGGGGTCCTCGACGTTCGGCATGGTCACCAGCTTGAGCACGGTGACGTCGAACCGGCTGCCGTAGAACGCCTCGTGCACCCGCCCCGCCCAGTGGTCCGCATCGCCGCCGGCCGTGTTGAGCACCGTCAGCCGCACCCGCCCTTCGACGCCGGCCAGCTCTGCCAGGTGGTCGAAGACCGGCCCGGGGGAGAAGAAGGTCCGGGTCCCCTCCACGAAGCCCATCGAGCTGCCCACGATCCACCGGTCCGCCATGGCAGGAAGGTATCCGCCGCACTGTGGACAACCGGCGGGGGACTGCGCCGAAAGTGCCTACCGTGCAGGGCATGCGGGCGTTCGAGGTGCCGGGGCACGAGGTGCTCGAGCTGCTCGGCTACGGCGCGACCGGCGAGGTCTGGCGGGCGCGCCGGGGCGCGGAGCTGGTGGTGCTGCGGCGGCTGGCTGGGGACGGTCAGCAGGCCAGGGACGCCCTCGCAGAGGTACGACGGCAGGCGACCGTCGTCCGGTCGCTGACCAGTCGTCACCTGGTGCGGGTCAAGACGATCACGAGGGTGCAGGGCGACGACGTGCTGGTGCTCGACCACGCCGCCTGCGGGTCCCTCGAGGCACTGCTCGCAGAACGCGGCACGCTCACGCCCGGCGAGGTCGTCACCGTGCTCGCGCCGCTCGCGGAGGCGCTCTGCCAGGCGCACGCGCACGACCTCCGGCACCGTCGCCTCAGCGCCAGCCGGGTGCTGCTCGCGGCCGACGGCATGCCGATGCTCGACGGCCTCGGGCTGGACCCGCTCCACGACCCGAAGGACAGCCTCGACCCGACCGGCGTGCTCGGGGCGACGGCCGACGTCTGGGCCCTCGGAGCGCTTGGGCACCGGATGCTGACCGGCACCGAACCGGGCCACGTCCCGGAGCTGCCCGCGACCACGCCGCGGCCCCTGGCCGACGCCTTGCTGAGCGCCCTGGACCCCGACCCGTTCGCCCGCCCGCGCGCCGAGGACCTGGCCGCCACGCTGCTCGCGAGCTGCCCCGCGGCACCGCTGACCGGCCTGCCCGAGCCGGTGCAGCTGCCCGCACCGCCAGCGCCGCGGCTGCCCCGCGCTGTGCCGAAGCCGCTGATCGTGACCGCCGCCGCGGTGGCCGCCCTGCTCGCCGTGGTGGCGCTCGGCTGGACCTGGGGCGCCCGCAGCGCGCCGGCGACGGCGAGCGTGACGCGGGTCGCGACGGACTGGGTGAAGGTCGTGGCGGACCTCGACCAGGCGCGCAGCAGCGCGTTCGGCACCGGGGACGCCGGCCTGCTGACGCAGGTCTACCGGTCGGGCAGCGACCTGCTGCGGGCCGACCAGGCAGCGATGGCGCAGCTGCGGTCCCGGCACGCGACGGCTCGCGGGCTGGCGCACCGGGTGCTGTCCGCGGCGCCTGCGACGGCGACGCACGACCGCGTCCAGCTGACCGTCCGTGAGCAGCTCTCGGCGTACACGCTGGTCGACGCGCGGGGCGTCGTGCTGGAGCGGCACAACGCCGGGCCGGTGCAGCAGGTGCTGCTGGTGCTCGTCCGCGACCCGGAAGGCAGCAGTGGCTGGCGCCTGGAAGAGGTCGGGCAAGGCGCCTGAGCAGAGAGCCCGCCGTCAGCGGAGGGCAGCCCGCAGCGCCGACGCGAGATCCTCGTGGGCGAACGCGAAGCCGCTGCCCACCAGCACCCGGGGCACCAGGCGCTGGCCGCCCAGGACCTCCCCGGCGAACTCGCCCAGGGCGATCCGCAGCACCGGCGCCGGCACCCCGACGGGCAGCGTCGGGCGGTGAAGGGCCTTGCCCAGCGCTTGCGTGTAGGCCCGATTCGTCACCGGTTCAGGACCGACCAGGTTGACCGGACCGCTGACGTCGGCGCTCAGCAGGTGCACGATCGCGGCGACCTCGTCCTGCAGGCTGATCCACGACACCCATTGCCGGCCGCTCCCCAGCGGCGCTCCCAGCCCCGCCTTGAACAGCGGCAGTTGCGTAGCGAGGGCGCCCCCCTCGCGGGACTGCACGATGCCGGTGCGCAGGTGCACGACCCGGGCGTTGCGGTCGGCCGGCGCGGTCGCCGCCTCCCACTGGCGAACGACGTCAGCGAGGAAGCCGGTGCCCACGGATGCGGTCTCGTCGAGGATCTGGTCGCCGTTCTGCCCGCTGCCACGGCTGCCGCCGTAGAAGCCAATGGCACTGGCGCTCAGCAGCACCGGCACGCCGGCCTGGGCGACCGCCTCGGCGACCGCGTGCGTGC
>JAOPVZ010000117.1 GCA_025965935.1 Frankiales bacterium | reverse complement strand
CGACCTCGCAGCCGGCCGCGAAGGACCGCAGGTCCTCCAGCGACTCGTGCGAGCCGACGACGACGTTGTTCGCCACCAGCGCCGCCGAGTCGTGCGTCGCGTCCGCCAGCACCCGCAGCGACAGCCCGAGCGCGATGGCGGCCTGGTGCGTCATCCGGGACAGCTGACCGCCCCCGACCATGCCGACGACCGGCAGGTCCATGGCCCCCCGGACCGTCACCCGAGCAGTCGCCGGGACAGGCGCGCGACGGTCTCCTCGTCGACCCCGATGGTCATCGCCAGGCCGTGCACGCCGCCGTAGGTCGCGTCGACCCGGTCGAGGAAGCGCTCCATGTTGGCGGGGTGCAGCCGCAAGGAATCGGGCGTACGACGGGCCATGTCGTCGTGGTAGAGCTCGGTCCCCAGCAGCCGCTCCCGGACCGCCATGATCCGCTCGTCCGTCCGGACGTAGTCGTCGACGACTGCCCGCCGCGTGACGCCCACGAGCGAGAGCGCAAGAGCGCAGATGACGCCGGTGCGGTCCTTGCCGGCCGCGCAGTGCACGAGCACGGCCCCGCTGCGCGGATCGGCGATGGTGCGCAGGGCTCGGGCCACCTCGCTGGGCGCGTGGTTGACGTAGTCGATGTAGAAGTGATCCATCGCCTCGTCGCCGGCCGAGTCATCGGGGATGGCCTTGTCGATGAGGTCGTCGCTGCGACCGTCGAAGCCGTGCGGGATGAGGTCGACGTGCACGTGCGGGACGTCGGTGTCCCGCAGGGGCCCCGGACCGACCATCTCCACCTCGGCGCTGGTGCGCAGGTCGAGCACCGTCCCCAGCCCTTGCCCGCGCAGCACCTCGAGGTCCTTCGGCGTCAGGTCCTGCAGGTTGTCGGAGCGCAGCAGCACGCCCCTGCGAGTGGTGCGACCGTCAACGGTGGGAAGGCCGCCCAGGTCCCGGGCGTTGACGGCACCTTCGAGCTCCAGCCAGGTCACAGGTCGACTCTATTATTCTCGCGGCGTGCCCAGCTCACTGACCGACCGGATGCGACCGGTTGTTGCCGAGCTGTTCAAGTTCGTGGTGGTCGGCGGCTTCTGCTTCGTCCTCGACACCGTGCTCGCCAACTGGTTCCACTTCGGCCTGGGCCTCGGTCCCACGACCTCCAAGGCGCTGTCCACGGTCATCGCCACCGGCGTCTCGTACGTCGGGAACCGGCTGTGGTCGTTCGCCCACCGCGTGGACGACGACCGCGGGCAGGGCCAGGACATCTCGGTCTACGCCGCCATCAACGTGGTCGGACTGGTCATCACCCTGATCCCGGTCGACGTGGCGCACTACGTGCTGAGCGAGACCAGCAAGCTGGCCTTCAACGTCAGCCAGGTGCTCGGCACCCTGGTCGCGACCGTCTTCCGGTTCTGGGCCTACCGCCGCTGGGTGTTCGCGGCCGACCCGGGCGAGGCGGAGCGCAACGCGCTCGTCTAGGTCTCGCGGGCCCGGACGAGGTACGGCGTCAGGGCGCGGTACCCACGGACCGCGCGCCGGTGCAGCGGCGTGACCAGGAAGTGCTCGCCGACGTCCTCGGCGACGTGCTTGTCGACGAGCAGGCTGTCCGGCCGGGCCTCACTCGAGAGCCGGGACGCGATGTTGACGGGCTCGCCGAAGACGTCTCCCAGCCGCACCAGGACCGGCCCGCACGCGACGCCGGCCCGCACGGCCGGGAGCTCGTCCGCCGACGCGTGGTCGCGGATGGTGTCCAGGGCGATCGTCACCGCCTCCAAGGCGTGGTCGGTGCAGTAGAGCACCCCGTCACCGAGCGTCTTGATGACCCGACCGCCGGCGTTGGCGACCCGCAGCGCCGTGTCCCGCTCGAAGCGCTCGAGGGTCCGCTCCAGCTGGCTCGCGTCCCAGGACCGCGAGGACTTCGTGAAGTCCACCAGGTCGAGGAAGCCGATGGTGAGCACCGGCATGCCGTGCTCGCGCACCGTGGCGATGGACCGCTGGACCGCGGCGGCGAACTGGCGCCGCCACATGAAGACGATGAGGTGGTCCAGCTTGGGGAGCAGCTCGTCGGCGCGGCTGGCCAGCTCGGTGAGCGCCTCGTTCACGTCCTGGTCGGCGGTGCGAGCGCGCAGCACGTCGACCTGCGCCTCGGCCAGCCGAGCGAGTCCCTGACCCATCGCCCGCGCCATGACGAGCGTGGTGTCGAGGTCGACGATCCCGAGATCGAGCAACTCCGCCGCCGTCCGCAGCGCCTGGACGTCGGCGTTGGTGAACGCCTTCTCCCCGTACGGGATCTCGGCGAAGCCCATCGCCGCCCAGACGTCGCGGGCCACGTCGGCCGGCACGCCGGACAGTCGCTCGACGTCCTCGCGGTCGAGCGTCAGGGGCTCACCGAGCAGCACCGCATCGAGGTCGTCCACGGCTGCAACCTAGTGCGTTCAGGCGTACCGTCAGCCTTGTGACAGGTCGGCAGAAGGCCTACTACGGGATCCGCGGAGCGGCCGTGCTGGTCTTCCTCCTGGCGGCCCTCGTCATGCCGAGCGGAGTGGCCGCCGGGCTGGCCGCGGGCGGCGCCGGCGTGGTCGGTCTGCTGACCTGCATCGCGGTCAACGCAGGAGGTCCTGGCGAGCGGGCCGGGGC
>JAOPVZ010000106.1 GCA_025965935.1 Frankiales bacterium | reverse complement strand
GGACTGCAGCTGGCTCGGGGTGGCTGACACCACGAACGAGAAGACGCAGGCGCAGTCGCTGCCGAACGCCTTGGCCTGTGCCCGCGACAGCCTCGCGAACTGCTCGTAGAAGTCCTTGTACTGCTTGTCGTTCACGGTCGTGTCGGCGAGCTGCTGGTACTGGGCCGCCGCGTCGCTCTGTCCCTTCGCCGTGCGGCTGTAGAAGGCCGCCAGGGACGAGCTGAGGCTGCCGGTCACCTCCACCGGCATCGGCGGGGCCTGCCGCCCGGCGGCGCTGTCCCGCACCCAGGCGCGCTGCACCACGTAGCCGGAGAGGATGGTCGCAGCCTGCGCCGGCCGGTAGTACGCGGACAGCGTCACCAGCGCGAGCCGCTGCTCGTCAGGGGCCTGCGACGCGGCCGCGTCGAGGCTGTTCGCCGCGAGCGTCAGATACGACGTCGCCGTCTTCCCGATCGTCGGGCCGAGCACGAGGGACAGCGGCGCCGCGGACGTCGATGTGCCGTCCGGGGACTGCACGGCCTGCTCGCCCGCCGTCTGCCGGGACTGCAGGTCGTGTGCCGCCGCCAGCGTGCCCACGATGAACACGATCCCGACGACGACGGCGAGCAGCTGAGGGATCTCGCGGAACAGCGCGAGCGGCCCCCTGGTCGCGTACCGGTCATCGAGAGCGTTGAGGTTCCGCAGGTCGACGTCCCGGATGAGTCCCGCGGCGGTGTCACGGCTCCTCCGCGAGGCGGCGCCGATCCCGTCCACGACCTTCGCGATCCGGGGTGCGGCCGCGGCGACGAAGCGCTCGTCGAGGGACCTGAGCCGGTCGTCCGCGTGGTCGTCGAGCTGCCGGAGCTCGTCCTTCACGAGAGCGCCGCGATGGTGTCGAGGGCCCCCTGCAGGTCGGGTGCGTAGGGGCTCTCGAACTCCACCCAGCGGCCGTCGTCCGGGTGCGCGAAGGACAGCTTGACGGCGTGCAGCCACTGCCGCTCGAGGTGCAGCTTCTTCGACAGCGTCGGGTCGGCGCCGTAGGTGATGTCACCCACGCACGGGTGCTTCATGGCGCTCATGTGCACGCGGATCTGGTGGGTCCGGCCGGTCTCCAGGTGGATCTCGAGCAGCGTGGCGTGCCGGAACGCCTCGATCGTCTCGTAGTGGGTGACGCTGTCGCGGCCCCCGGCGACGACCGCGAACTTGTACGCCGAGGTCGGGTGCCGGTCGATCGGTGCGTCCACGGTGCCCGTCATGGGATCCGGGTGCCCCTGAACCAGTGCGTGGTAGCGCTTGTCGACCTTCCGCTCGCGGAAGGCGTCCTTCAGCACCGAGTAGGCGTGCTCGCTCTTGGCCACGACCATGAGCCCGCTGGTGCCGACGTCCAGCCGGTGGACGACGCCCTGCCGCTCCTCGGCCCCGCTGGTCGACACCCGGTGACCGGCCGCGGACAGGCCGCCGATCACGGTCGGGCCCTCCCAGCTGCCGGACGGGTGCGCGGCCACCCCAACAGGCTTGTCCACCACGATGATGCTGTCGTCCTCGTGTACGACGCGCAGGCCCTCGACGACCTCCGGCGGCGCGAACGTGGTGGGCGCCGCGTTCGGCAGCTCCACCTCGAGCACCGACCCGGCCACGACCCGGTCCGACTTGCTGCGGACCCGGCCGTCCAGGCTGGCGCCGCCGTTCTCGATGACGGTCGCTGCCGCCGTACGGGACAGACCGAACAGCCGCGAGAGCGCGGCGTCGAGGCGAAGCCCGTCGAGGCCCTCGGGGACGGGAAGGCTCCGTCGGTCGCTGCTCACCTCTCTAGTCTGCCTGGTTCTGCTCTCCGGCCGGCGCTCTGCGCGTGCCGTCGACCTCGATCCCGCGGAACGAGAGCAGGATCGCCAGGGCCGCGCCGACCGTGATGCCGCTGTCGGCGACGTTGAAGCTCGCGAAGTGCGGCACCGAGATGAAGTCGACGACCCAGCCACGACCGAAGCCAGGTGACCGGGTCAGCCGGTCGAGCAGGTTGCCGAGCGCCCCGCCGAGCAGCAGCCCGAGAGTGACTGCCCAGCCGCGGGACCGAAGCCTCGGCATGATCCGCGCGATGTAGACGATCACCCCCGCCGCCACCGCGGTGAAGACGATCGTCATTCCCTGTGCGAAGGAGAAGGCCGCTCCGCTGTTGCGCGAGACGACAAGCGTCACGGCTCCCCCGAGCAGCCGGACCGAGTCCTTGCCCTCGAGGTGCGCCACGACGAGGGCCTTCGTGGCGACGTCGAGTGCGACCGTGAGGAGCGCGACCAGGACGAGGAGGGCCCGGGGGGGCCTCAGCGCCGCTCCTCGCGCTGCTTGCACTTCACGTCCAGCGTGGCGCGGGGGAACGCCTGCAGCCGGGCCTTGGGGATCGGATCGCCGCAGTTCTCGCACCGGCCGTAGGTGCCGGCGTCGAGCCGCGCCAGGGCGCGCTCGACCTGCAGCAACAGGTCACGGCTGTTGTTGGCGATCGACATCTCGTGCTCGCGCTCGAAGGTCTTCGAGCCCGCGTCGGCCTCGTCCCCGGTGCCCTCCGAGCCGGCGTCGCGGCGCAGGTCTGCGTTCTGGTGCTCGGCGTCGTCGATCTCCCCGCGCAGGTCCCGGGCCTCTGCCTCCAGCGCCTTGCGGACGTCGGCCAGCTCCTTCTTGGTCCAGGCGTCCGCCCCGGTCAGCGGCGTGTCGGGCAGCGGCCTGCCGGGTGCCTTCGCGGCCGCGGCCTTCTTTGCAGGAGCAGGAGCAGGCTGGGGCGCCGGAGCAGGAGCGGGTACGGCGGCGGCCGCAGGCTTCGGAGCAGGTGCTGCCTTCGCGGGCGTCACCTTGACGGGAGCAGCCTTGGTGGGAGTCGCCTTGGTCGGTGCGGCCTGCTTGGCGGGCGCGGTCTTGTTGGCGGCCGCTGCATTCTTGGCGGGCGCTGCCTTCTTGGCAGCGGCGATCTTCGCTGGGGCCTTCGCAGGTGTTGCCTTCTTGGCAGGTGCCGCCTTCCTGGCAGGTGCCGCCTTCTTCGCAGCAGCAGCTGCCTTTGCGGGAACGGCCTTCTTGGTCGGGGCGGCCTTCTTGGCAGCCGCCTTCGCAGGTGCCTTGGTAGGTGCCTTCGTAGGTGCTTTCGCGGCCTTGGCCGGCGCCTTGCTCGTCGCTTTGGCAGGGGCTTTGGCAGGGGCCTTGGCGGCGGCCTTGGGCGTGTTCTTCGGGGAAGCCTTGCTGGTCGGCTTGCTGGTCGGCTTGCTTGCGGTCTTCGCGGCCGGGGCCGCCTTCTTGGTCACGGGTGCAGCTTTCTTCACGGACGCCTTCGCCGGGGAGGTGGCGGACGCCTGAGCTGGGGACTTCGCTGGAGCTTTCGCAGCGGTCTTGCTGGCGGCTCTCGCCGGGCTCTTGACCGGTGCCTTGGCTGCTGGCCTCGCCGGCGCCTTCGCTGCCGGCTTTGCTGCTGCCTTCGCTGCCGGCTTGGCCGGTGGCTTGGCGGCTGACTTGACTGCTGGTTTCACCGGCGCGGCCGTGGGCCGAGCCCGCGGAAGGGGCTTGGGCGCCACCTTGGCAGCGCTCTTGGTTGCCGGCTTGGTTGCCTGTGTGGGAGCCGGCGTGGGAGCCGGCTTCGCAGGGGCAGCCTTGGCAGGGGTGCTCGCGGGTGCGGTCTGGATGGGAGCCCGCTCGGGAGTGGGCGCGGGTGCGGGAGCAGCGGCAGACTTCGCCGGCGCAGACGCGGGCACGGCGGTGCCGGTCGCCTTCTCCTTGCGCGAGAAGAGGCGCAAGCGCTTGCCGGTGGCCATGACGACTCCCTGCTTGGGCCCAGACATGATCGGACGGGCGGCGATGCTACGTGTCACCTGATCCAGCCACAAAGAGCCACGCCGCACGATCCCGACCGCGAACTGGACAGACTAGCGGTTGCCGTCCATCGTCCCTGGTCAGAGGGGGTCTCCCGGGCGCGACACATCGTAGGCCTGCGCGGGGCTCCGAGCTCGACCGGCGCCGGCCGACGACAGACCTGACACTGACCGGAACGGCCGCCGTCCCGCCGTACCCCGAAGTCCGTGGCCCTCGGCCGACCCCGCCGACTAGGCTGCCTGCTGTCGCGGTGACGGGGACGAGTAGGTCCGGACGCAGCCGAGAGCGACCTGGGGACGGTGTGAGCCCAGGGGCCTGGCCGGGGTGAAGATCACCCCCTGAGCGACCCGCACGGCCAGAGCGGTCGGGCACAGGTTCCCTGTGGCTGACAAGGAGGGTGGTACCGCGGTCCCCGCCCGGGGATCGTCCCTCCGTCGGAGCACAGACGACGGAGGACCACGATGCTCAAGCTCCCGCCCCAGGTCGACCTGCCTGCCCTGGAGCACGAGGTCCTGCAGCGCTGGGAGCGCGAGAAGGTCTTCGAGCGCAGCCTGGAGCAGACAGCCGACGGCGAGCCGTGGGTGTTCTACGAGGGGCCGCCGACGGCCAACGGCAAGCCGGGCACCCACCACGTCGAGGCACGGGTCTTCAAGGACCTGTTCCCGCGCTTCAAGACGATGCAGGGGCGGTACGTGCCGCGGAAGGCCGGCTGGGACTGCCACGGGCTGCCGGTCGAGCTCGCCGTCGAGAAGGAGTTGGGCTTCTCCGGCAAGCAGGACATCGAGGCCTACGGCATCGCCGAGTTCAACGCCAAGTGCCGGGAGTCCGTGACGCGGCACGTCGACGAGTTCGAGAAGCTCACGCGGCGGATGGCGTACTGGTGCGACCTGAGCGACGCCTACTGGACGATGCAGCCGAGCTACATCGAGTCGGTGTGGTGGTCGCTCAAGCAGATCTACGACAAGGGCCTGCTGGTCGAGGACTACCGGGTGGCGCCGTACTGCCCCCGCTGCGGCACCGGCCTGTCCGATCACGAGGTGGCGCAGGGCTACCAGACCGTCGTCGACCCGTCGGTCTACGTGCGCTTCCCCATCACCAGCGGGGAGTGGGCGGGCAAGGCCAGCCTGCTGGTCTGGACGACCACGCCGTGGACGCTGGTGTCCAACACGGCCGTGGCGGTGCACCCGACCGTGACCTACCTGGTCGCCAAGACGCCGACCGAGGTGCTGGTCGTCGCGGAGCCGCTCAAGCACATCCTCGGCGACGACGTGGAGGTGCTGGCGAGCTTCCCGGGGTCGGCGCTCGAGCACACGGCCTACCAGCGGCCCTTCGACTGGGTCGACATCCCGGGCGCGCACTTCGTCGGCACGGCGGACTACGTCACGACCGACAGCGGCACCGGCCTGGTCCACCAGGCACCGGCGTTCGGCGCAGAGGACCTGCAGGTCGCGCGAAAGTACGGCCTGCCGGTGGTCAACCCGGTGCGCCCCGACGGTAAGTTCCGCGACGACATCCCGCTGGTCGGTGGGCTGTTCTTCAAGGCTGCGGACCCGGCCCTGGTGCAGGACCTCAAGAGCCGCGGCCTGCTGTTCAAGCACCAGCCGTACGAGCACCCGTACCCGCACTGCTGGCGCTGCGACACCGCACTGCTCTACTACGCGCTGCCGTCCTGGTACATCCGCACGACGGCGGTGAAGGACCGGCTGCTCGAGGTCAACGCAGCCACCGACTGGCACCCGGAGACCATCCGGACCGGCCGGTACGGCGACTGGCTCGACAACAACGTCGACTGGGCGCTGTCCAGGAACCGCTACTGGGGCACTCCCCTGCCGATGTGGCGGTGCGCCGCCGACGAGGCCCACCTCACCGTCGTCGGGTCGCTGCGGGAGCTGTCCGAGCTCAGCGGCCAGGACGTCAGCGCCCTGGACCCGCACCGGCCCTTCGTCGACGACGTGACCCTCACCTGCCACTGCGGCGCGGAAGCCCGGCGCGTCCCCGAGGTCATCGACTGCTGGTACGACGCCGGCTCGATGCCGTTCGCCCAGGTCGGCTACCCGCACACCGGCATCGAGCCGGCCTACCCGGCCAACTTCATCTGCGAGGCGATCGACCAGACCCGCGGCTGGTTCTACACGCTCATGGCGATCGGGACGCTGGTCTTCGACCGCGGCGCGTACGAGACGGTGCTCTGCCTCGGCCACATCCTCGACGCCGACGGTCGCAAGATGAGCAAGCACCTCGGCAACGTCCTCGACCCGCACGAGCTCATGGACCGGCACAGCGCCGACGCGCTGCGCTGGTACATGCTCTGCGGCGGCAACCCGTGGTCCGCCCGCCGGATCGGCGATGCGCAGCTCGAGGAGGTCACGCGCAAGGTCCTCCTGACCTGGTGGAACACCGCCTCGTTCCTGACCCTCTACGCCGATGCGAACGCCTGGAACCCCGGTACGACGGGTGAGCTGACCCTGCTCGACAGGTGGGCGCTGTCCGAGCTGCATGCCACCGTCGCGGAGGTCACCGAGGCCCTCGAGGGCTTCGACTCGCTGCGCGCCGGCAAGCGGCTGGAGCGACTCATCGACGACCTGTCCAACTGGTACGTGCGGGTCTCTCGCCGCCGGTTCTGGGACGGCGACCCGGCTGCGCTGACGACGCTGCACGAGTGCCTCACCGTGCTCGGCACGCTGATGGCGCCGTTCACGCCCTTCCTGGCCGAGGTGCTGCACGAGGCGCTGGTCGGCGGTGACAGCGTGCACCTGCAGTCCTGGCCCGTCACAGACACCCCGCTGGTCGACGTCGAGCTCGGCGAGCAGATGGCCCTGGTACGTCGACTGGTGGACCTCGGTCGTACCGCGCGGGCCGAGTCGAAGACCAAGACCCGGCAGCCGTTGTCGCGGGCACTGGTGTCGGCCCAGCGCTGGGAGGGCCTGCCGTTCGAGCTGCAGGAGCTGGTCGCCCTGGAGCTCAACGTCGTGGCGCTCGAACGGCTGTCCGGCGACCTCGTCGACGTCACGGCCAAGGCCAACTTCCGCGAGCTGGGCAAGCGCTTCGGGAAGGGCGTGCAGGCGGTGGCGAAGGCGATCGCCGAGGCCGATGCGGCCGCGCTTGCCGCGGCACTGCGCGACGGCACCGCCACGGTCGAGGTCGACGGTGCGCCCGTCGTCCTCGGACCCGACGACGTGTTCGTCACCGAGACGCCGCGTGAGGGCTGGGCGGTCGCGACGTTCGGCGGCGACACGGTGGCACTGGACCTCGAGATCACCCCGGAGCTGCGCCGCGCCGGTCTGGTCCGCGACGTGGTGCGGCTGGTGCAGGATGCCCGCAAGAGCAGCGGTCTCGACGTCAGCGACCGCATCGAGCTCTGGTGGGCCGCCCAGGACGAGCTGGCCGAGGCCCTGCACGAGGGCTCGCTGAAGCTGGCCGAGGAGGTGCTCGCCGTCAGCGTCACCGAGGGCAGGCCCACGGCCGACGTCGCCCACCACGACGACGAGGACCTCGGACTGCGGTTCTGGCTGCGCCTCGCCGGCCGCTGAGCCCACGCGCCGCCCTCCCAGTGCCAGTTCGGACATGGCCCGACAGGGACAAGAACCACCCGAACGGCGCAGTCAGAACGGGCCACCTGCCTGCCGATGCTGCTGGTGAACACCCAGCACTGCTCCATCTGGAGCACCAAGGCAGCAGGAGGCCCCGGTGACTGTGCACACCGTTGAGCTCGAGCAGGCGAAGCCGGTCCACAAGTCGTTCCGACTGACGCGGCCCGGCTCCGATGTCGCCCTGCAGTCGCAGGTCCGTCCCGCCCTGGTGCTGCCCGAGCGCGAAGGGCGAGCCCTGCTCGCCGCCGCGCAGGCGCAGGATGTCTCGGCCGGCGGGCTCTTCAGCGCCGGCCCTGCCGGCGTGCAGATCTGGAGCGCCCCCTGGGAGGGCGTGGGCGGCAGCCGCGGGGAGTCCCTGCACTACGGCTCCGTCGACTGGAGCTACGACACCCCGGTGCGGCACTACATCACGATCTACCGGGTCTTCCTCACGGCCGAGGGCCTCAAGGCCGGTGAGACGACGCACACGCTGCTCTCGCGGGTGCTCGGCCTGAGCGGCCTGGACGCCAACGGCGAGATCCTCTCCCTGCCTGCTCCGCCTTCCCGCGACCCGTTCCGGAGCAGCGCGCTGCGCGGCCGCCTGTAGCCGCGCCGCCGCCGCGACGCGGTGGCCGAAGACCCGCGGGCAGGGCTGGCTCGCGGAACGGCGGGTGCCCGGGGCCGCCCCCCTGTGCTCCGGGCACCCTCCGCCCCCACACGACGAGGGCCGCTTCCCCGATCGGGAAGCGGCCCTTGTCGTGTACTCGGCTGTCGAGGCCGGCTGGCTAGCTGCGCTTGGCGGGGGCCTTCTTGGCCAGTGCCTTCTTCGCGGGGCCGGCCTTCTTGGCGGGCGCTGCCTTCGCAGCGGTCTTGGCGGGCGTGGCCTTCTTCGCAGGCGCTGCCTTGGCGGCGGTCTTGGCGGGCGCGGCCTTGGCGGCGGTCTTCGCCGGAGCCTTCTTGGCGGCCGTGCCCGCCGCGGACGCGGCCCTGGCGGTGGTCGTGGTGGCTGGCTTGGCGGCGGTCTTCGCCGGCGCAGCCTTCTTGGCCGGGGCCTTGGTGGCGGTGCGCGCGCGGGCGGCCGTGCGGACCGGTGCCGCGACCACCGGCTCGGCCGCGACGAGCTCGGTGACCTCGATGGCGTCGACCGGCTCGGCGGCTGCAATGGCCCCGGTGGCCCCGGCAGGGGCAGCCGACGCGAGCGCGTCGTCGGGCTTGCAGACCCCGCAGGCCGTGAAGCCCTGCGCACGGGCGTCGGCCACGGCGACGGACTCGGCGTCCTTGCCCGTCAGGTAGCGGCAGCCCGCCACGTGGTAGCGGGGGCGCCCCGCCACGACGAGCACCTCGCCGGCAACGCCGGTGACGGCGACGGTCGGAGCGGCCGGCGGCGTGAAGTCGCTGGGCAGCGTCGTGACGGTGGCGTCGTCAACCTTGCCATCCTTGTCGCCGACCAGCCGGTCACCTGCGCGGACCAGCGCGCCGACTCCGGCGGCTACCGCTCCGGTGCCAGCACCGGCCAGCGCCGGCGCCTCGGCACCAGGCACCTCCTTGCGGCGCTGCAGGATGCCGATCACCAGGAAGACGAAGGACAGCAGGCTCACCGCGATGGAGCCGTACACCCAGCCCAGGCCGGCGATGACGAGCCCGATGACGAGCAGGACGAGGGCGACGACGACGAGCGCACCGCTGATGACGATCACAGGGAGAGTCCTCCGGGAGGGCGAACGAGCCTGGGCATCCTACTGATGCCGAGGCTCAATGGGTCTCGAACACGGGCTGGGCGACGCGATCAGGGCTCGGAAGGCGGTTCGGGACCGTCGTCGACCTGCTCCACCGTCACGGGCGGAGGCGCCGCGGTGAACGGACCCACCCGCTCGGGGTCGGCGCTGAGCGGCGGGACGGCGCGCAGCCCGGGCGCCGCCTCCCGGGGCGGACCCGCCGGCGCCGCTGTGCTGGCCGACGACCCCGTGGACGGCTCCGTGGACAGCTCCGCCCGGGTCTCGGCGCCCTCGTGCAGCTCGGCCCACTCGGCCGGCAGCGCGATCGCCGCCGAGGGCGACGGAGGTGCCACCGGCGCGGTGGGTGGCGTGGTTGGTGGCGTGGGACTACCAGGTGACGCGGGTGCCGCCGGTGCCGCCGGTGCGGGTGGCCGGTGGAGGGCCGGCGCAGCGGAAGGTGCGGTGGGTGCTGCGGCAGGTGCTGCACCGATGGCGGCGCTGCGCGCGGCTGCGGGTACGCCGGTCCCGGGGCCCTCGTTCACGCTGCGACCCTCGAGGTCCTTGAGCTGACCTTCGAGGTAGGCCTTGAGCCGCAGCCGGTACTCCCGCTCGAAGGCGCGGAGGTCCTCGATGCGGGTCTCGAGCTCGGCGCGGCGCGCTTCCAGCTCGGACATCGCCTTCGCGGTGCGGGCGTTGAGCTCGGTGTCGATCTGGGCCTGCCGGGACTTCGCCTGCGCGAGCAGGGCGTCGGCCTCGGCACGGGCCTCAGCGATGGCCTGGTCGGCGGTGCGCTGCGCCATGAGCAGGGTGCGCAGCGCGGCCTCCTGAGGCTCGCCGGGCGCGATGGGCGCCGTCGTGGGCGGCGGCTCGGCCACACCGGCCGGCGCGGCAGCCTGCGGGGCGGCCTGTGGTGCGACGGACAGCCGCTGCTGCAAGTTGGCGTTCTCCGTGAGGAGACGCACGAGCTCCTGCTCGACCTCGTCGAGGAAGACGTCGACCTCGTCCTGGTCGTAGCCGCGCAGCTTCGTGGCGAACTTCTTGTTGACCACGTCTTGAGGGGTCAGAGGCATGGGAGTCACACCGTCCTGATGAAGGGGAAGGGCGTCACAGTCCGGACACCACGCTCATGAGAACGACCGTCACGAAGAACACGACCATGAACGCCAGGTCCAAGGACACGTTGCCGACGCGCAGCGGCGGGAGCACCCGGCGGACGGCCTTGATCGGCGGGTCGGTGGCCGAGTAGGTCAGCTCGCACGCGATGGCGAAGGGGCCTTGGGGCCGGAAGCCGCGGGCCAGCATGAACACGTAGTCCATGACGAGCCGGAAGATCAGGAGCACGAGGAACACCAGCAGCACGGTGTGCAGGACCTGACCGACGACGGACACGGGTAACAGTCTTCCAGCAGTAGGCGGGGCGTTGGCCAGGACCCAGGTCAGGACTGGTTGAAGAACCCGGCCTCGGCGATCCGGGCCTTGTCCTCTGCCGTGACCTCGACGTGCTCCGGCGACAGCAGGAACACCTTGTTGGTCACCCGCTCGATGCGGCCGTGCAGCCCGAAGATGAGGCCGGCGGCGAAGTCGACGAGGCGCTTGGCGTCGGCGTCGTCCATCTCCGAGAGGTTCATGATGACGGGCGTTCCGCCGCGGAAGTGCTCCCCGATCGCGCGCGCGTCGTTGTAGCTGTGCGGGTGCAGGGTGGTGATCCGGTAGCCGGTGTCGTGCACGCCTTCGTGGGACGGCACGGCCTGCGGGCGCGGCGCCGCGTCCAGCGCGACCGCGCCGGCAGTGCTTCGGGTGTCGAAGGACCGGCGGGTGGCGGCGGTGCTCGTGGAGGCGGTCGGCGGGTAGCGCCGGACCGACGGCTCCTCGTAGGCGTCGCCATCCTCGTCGTCGTACCCGTAGTGCTCGTTCTCGTCGTCCTCGACCAGGCCGAGGTACAGCCCCAGCTTGCGCATGGTGCCCGGCATGTCCCGCTCCTCCGCCTGGTGTGACTGACTGCTCGTGACTGCTCGCAGACTACCGGAGGGGGGCCGGTCGGGCGCCCAACACGGCGGTCCCGACACGCAGGTGCGTGGCGCCGGCAACGACGGCCTGCTCCAGGTCGCCCGTCATCCCGGCGCTGATGGCCGTCGCCGCAGGATGGTCGGCCCGCAACCGGTGCGAGACCTCGGCGAGCCGGGCGAAGGCGTCGGCCGGGTCGGCGCCGAGGGGCGCGACCGCCATGACGCCCGCCAGTCGCAGACCGGCCGTCTGCGCGACCTGCTCCCCCAGGCCGGGTACGGCGGACGGCTCGGCGCCTCCACGGTCGGGGTCGCCGTCGAGGCTGATCTGCAGCAGCACGTCGACGGTGCGGCCGGTCCGCACCGCGCCGTCACCCAGGACCGAGACCAGTGAGGGGCGGTCCACGCTGTGCACGACGTCGGCGTAGGACGCCACGTTGCGCGCCTTGTTCGTCTGCACCGACCCCACGAAGTGCCACCGCACCCCGGTCACTGCCGCGGCCTTCTGCGCGGCCTCCTGGTCGCGGTTCTCGCCGAGCTCGGTGACGCCGAGGTCGCGGAGCAGGAGGCAGTCGCTGACCGGCCAGGTCTTGGTCACCGCGATGAGGGTCAGCTCGTCGCGGGCACGCCCTGCCGCCGTACAGGCCCGCGTGATGCGTGCCTCGAGCTCGGCGAGGTTCGCTGCCAGGTCGTCCCTGCGGCTCACGGCGCCGGTGCCCCGCTCTGCGGCGGCAGCCACACGATGCCGCCGTGCCTGCCGGTCAGGCCGTCGCGCCGGTAGGAGAAGAAGAGGTCGGGCTGCTCCAGGGTGCAGCCGCCGACCGTCCTCACGGCGACGCCGAGACCGGTGAGCTGCCGGGTCGCGCCGGCCGTCAGGTCGACCGACGTGGTGCCCTGGCGCGTGGTCGCGCGACTGCCGGGCGCGGCCTTCTCCACCTCGCCCGCCATCGACGGCGGCACCTCGTAGCAGAGGCCGCAGATGCCCGGACCGATGACGGCGCTGATCTCACCGGCGCCCTCGGCGCGCATCACCCGGACGACCTCGGGCAGCACGCCCTTGGCGAGTCCCGGTCTGCCGACGTGCGCCGCACCCACGACGCCATCGGCCGCGAGCAGCACCGGCAGGCAGTCAGCGCCGAGCATGGCGAGCCCGATGCCCGGGACGGTCGTGACGAGGCCGTCGGTGTCGTCGAGGCCGCGGCTGGTCTTCTTCGACAGGCCGCGGACGACGCGCACGCCGTTGCCGTGCACCTGCTTGCCGAAGGCGAGCCCGTCGAGACCGAGCTGCTCGACGACGAGGTCGCGGTTGCGCTGGACCTTCGCGAAGGCGTCGTCGACATGGACCGCGAGGTTGAGGCTGTCCCACGGCGGGAGGCTGACGCCACCGGCCCGGGTGGTGAAGACGCCGCGTGCGGGGAGGGGCAGACCCGCGTCGTGCACGCCCGCCCGCTACTTCAGGAAGTCGGGCACGTCGAGGTCGTCCTCGAAGACGACCGTGCGACGCGGGCGCTCGGGAGCCGCGGCCGCGGGGGCCGGGGTGTAGGTCGGCTCGGGACGACGCACGACCGGCTCCTCCAGCTGCGGCTCGGCGACGACCGGCTCGGGCTCTACCACCGGCTGGCGGCGCGGCTCGACCTTCTTGTAGGCCGGTGCACCGCCGTCGAAGCCGGCGGCGATCACGGTGACCCGCACCTCGTCGCCGAGGGCATCGTCGATGACCGCCCCGAAGATGATGTTGGCGTCGGGGTGCGCCGCATCCGCGACCAGCTGGGCCGCTTCGTTGATCTCGAACAGGCCGAGGTCACTGCCACCGGAGATGGACAGCAGCACGCCGTGCGCACCGTCCATGCTGGCCTCGAGCAGCGGGCTGGCGATGGCCATCTCCGCCGCCACGATCGACCGGTCGTCACCACGTGCCGAGCCGATGCCCATGAGCGCCGAGCCGGCACCGCGCATCACCGACTTCACGTCTGCGAAGTCGAGGTTGATGAGGCCCGGCGTCGTGATGAGGTCGGTGATCCCCTGGACACCGGAGAGCAGCACCTGGTCGGCGCTCTTGAAGGCGTCCATGACCGAGACCTGCTTGTCGCTGATGGACAGCAGCCGGTCGTTGGGGATGACGATGAGGGTGTCGACCTCGGACCGCAGCGCCTCGATGCCCTCCTCGGCCTGGCTGGCGCGACGACGACCCTCGAACGAGAACGGTCGGGTCACGACGCCGATGGTGAGCGCACCCAGCGAACGTGCGACGGCCGCGACGACCGGGGCGCCGCCCGTGCCGGTGCCACCGCCCTCGCCGGCCGTGACGAAGACCATGTCGGCGCCCTTGAGCACCTCCTCGATCTCGTCCCGGTGGTCCTCGGATGCCTGCCGGCCGACCTCGGGTGCCGCACCGGCACCGAGGCCGCGGGTGAGCTCACGGCCGATGTCGAGCTTCACGTCGGCGTCCGACATCAGCAGCGCCTGCGCGTCGGTGTTGATGGCGATGAACTCGACGCCCTTGAGGCCGACCTCGATCATCCGGTTGACGGCGTTGACACCGCCACCACCGATCCCGACCACCTTGATCACGGCGAGGTAGTTCTGCGGTGCAGCCACGGTGCAGGGGAGCCCTTCATTCGCGGGCGTGCAGGGCTGTCCCGCACGCCGTTCTCTTCTCGGTCGGATGGGCTCGTGATGCAGGGAAGACGTCACGTGCCGGCCGGTTCCCCGACCCTCACCCTCAGGTAGACCCTTATAGTTATGTCAACCTGTCGTGCCGCGTGACGGTAGGGGGCGACGCCCGGGCAGGTCAACCTCCGCGTGCGCGTCGTGTGACCGACTTCTCGCTCTTCTTCTCGCTGTACATCGCCCGGTCTGCGGCGTTGAGGAGCGTGCGGGGCTCGGCATCCCCGCGTGCGGACAGGGCTACGCCAACGCTCACCCCCACCTCGAGGTCGAGGGTGGGCAGCGGTTCTGAGACGGCCTGCCGGAGACGCTCGACCACGGTGTGGACGACTGCGTCGGAGGCGCCCTCGACGAGGACGACGAACTCGTCGCCGCCGATCCTGGCCACCGTGTCCGACGGCCGGACCGCCGCCGCCAGCCGCTTGGCGACGGTCACCAGGACCTCGTCGCCGACTGCGTGCCCGTACCTGTCGTTGACCGCTTTGAAGCCGTCGAGGTCGAGGAACAGCACGGCCGTGCTCTGGCCCGTGCGGGCGTCGCGGGCAAGCACCGCGCGCAGCCGTTCGAGCAGCAGAGTGCGGTTGGCGAGCCCGGTCAGAGGGTCACGGACGGCGCGCTCGGTGAGGGTGGCGGTGAGGGCGCGCAGGTCGGTCTCGACCCGGCGCCGCTCGCTGATGTCCTGCGCGCTCACAGCGAACCAGGCCGGCGTGCCGTCAGCATCGCGGACGACCGAGACGCCGTGGAGCACCCACAGCACCTGGCCGTCGGGACCGAGGTACCGCTGCTCCGCCGTGAGGCTCGTCTCTCGACCGGTGAGCAGCTCCTCGACCCGGTCGAGCGCCTCGAGCTGGTCCTCGGGATGCAGCACCTCGGTGAAGGACACTCCGACGAGGTCCTCCGGTGGCCGGCCGAGCAGCTCGGCGTAGGTGTGGTTGACGCGCACGTAGCCGGTGGACAGGTCGGCCAGGGCGAGGCCGATGCGCGCGTGGTCGAAGAACGTCTCGAACACGTCGGCGCTCGTCGCGAGCACCTGCATGCTCTGCCTGGCGCGCTGGGCCCGCTCGTCGGACTGGCCGGTCACACAGCCTCCTTCCTTGACCCCCCTTCCCTACCGTGCTGCCTGCACGCGCAACCGTGCTGCGGGCACCCTCCCACCCGTGCACTCAGACAACGCGCCTGGACCCATGGTCGTGCCCCGACCGCTCTGCTGGACGCCGTGTCACCCGATCGGCGCACAGCTCACCTCCGGGTGACCACCGAGGGGCTGCTCACGTCGTAGGTGCGGCCCGGCAGCTTCAGCAGGGCCAGAGCGGCGGCGGCCTTCTGCGACGACTGGTCAGCGCTTCCCCAGATCACCACCCGGTTGCCACGCAGCACCAGTGACACCTGCTGCGGCGACGACGCGCGCACCACCCACACGACCCTCCGCAGCGCGAGTGGCAGGCTGCGCACCACCTGCAGCGCCGCCTGGCGCGCGTCCGCGTCGGAGGTGCCCTGCAGGCGCACGACACCCCGCGGCGGCACCGACACCGTGTCGAAGTGCACGCCGGAGTCGTCGAGGAGGTCGAACCGCTTCCCGTCAGGTACCGCGACTGCCGCTGTTCGCTCGACCACGGCCACCCGCAGGCTGTTCGGCCATGACCGGGTCACCGAGACCGACGCGACGGCGTCGAGGGCGCGCACCCGCCGTGCGACGGCTGCCGTGTCGACCCGGGCGAGCGGCGTGCCTTGCGCGACGTCGACGGCCCGCTGCACCTCGGCCGCCGTCAGCCGGTGCTCGCCCAGGACGACGACGCGGTGCACGCCGAGCAGCGACGACCCGAGCAGCACCCATGCGAGCAGACCGAGCGGCACCAGACCCGCTGCGGCCCAGCCGATCCGGCGCAACCAGGCACCACGGCGCTCGCGACGCGCTGCCTCCGCGCGTGCCTTGAGGCGCGGCGTCGCGGAGACGACGCGCGGCATCTTGCTCACTCCGCACCCCCCTCGAGCAGTCGCAGCACCTCAGGGCCGATCTGCGTGACGTCCCCTGCTCCGAGTGTGAGCACGAGATCGCCCGCGACGGCGCGCGACACGACGGCATCGGGCACCGCAGTCCAGGACGGCTCGAACAGGACGTGCTCGGCCGGCAGCCGGACTGCCGCGGCGACCAGCCCACCGGTGACGCCGGGCACCGGGTCCTCACGCGCGCCGTAGACGTCCATCACGACGACCTCGTCGGCCAACGCCAGTGCCGAGCCGAAGGCATCCGCGAAGGTCGCGGTGCGCGAGTACATGTGCGGTTGGAAGACGGCGATGAGTCGCCCGCCGCCGGTCATGCCGCGCGCGGCCTCGAGCTGGGCGCGTACCTCCGTGGGGTGGTGCGCGTAGTCGTCGTAGACGCGGATGCCCGCGGCGGACCCCTTGAGCTCCATCCGACGCCGCACGCCGCTGAAGCCCGCGAGGCCCTCGATCAGCTGACTGTGGGGCAGTCCGAGCTGCACCCCGGTGAGCAGCGCAGCCGCGCTGTTGCGGGCCATGTGCTGTCCCGCCACCGGGAGCAGCACCGTCCCCAGTCGACGTCCGCGCAGCACTGCTTCGTACGACGAAGAGCCGCCGCTCGCGACCAGCTCGTGCATCCGGAGGTCGGCGTCGGCGGCGGTTCCGTAGGTGTGCACGTCGAGCCCACGGCCGCGGGCGTAGGACGCCAGCGCCCGCGCACCCGGGTCGTCGGCGGACATCACGACGAACCCCGTGACGGTGTCGACGAAGTCGCGGAACACCTGCTCGTAGGCCTCGGCAGTGCCGTGGTGGTCGAGGTGGTCGGGCTCGACGTTGGTGACGATCGCGGCGTGCGGCGCGTACACGAGGAAGCTGCCGTCGCTCTCGTCCGCCTCCACGACGAACAGGTCACCGCTGCCGTGGTGGGCGTTGCTGCCGGCCTCGTTGAGGTCGCCTCCGATGGCGAAGGACGGGTCGACGCCGCAGTGCTGCGCGGCAACAGTCAGCATCGACGTCGTCGACGTCTTGCCGTGGGTGCCGGCCACCGCCACGGCGCGGTAGCCGACCAGCAGCTCGGCCAGCGCCTCCGCCCGGCGCTGCACCCGGATGCCGGCGGCCCGGGCGGCGACCAGCTCAGGGTTGGTCTCGCGGATGGCAGTGGAGACGACGACCACGTCGGCGCCCTGGACGTGCGCCGGGTCGTGTCCGACGTGGACGTCCGCGCCGAGGGCGCGCAGCGAGGCGAGCGCCACGGAGTCCTTGGCATCACTGCCGGACACGGCGGTGCCGCGCGCCAGGAGCACCCGGGCGATGCCGCTCATGCCGGCGCCACCGATGCCGACGAAGTGCACCCGGGTCATCGGCTCGCCGCCAGCACGAGGTCGGCCAGGTCCTCGTCGGCCCTTGGATGACCGAGACGGCGGGCGGCCAGCGACATGTCCGACAGCTTGCTGCTGTCGAGCAGCAGCGGCAGTACGTGTTCGCTGATCCAGTGCCCGTCGAGGTCGGCGTCGTCCACGAGGAGCCCACCACCGGCGTCGACCGTCGGGCGGGCGTTGAGGGCCTGCTCCCCGTTGCCGATCGGCAGCGGCGCATAGACGGCGGGCAGGCCGACAGCGGCCAGCTCGGCGCAGGTCATCGCGCCGGCGCGGCAGAGCACCAGATCGCAGGCTGCGTAGGCGGAGTCCATCCCGTCGACGTAGTCGAGCACGTGGTGCGTGGGCGGCGCATCCCCCAGCGCGCGGCGCACCTCGTCGACGTTGCGCGGGCCGGTGACCTGCAGCACCTGCACGCCGGCCTGCGCGAGGGCTGGCGCGGCGTCGACGACCGCCGTGTTGATGCGGCGCGCTCCTTGCGAACCGCCGGTGACCAGCAGCACGGGCCCGTCACCGAGGCCGAAGGCGGCCCGCGACTCGGTCCTGCGTGCGCTGCGGTCCAGCTGCGCGATCGACTGACGCAGCGGCATCCCGATCACCTGCGCACCAGGCAGTCCAGTGCCCTCGACGGCCGCAGCGACTGCCACCGCCCAGCGGGCCCCGAGCCGGTTGGCGATGCCGGCCCGCGCGTTGGCCTCGTGCACGACGACCGGGATGCGGCGCCGACGGGCCGCCAGGTAGGCGGGCACGGAGACGTAACCGCCGAAGCCGACCACGACGGTCGCGTCGACCTCGTCGAGGTGCCGGCCGGCGGCCTTGACGGCCGCCCTCAGCCGGCCCGGCACGCGCAGCAGGTCGGGGGTCGGGCGACGCGGCAACGGCACCTTCGGGACCACTGAGAGCTCGTACCCACGCAGCGGCACCAGGCGGGACTCGAGCCCTTCCGCCGTACCGAGCACGGTGGCACCGATCGCGGGGTCACGGCGCTTCAGCGCGTCGGCCGTGTTGAGGAGGGGCTCGACGTGCCCGGCCGTTCCGCCGCCGGCGAGGACGACGTGCATGCTCACCTCGTGCGGGTGGCCGGCCGGCGGGCGGCCGGTGCGGGACGGCGCTGCCGCGGGACGGCGGCCGATCGCCTGAGCACGCGGGAGCGGACGATCCCCCTGCGTGCGGCGAGCGCCTTCTGCGCACCCGGCTCGGTGCGGGCGAACGACAGCAGCATGCCGAGGCCGAACAGCGTGAGGATGAGGGCCGATCCGCCGAAGGAGATGAGCGGCAGCGGGATGCCGGTGATCGGCACCAGGCCGACGACGGTCGCCATGTTCACCAGCGCCTGCACGGCGATCCAGACCGTGATGCCGGTCGCGGCGAGCCGGGCGAACGGCTCGTTGGTGCGCTTCGCGATGCGCACGCCGGCGTAGGTCAGGATGGCGAAGAGCAGGAGCACGGTGAGGGTGCCGAGCAGGCCGAGCTCCTCGCCGATGATGGCGAAGACGTAGTCGGTGTAGGGGTTCGGCAGGCCGCCCGCCCACTTCTCACGGGACGCCCCGAGGCCGAGGCCGAACAGCCCGCCGGTGTTGAGGGCCTGCAGCCCCTGACAGGCCTGGAAGCCCTGGTCGAGGCGGTGCGTGGCGGAGCACGGGTCGCTGAACGAGGTGAGGCGGCGCAGCCGGTAGGGCTCGGCGACCGCGAGCAGTGCGCCGAGCGTGAGGGCGACAGTCAGCAGGGCGCCGAAGACCCGACCCGGTGCCCCCACCACCCACAGCAGCGCCATGAGGACGGCGGAGACGACGATCGTCGTGCCCATGTCGGGCTCGAGCATGACGAGCACCGCGACGAGACCCACGACGGGCACGAGGGGTACGAGCAGGTGCTTCCACTCCCCCAGCAGCTTGCGCTTGCGCACCAGCAGGTCGGCGCCCCACAGCGCGAGTCCCAGCTTGGCCAGCTCCGACGGCTGCAGGTTGAAGCCCATCGGCAGCGGGATCCACCGCCGTGCCCCGTCCACGTTGCGCCCGATACCCGGCACGAGGACCGCGACGAGCAGGACCAGTGCCGCCAGCAGCACCGGCAGTCCGCAGCGGCGGTAGACCCGTACGGGGATGCGCGAGCCGAGCCACATCGCGGGCAGTCCGATGGCGATGAAGACGCCCTGCTTGACGGCGATCGCGAAGACCGAGCCGTAGGTCGAGTAGGCCCGGACGCTCGACGCGGACAGCACCATGATGAAGCCGATGGCGAGCAGCAGCCCCGTGCTGACGAGCACCAGGTAGTACGACGCGAGAGGACCCTGCAGCACCGAGGTGCGCGGCTGCTCCTTCAAGACCGCACCGCCTCCGCGAACAGGTCGCCGCGCTGCTTGTAGTCCGTGAAGCAGTCCATCGAGGCCGCCGCCGGGGCGAGCAGGACGGTATCGCCCGGGCGCGCCAGCGACCGGGCCGCCGCGACGGCCTCCTGCATGGCTCCAGTGTCGAGGCGCGACACCTCGACGACGGGGACATCCGGCGCGTGTCGCTCGAGCGCCTCCCGCAGGACAGCCCGGTCTGTCCCGAGCAGCACTGCCGCGCGCAACCGCGGCGCTGCCTGGCGGACCAGGTCGTCGACGTCGGCGCCCTTGAGCAGTCCCCCGGCGATCCACACCACGGAGGCGTAGGCCGCCAGGGACGCGGCCGCGGCGTGCGGGTTGGTCGCCTTGCTGTCGTCGACCCACGCGATGCCGTCGACGTCCGCGACGAGGGCGTTGCGGTGCGCCTCGGGGACGAAGGCCTGCAGGCCGGTGCGGACGGCGTCGGCCGGCACCCCGAACGACCTCGCCATCGCTGCGGCGGCGAGCGCGTTGGCGACGTTGTGATCGCCCGGCACCGGGATGTCGCCGAGCGTGGCGAGCTCCGTCGCTTCGCCTGGCACGTCGGGGAAGGCGCGATCGATGAGCAGTTCCTCCACGACGCCCACCTCGCCCGGCCGGGGTGACTGAAGGGTGAACGTGACCCGCCGGCCGCGCGCCCGGTTGAGCAGCGTCCGCACCACCTCGTCGTCAGCGTTCCCGAGGGACACGTCGGCGTCGAAGATGCGGGCCTTGGCCAGGGCGTACTGCTGGAAGGAGCCGTGCCAGTCGGTGTGGTCGTCCGCCACGTTCAGGATCGCCCCGGTGTGCGGCCGGACCGTCGACGACCAGTGCAGCTGGAAGCTCGAGAGCTCGACGGCCAGCACGTCGTAGTCGTCCAGGACGGCCTCGAGCAACGGCAGCCCGACGTTGCCTGCGGCGACCGTGCGATGGCCGGCGGCAGAGAGCATCGCCTCGAGCATCTTCACCGTCGTGGTCTTGCCGTTGGTGCCGGTCAGCGCCAGCCAGGGAGCGGCCGCCGGGCCTCTCAGCCTCCAGGCCAGCTCGACCTCACCGATGACCTCGACTCCTCGCGAGGCTGCCTCGACCAGCATCGGGACGGTCGGCCGGAAGCCTGGTGACGTGACGACCAGCGCGAGCTCGTCAGGCAGGGTCCGCTGCACCGGGAAGTCGTCGAGGTCCTCGGCCCTGTCGTCGACCACCGTGACCCGGGCGCCCAGGTCCCGGAGCACCCGCGCTGCCGCCGTACCCGACACTCCCGCACCCGCGACAGTGACCGGAAGGCCGTGCCAGTCGGTCAACCGAGCGGCCCGTTGGACAGGAACTCGGCGTAGAACAGGCCGAGCCCGAACGCGACGGCGAGCCCGCAGATGATCCAGAAGCGCACGATCACCGTGTTCTCCACCCAGCCCGCCAGCTCGAAGTGGTGGTGGATCGGGGCCATGTTGAAGACCCGTTTCCTGGTGAGCTTGAAGAAGCCGACCTGGATGACCACGGACAGCGTCTCGATGACGAACAGCCCGCCGATGACCACGAGCAGCAGTTCGGTGCGGGTGGTGATCGCCAACCCGGCGAGCAGGCCGCCGAGCGACAGCGAGCCGGTGTCGCCCATGAAGATCTTCGCCGGTGAGGCGTTCCACCACAGGAAGCCGAAGCAGGCGCCCATCGCTGCCGCGGCCACCAGTGCGAGGTCGAGCGGGTCGCGCGCCTGGTAGCAACCGGCCGTCGCCTTCGTCGTGCAGGCGTTCCCGAACTGCCAGAAGGCGATGATCACGTACGACGCCAGGACCATCACCATCGAGCCGGAGGCCAGGCCGTCCAGCCCGTCGGTGAGGTTGACGGCGTTCGACATCGCGGTGATCACGAGGTAGGCGAACACGACGAAGCCGATCGTTCCCAGCGACCAGGCCTTGTAGTCCCGGACGAAGGACAGGTGCGTCGACGCGGGGGTGAGGTGCGTGTTGTGGTTCTTGAACTGCATGCAGAGCAGGGCGAAGCCCACGCCGGTCACGAGCTGCCCGCCGAACTTCGCGATGGCCGTGAGCCCCAGCGACCGCTGCTTGCGGATCTTGATGAAGTCGTCGAGGAAGCCGACGAGGCCGAGCGAGCCCATCAGGCCGAGGACGAGCAGGCCGCTCGCCGTCGGGCCACGACCGGGGTTCCGCAGCGCGATGAGGTGCGCCACGAGGTACCCGACGAAGGTCGCGAGCAGGATGACCGTGCCGCCCATCGTCGGGGTGCCGCGCTTGGTGGCGTGGCTGGCCGGACCGTCCTCGCGGATCTCCTGGCCGTACCCCTTCCGCCGGAAGAAGCGCACGACGGCGGGTGTCCCGAGCAGGCTGATGATCAGCGCGCTGATCGCCGCGGTGAGGACCGAGATCACAGCGCGGCCTCGGGGGCAGCGCCGAGGGCACGGGCGACTGCGGGCAGACCGGAGACGAGCACGACGTCATCGTCCCGAAGCTCGGCCGTCAACAGTGTGAGGGCGTCGCCTTCGGTCTCGACGTGTCGCGACTCCTGGCCCCACGAGCCCTCCAGGACAGCGCCCGCATGGACCGGTCCCGCCTCGCCGACCACGACCAGCGACGTGATGTCGAGCCGGACGACCAGGCGACCCAGCTCCATCAGCGCCTCCCGGCTGCCGGGCAGGGTGCCGAGCACCGCGAAGGTGCGGCGCGTCTTGCCGTCGCTGGCGATGGCGAGGTCCCGCAGCCCCTCGCGCAGCTGGTCCAGCTGGGGGGCGACCACCCGGGCCGTCACGAGGACAGCACCTCGCGAAGGACCTCGCGGTCGTCGAACGGGGTCACGATCCCGTCGACCTCCTGGCCGCTCTCGTGCCCCTTGCCGGCGACCACGACGGCGTCGCCTGGTCGTGCCATCGCGACCGCCAGGGCGATCGCCTTGCGACGGTCAACCTCGTGCACGGCCTCGGGCTGGCCCATCTCGGCGAGGATCGCGAGCGGGTCCTCGCTGCGCGGGTTGTCGCTGGTGAGCACCGCGACGTCGGCGCCCTCGACGGCGGCTCGCCCCATCAGCGGCCGCTTGCCCCGGTCGCGGTCGCCGCCGCAGCCCAGCACCACGATGACGCGTCCGGGCGTCACCTCGCGCACCGAGCGCAGCAGCGTCTGGACGGCCTCAGGTGTGTGCGCGTAGTCGACGAGCGCGGTGAAGGGCTGTCCCTCGTCGACCCTCTCCATCCGGCCCGGTACGCCGGGAAGGCCGGCCACGCCGTCGACCGCCGCAGCCACGGGCACCCCCGCCTGCACGAGCGAGACGATCGCTGCCGCGGCGTTGCTGACGTTGAACTCTCCCGGCAGCCGGACGCCAGCGGTGACGTCGACGTCCGGCCCGACGAGCCGGAAGGCACTGCCGTCGGTGCGCAGCTCCACGTCACTCACAGCCCAGTCGCCCTTGGCGCCGAACGACACCAGCGGCACCAGCGGGTCGGCGAGCAGCCGCTGCCCGAAGGGGTCGTCGCCGTTGACGACTCCCCGGTCGGTGCGGGCAGGTGTGAACAGCGACGCCTTCGCCCGGAAGTAGTCCTCCATGTCGGCGTGGAAGTCCAGGTGGTCCTGCGACAGGTTCGTGAAAGCCGCGACGTCGAACCGCACCCCGTCGACCCGTCCCAGCGCGAGTGCGTGCGAGCTGACCTCCATCGCGACGGCCGACACGTCCTGCTCCACCATCGTGGCGAACAGGGCGTGCAGGTCGGTGGCCTCCGGCGTGGTGCGGGTGCTCGGCACGGCCTCGTCGCCGATGCGCGTGACGACGGTGCCGAGCAGGCCGGTGCGGTGACCGGCGGCCCGCAGCCCCGCTTCCAGCAGGAACGCCGTGGTCGTCTTGCCGTTGGTGCCTGTGACGCCGAGCACGAGCAGCGCCTGCGACGGGTGGCCGTGCACCCAGGACGCCACCTCGCCCAGCACCGATCGCGGCGCGTCCGCGACGAGCACCGGAACGCCGTCGACCCGCTCTGCGCCCGCCTGGTCCGTGAGGACTGCGACCGCTCCGGCCGCGACGGCCTGGGCGGCGAAGTCGGCGCCGTGGGCGTGGGCGCCCGGCAGCCCGGCGTACAGGTCCCCTGGCCGGACCGCTCGGGAGTCGTGGGTGCAGCCGGTCACGAGCACGCCTGCGAGGTCGCCCCGCACCTGGAGCCCGGCGACCTCGCCGAGCACCTCTGCGAGAGGGCGCGGCAACGGGTGGGACGGCCGCAGCACGGGTTCGAGACTAGGGCGCGACGAGCTGGAACCGCGGAGGGACCGTGCCGGTCGGCGGGACGTCGTAGGAGCGGAGCGCGAAGCCCATCACCTTGCTGAACAGCGGCGCGGACACCGTGCCGCCGAAGTACCCCTTCTTGCCGGTGCCCTGCAGCACCACGGCCACGACGAACTTGGGGGCGTCCGCGGGCGCCATCCCGACGAAGGAAGAGGTGTAGGTGCCGTCGTAGTGGCCCTGGTTCGGCCCGCTGGTGGCGACCCGCTGGGCGGTCCCGGTCTTGCCGGACACCCGGTAACCGGGCACCGCCGCCAGCGGCGCGGTGCCCTGCAGCGAGACGGCCGACTCAAGCATCTGGCGGATGGTCGTGGCGACCTGCGGGGACACGACCCGGCGGCTCGGTGGCGCCGGTACGGCGATCGGGTGGCCGGCGCTGTCCCGCTCCGCCTTGACGATGGTGGGCTGCACCCGCACGCCGTCGTTGGCGATGGTCGCGTAGACCGAGGCGACCTGCAGGACGGTGGTCGAGACGCCCTGGCCGATCGGGATGTTGGCGATGGACGTGCCGGACCACTGGGACGGCTTGGGCAGCAGGCCCCGGCTGTCGGCCGGCAGCTGGACGCCGGACTTCGACCCGAAGCCGAAGGCGCGCATGGTGTCGTAGAGCCCCTGCACCCCGACCTGCTGCGCGACCTTGACCGTGCCGATGTTGCTGGACTTCGCGAGGACGCCGGTGAAGGTGAGGTGCTCGTCGCCGTGCTTCTCGGCGTCGTGCAGGACGGTGTTGCTGACCTTGTAGCTGGGCGGCACGTCGATGACGGTGCTGGGGGTGACGATCCCGCGCTGCAGGGCTGCGGCCGCTGTGATGACCTTGTTGACGGAGCCGGGCTCGTAGACGTCAGCGATACCAGGCAGCGCGGGGTTGTCACCCGCCTTGACGTTGTCGGGGTTGTAGGTCGGCGCCGAGGCGAAGGCGAGCACCTCGCCGGTGTGCACGTCCATCACGACGATGGTGCCGTTGATCGCCTGGGTGGCCTGGACCTGCTTGGCGAGCAGGTCCTGCGCGTACCACTGCAGGTCCTCGTCCAGGGTGAGCTGGACGTCGGTGCCGGCGACCGGGTCGACGTGGCTGTCGGCGCTGGTCGGGATGACGCGGCCGAGGGCGTCGAAGCGCGCGACCGTCTTGCCGGGAGTGCCGGCGAGCACGCTGTCGAAGGTCTGCTCGATCCCGGCGACGCCCTGGCCGTCGAAGTTCGTGAACCCCAGGACACCGGCGGCGAGGCCGTTCGACGGGTGCTCGCGGACGGTGGTGCTCTCCTGGCCGATGCCCGGCAGCGACAGGTCGATGACCTGCTGCGCCAGCGCCGGGTCGACGCCACGCTTGAGGTAGACGAAGCCCTTGCCGTTGCTGAGCTTCGCCTGCACCGAGGCGGTGTCGAGACCCAGCATCGGGGCGATCTTCGCCGCGATGGTCTGCGGGTCGCAGGGGATGGTGGCGCCCACCTGGCAGGTCGCGGCCGCGATCGTGCGCGGCTCTGCGTAGACGTTCTTCTTGAGGACCGACAGCGCCAGGACGTTGCCGTTGCGGTCGAGCACGCTGCCGCGGAGCGCCGGGATGGTCACCACGTGCGTCTGCTGGACCCCGTGGTCGGCGTAGGCCTGCGGCTGCAGGCCCTGCAGCTGCACGAGGCGGCCGGCGAGCAGCAGGACGACCGCTCCGAGGATGACCAGACCGCTGCGCAGTCGCACGCCCGGACGGCCCAGCGGTCGCCGGCGGGGACGGCGCCGTGCTGCCGGGCCACGCGGCGGAGCCGGTCGGCGGACGGGCCGGGCCTGCTGACGACCGGGCTGGTGGGTGGGGCGGGGACGACCGGACGCAGGACGACGAGGCTGCGGAGGGGTCACCGGTGCGCTCCCGTGGGCTTGACGACGGTCGTCGTGCTGGTGGTGGTGGGCGGCTTGGGACCGGTCCAGGTCGTGGAGCCGGTGGGTGCGGCGGGCTTCACGACCGGCTTCACGACCGTGGGGGCCGCCCCGGCCTGCGGGTCGCCGAGGACCTTGCCGTCGGACAGCCGGAGGAAGGCGGGCGGCCCGCTCGGCACCATGTGCAGCGCCGTGGCGCGCGCGGCCAGGGATGCGGGCGCCTCGAGGGCCTGCACCTGGCTCGACAGGTCCTGCTCGCGCTGCTGGAGCGCCTTGTCCTTGGCGCTCAGGTCGTGGATCGAGAAGCTCTGCTGCGCGACCAGGGTGTTGAGGAGCAGCAGCCCGAGCAGCCCACCGCCCAGGAGCACGACGAGCATCACCGCGAACGGCGCCTTGGCGGCCGACGAGCGGCGCGGCGGGACGACCCGCAGCGGGGAGGTGCGCTTGGGCGCCTCCTTCGGCAGCGGCGAGCGCAGTGGCATGACCCGGGGGGATCGCTCGAGCGGGGCGGCACTCATGCGGCACGCACCTTCTCGGCGGCGCGCAGCCGCACCGACTGGGCCCGCGGGTTCGCGGCGACCTCGGCGTCCGAGGCCTGCTCGGAGCCGCGGACGAGGAGCCGGAGCTCGGGCTGGTGGCCCTCGGGCACGAACGGCAGGTCGACGGGCACGTCGCTCGTGGACCGCGCGACCAGCGCCGCCTTGACGATCTTGTCCTCGAGCGACTGGTAGCTCATCACGACGATCCGGCCGCCGACGGACAGCGCGTCGAGGGCGGCGGGGACCGCGCGGCGCAGCACGCCGAGCTCGTCGTTCACCTCGATGCGCAGCGCCTGGAAGGTGCGCTTGGCCGGGTGACCACCGGTACGCCGGGTAGCGGCCGGGATCGCGTCCCGGACCAGTTCCGCGAGCCGGGCGCTCGAGGTCAGCGGCGCCTTCTGCCGCTCACGCACGATGGCGTCGGCGATCCGGGAGGCGAACCGCTCATCGCCGTACTCCCTGAGGAGCTTGGCGAGCGCACGGCCGTCATAGCTGTTGACGACGTCGGCGGCGCTGATGCCGGTGGTCGGGTCCATCCGCATGTCGAGCGGCGCGTCCTGCGCGTAGGAGAAGCCGCGGTCCGCCTCGTCGAGCTGGAGCGAGCTGACACCCAGGTCGAACAGGATCCCCTGCACCGTCTCGAGTCCGAGGTCGGCGAGGACTTGCGGCAGGGCGTCGTAGACGGCGTGGACCAGCGTGACCCGCTCCCCGAACGGGGCGAGGCGGTCCGTCGAGCGCCGCAGCGCCTCCGGGTCCCGGTCGAGGCCGACCAGCCGGGCCGGTGTGCGGGCCAGCAGCGCCTCGGCGTGCCCGCCCATCCCGAGCGTGCAGTCGACGACCACGTCGGTGTCGGACAGCAGCGCAGGGGCGAGCAGGCCGACGCAGCGATCCAGCAGCACGGGTACGTGCGCGGGCTCCTGCATCTGGTCTCGACCCCTTCGTCTGGCTGGCTGTCTTGGCCCTGCTCCCTGGTCCCCGCCCGCTCCCCCGCCTGGCACCGGGGAAGGTGTGCCAGGGAGGAGGAGCGGTCGGAGGCCAGACCGCAGGGATCTCGCTGTCTCGTCTGTCAGAACAGGCCCGGGACGACCTCCTCGGCCTGCTCGGCGAAGGCGACGTCCTGCTCGGACTCGTAGGTCGCCCAGGTGGCGGCGTCCCAGATCTCCAGGCGGGTGTTGGCGCCGATCACGACGCAGTCCTTGGTCAGGCCCGCGTACGCGCGAAGCGGTGCCGGGACGGTGACCCGGCCCTGCTTGTCGGGGGCGTCGTCCACCGCGCCGGCGAACAGCATGCGGCCGAAGTCGCGGGCCGCCTTGGCAGTGATCGGGGCGGCCTGCAGCTTCGCGGCCTGCTCGGTGAAGTCAGCGCGCCGGAACACGTAGAGGCAATGCTCCTGCCCCTTGGTGATCACCACGCCCTCCGCCAGCTCCTCCCGAAACCTGGCCGGCAGGAACAGCCGGCCCTTCTCGTCCAACTTCGGGGTGTGGGTACCGAGGAACACGACCTCGCCCACCTCCCCCGAGGAGCCACTCGCCTCCCGTGTGCCCCACGTTACTCCACTACTACCCACTGTCAACGATGTACGGCGGCACGAGCGGGTGAATCGGAGGGAAAGCCGCAGGTCAGAGCCGTGGAGGGCAGGTGGAGGAGAGCTGGCTGCCGGGAGCACCGCGCGGAACTGCGGCACACCCTCCTGCCTCCCGGGAGGTCCCGGAGGGAACCGCTCAGCGCGCTGGAGCGTCGGGGTGGTGGGAAGTGGTGGGCATTCAGGCAGCGCGTCGGCGGCTCGTGGCGCATGCTGGAGGAGAGCAGCGGAGGAGTGCTGTCAGGATTGGTGCCAGCGCCAGGCCGGCCTGCCGACCGACCGCTCCCACGACTGCTCGACAGCGCGCTTTCTGACCCGGAGCCCAGGAGGAATCCCGTGGTACGTCGCACACGAGCCGAGAGCGCTGCCAGTCCCGGCGCGGGCCTGGGAGAGCTGCTCGAGGCGGCCGGGCTGATCCGGCAGAACGTGGAGCGCGTGATCGAGGGCAAGCCCGAGGTCGTGCGCCTGGCGCTGGTGGTGCTGCTGGCCGAGGGCCACCTGCTCATCGAGGACGTCCCCGGCGTCGGCAAGACGATGCTCGCGAAGGCGCTCGCCCGCTCGCTGGACTGCTCCGTCAAGCGCATCCAGTTCACGCCGGACCTGCTGCCCTCCGATGTCACCGGCGTCTCGGTCTACGACCTGCAGACCCGGGAGTTCGAGTTCAAGCCGGGCGCGGTCTTCGCGAACCTGGTGGTCGGCGACGAGATCAACCGGGCGTCGCCGAAGACCCAGTCGGCCCTGCTGGAGGCGATGGAGGAGCGGCAGGTCACGGTCGACGGGACCACCTACGAGCTCGAGGCGCCGTTCATGGTCGTCGCGACGCAGAACCCGATCGAGATGGAGGGCACCTACCCCCTCCCGGAAGCCCAGCGCGACCGCTTCACGGCCCGCGTCTCGATGGGCTACCCGAGCCCCGACGCCGAGCTGGACATGCTCGACACGCACGGCGGTCCGGCCGCCCTCGACGAGCTCGAGCCGGTGGCCGACGCCCTGACCGTCCGCAAGCTGATCGAGATCGTTCGCGGCATCCACGTCAGCGACGAGGTCAAGCGCTACGTCGTCGACCTGGTCACCGCGACGCGGCAGGCACCCGAGCTCCGGCTCGGCGCCTCGCCACGCGCCTCTCTGCAGCTGCTTCGTGCCTCGCGAGCAGCGGCCGGGCTCGACGGGCGCGACTACGTGCTGCCCGACGACGTGCAGGGGCTGGCCGGCGCGGTGCTCGCGCACCGGCTGCTGCCGACTGCCGAGGCACAGGTGGCCCGGCGCAGCACCGAGTCCGTCGTCGAGGAGCTCATCGCGCGGGTCCCGCTGCCGACCGTGGCCCCAGGACGCTGACCGTCGTGCCGGGTGCGGTCGGGCGCGCGCTCTCGGGTCTCACGACCCGCGGGCGCTGCCTGCTCGCCGCGGGACTGGCACTCGCGGCCTGCGCCGTCCTGCTCGGGCAGCGTGACCTGCTGCGCGCCGCCGTGTTCCTCATCTTCCTGCCACTCGCGGCGGTCTTCGTGGTCGCGCGCACGCGCTACCGGCTGGCCTGCGCGAGGCTGCTCGACCCGCCGCGCGTCGAGGCGGGCCGGCCGGCGACCGTGCGGCTCCGGCTCGACAACGTCTCCAAGATCTCCAGCGGCGTGCTGCTCATGGAGGACGCGCTCCCCTACGTCCTGGGCGGCAGGCCGCGGTTCGTGCTCGACCGGGTGGAGCCCAAGGGTGTCCGCGAGGTCAGCTACCCCGTCCGCGCAGACGTCCGCGGCCGCTACCGGGTCGGGCCGCTGTCGGTCCGCCTCACCGATCCCTTCGGGCTCGTGGAGATGAGCCGCTCCTTCTCCTCCACCGACGACCTGATCGTCACCCCCACGGTGTCGCCGCTGCCGACGATCCGGCTGGGTGGCGACTGGACCGGCGGTGGCGACGCGACCGCCCGCTCCATCGCGGCAACCGGTTCCGACGACGCGGCCACCCGTGAGTACCGGCACGGCGACGACCTGCGCAAGGTGCACTGGCGCTCCACGGCCCGGGTCGGCGAGCTGATGGTCCGCCGAGAGGAGCAGCCGTTCCAGAGCCGGGCGACCGTGCTGCTCGACAGCCGGGTCGTCGCGCACCGCGGCGACGGTCCGGGCTCGTCCTTCGAGTGGGCGGTCAGCGGCGTCGCGAGCATCGCTGTGAACCTCGGCCGCGCGGGTTACGGGCTGCGCGTGCTGCTGGACAACGGCGTCGACCTGGTCCCGGTCTCGGTGCCGTCGAGCGAGGGCGCGGTGCTGGACGCGCTGGCCGGCGTCGCGTCGTCGCGGGCCGAGTCGCTCGAGGCAGCCACCGGCCAGCTCCGTCGCAACGGAGTCGATGGCGTGCTGGTCGCAGTGGTCGGCTCCCTGCGCCCCGACGACGCGGAACGGCTCGCCCGGCTCCGGCACGGCGCAGGCGCGTGCGTCGCGGTCCTGGTCGACGCCGAGAGCTGGGCCCCCAGCGGCCCGCGGCGACGGGAGGAGGCCAAGCAGGCCTACGAGTCCTCGGCCAGCCTGCTCGCGGCCGCCGGCTGGCGGGTGCTGCGGGTCGAGCACGGCACGACGCTGGCCTCGGTCTGGCCCCTCGCCGCCACGGTCGCCGCCCGTGCCGAGACGGCGGTCCGATGAGCATCAAGGAGCAGCTCACCCTGGCCGCCGGCGTCGCGGTGGCGCTCGCCATGTCGGCGCTGTCCCCGATCTACGCCGGCAGCCACTGGATGCTCTCGTCGCTCGGCGCGATCCTGGTCGTCGTGGTCAGCGGGGTGCTGACCCGCCGGCTCGGTGTGCCGCGCAGCCTGCAGCCGCTGATCGCGCTGGTGCTGCTGGTCGCCTACCTGCTGGTGGTCTTCGTCGGCGACACGATGTCCGCCGGCGTCATCCCGACCAGCGGCACCGGCGATGCCCTGCGCTCGCTGTGGGACCAGGCCCAGAACAACATCCAGCACTACGGACCCCCGGTACCGGTGTCGCACGGGCTGGAGCTGCTCACCGCCGCAGGCGTCGGGGCCGTGGCGCTGGCCGTCGACCTGGTCGCCGTCGTGCTCGACCGGGCGGCAGTCTCGGGTCTGCCGCTGCTCGTCCTGCTGGCGGTCCCCTCCGCCGTACTCCCTGGCGGCATCGGTGGGCTGCCGTTCGTCCTCGGCGCCATCGGCTGGCTGGGGCTGCTCCTCGTCGAGGGCAGCGAGCGCGTCGGCCGCTGGGGCACGCCCATGCGGTCCGCACTGCCGGGGGCCCGACCAGGCGGGGACGACAGCAGCCTCGGACGGGTGGGCCGCCGCATCGGCGTGGCCGCGGTGGGTGCCGCGGTGATCGTCCCTTGGCTGACGCCGGGCCTCGACCACCGCCTCGTCGGCGGCGGCGGTGGTGGCAGCGGCTCGGGCGGCAGCGGCGGATCCCAGCGGGTGCTCACCTACAACCCCATCACCAAGCTGCAGGGCTTCCTCGACAACAAGGTGCGGGTGCCGCTGTTCGACTACGTGACCAGCGACCCGCAGCCGGACTACATCAGGATGACCACCCTCGACAGCTACGCCGACGGCACCTGGTCGGCGACCGAGCTACGGGCGGACCCCAAGAAGGCCCAGGTCCGCAACGGCATCCCGCCGTCGAGCGACCAGCTGGGCGCGCACGACGACTTCACGATGCGGGTCGCCCTGCGGGACAAGGCCCTCGACATCCACTGGCTGCCGGTTCCCTACGGCCCGACGAAGGTCAACGTCGACCCGTCCTGGGTGTGGGAGAAGCGCAGCCAGACGGTCTTCTCACCCGGGCAGAGCACCAAGGACGTGACGACCTACAAGGTCCAGGCCAGCCGGGCCCTGCCGGACCGCTCCACGCTGCAGGTCGCCAGCCTCGACAACGTCCCCGCCGACGTCCGGGCCGTGTACGACCGGCCGCTGACCGTCGACCACTTCGTCCAGACGCTGACCGACCAGGTCGTGAAGGGGAAGACCACCGAGTACGACGAGGCCGTCGCCATCCAGGACTACTTCGCCCGCAACCCCGCCTTCAAGTACGACCTGCAGGCCACCCAGGCGCTGCCCGGCCAGGACAAGCTGGTCGCCTTCCTGCAGGGCAAGCACGGCTTCTGCGAGCAGTACGCCACCGCGATGGCCGTCATGCTGCGCGTGGCCGGGATCCCGTCCCGCGTGGCCGTCGGCTTCACTCCCGGCGTGAAGCAGACCGCCAGCGACGGCAGCACCTTCTACGAGGTCACGTCGCAGGAGGCGCACGCGTGGCCGGAGGCGTGGTTCGCCGGGACCGGCTGGGTGCGCTTCGAGCCGACCCCCGACGCCAGCCAGGCCTCGATCCCTGGCTACACCTCGGCGCTGCCGGTCCCCGGTCAGGGGAACCCGACGGTTCCGGGCCCCAGTGCCACCGCGACGGCCGGCCCCAAGCCGACGGCCAGCCTGCCGCCCGGCATCGCGAGGATCCTCAACGGGGACGCCGGCGGCACCGCGGCGGGCACGACGCAGTCATCCGGCAGCTCGGGGCCATCGCCCTGGCTCGTGGCACCGGTCGTCGCCGCGGTCCTGCTGGTGCTCCCGTTCGGCCTCACGGTGCTGCGACGTCGGTTCCGCTGGGCGGACGCGGATCCCCTCACACCGTGGGAGCAGCTGGTCGACGACGGCACCGACGTCGGCTGGACCTGGCAGGGCGCCGACTCCCCACGCGCCGCCGCGGCCCGGCTGTCGAGCGGCGTGCCGCTGGGCGAACCAGCCACCCAGGCGCTGTCCCGGATCGCGGCCGCGACCGAGCGGGCCCGCTACGCACCGCCCGAGCGGCAGGCGCGTGAGGACCTCTCGCTCGACGTCGCCCTCGTGCGGTCCGCGCTGCAGGCGCGGGCGCCGCGCTCCGTACGGCTGCGGGCGGTGCTGTTCCCGCCGTCGACCCTGCGGTGGGCGGGCACGTCGCTCGGCTCCCGGCTGAGCCGGATCATGGACGCCGTCGACGACAGCATCGCCGCCATCACGAGGCCGATCCGCCGGCGCGCCGTCCGCTGATCGCGGCGGCCGCGGCGGACATCGCCGGGGCTACTGAGATCCGCCGCGCTCTTCCCAGCGCTTGCGCCAACGCTCCTCGAGGCGGTCCTTCGCGGATCCCCCGGACTTGCTCTTCTGCTTCTTGCGGGAGGTGCGCGGCGGGCCGTCGACCGTCCGCAGCGCAGGGCCACCGTTCATCCGCTTGTAGGCGTTGGCGCCGAGCAGCATCGCGAGCAGGGCGACGCCGAAGCCGATCACGCTGACCGGGATGACCCGCACGATGACGCCGACCAGCATCATCACGAAGCCGATCACGAACAGCACGACCATCCGGATGATCCGGCGGCGCATGTGCGTGCGGAGGTCGGTGCTGCGAACGGTCGTGGCGAACTTCGGGTCCTCGGCATAGAGGGCACGCTCGATCTGGTCGAGCAGTCGCTGCTCGTGCTCAGAGAGAGGCACGGTGGCTGCCTCCAGATCCTCGTACCGGGCCGGACCCCTCTACTGTAGGTCCCGCAGCCGTTCTCGTCATGAGGAGTCCCCAGATCGCGGCCGTTGATAGGGCTGCTTCACAGGTTTCTCAGGCCTTTTCCCTGCTTGAGCTCCCCGGAGCGGGTCGTCCGGCTCGACCAACGCAGCGGGGCGGACGGCGCCGGCCCCGAACCGGTGGGCCGCCCGGTCGACGGCCTGCTCGGCCTCCCGCCAGCCGATCTCCTTGTCTCCCAGCAACAGCTGGCGAGGGGCGCGCTCGACGGCGACGAGCTGCTCCACCCGCACGCCGACCAGCCGCAGCCGGGCCCGCTCCAGGCCGAGCGCCTCGTAGAGCCCGAGGGCCGTGTCGTAGACGACGCGGCCCACGTCCGTGGCCTCCCGCAGCGTCTTGGACCGGGTGATCGTCGTGAAGTCGGCGAAGCGCACCTTGATCGACACGGTGCGGCCGACCTGCCCGGCGGACCGCAGCCGGGCAGCGGTCCGCTCCGACAGCCGCAGCAGCTCCCGCCGTACGACAGAGGGGTCGTCGACGTCGACCGGGAAGGTCTCCTCCGCCCCGATGCTCTTCTCGGGCTCCGAGGGGGTGACGACCCGCTCGTCGCGGCCCCAGGCCAGCGCGGACAGGTGCGCCCCCATCGCCGGCCCGAGAGCCCGCTGCAGGGTGGCGACCGGTGTCGAGGCGAGGTCGCCGACCGTTCGCAGCCCCAGCTTGAGCAGCACCTCCTCGGTCTTCTCGCCGACCCCCCACAGCGCCGACACGGGCAGCGGGTGCAGGAAGCCGACGACGTCCGAGGCGGGCACGACCAGCAGCCCGTCGGGCTTGCAGTGCGCGCTCGCCAGCTTGGCGAGGAACTTCGTCGGGGCCACCCCGACCGAGCAGGTGATCCCCTGCTCGTCCTCGACCGTCGCGCGGACGTACTCGCCGATCAGGCGGGCTCCCCCGAAGCGCCGGGCCGCGCCGCGGACGTCGAGGAACGCCTCGTCCAGCGACAAAGGCTCGACCAGCGGGGTGATCGAGCGGAAGACCTCCATGACGCCGGCGCTCGCCTGCGAGTAGCGCCCGTGCTGCGGGCTGATGACGATCGCCGGCGGGCACAGCCGCCTGGCCCGGGCCATGGGCATGGCCGAGGTGACCCCGAACGCCCGCGCCTCGTAGGTCGCCGACAGCACCACGCCGCGCGACCCGCCGCCGCCCACGATGACGGGCTTGCCGCGCAGCTCGGGGCGGTCGCGCAGCTCGACGCTGGCGTAGAAGGCGTCCATGTCCACGTGCAGGACGTGGCAGCCGGTGTCGTCGCCCGGCGGTCCCTGCGGCGGTCCCGCCGGGTTGTTGCGCCGACTCATGACCGGCTCACCCACTAGCCCTTGCGTGCGAGGAGGTGGACCTGGGTCGCGAGGTCGCGGAACGGCGCCTGGTCCGACAGCCGCCGCTCGAGCGCCAGCAGGGCCGCGGCGGCACCGGGCTCGGTGTCGAGCACCGCGCTGGGCACCAGGTCGGAGACGCAGCGCACGCCGTGCACCTGCTCCACGACGAGGCCGGTCCCCGCCACGAGCTCGGCGATCGCCGAGGGCGTCCAGCGGCGGGCGATGCCGTCCGCCCTCCCCCAGCGGCCGGCCGGGTCGGTGAGGGCATGAGCCGCTTCGTCGGGACGGCCGGCCAGGGCGCGGGCGAGGACGGCGGCGTCGCGGTTGGCGACCAGCAGGCTGAGCCGGCCCCCGGGCCGGAGCACATCGGCGATGGCAGCCAGCAGGTCAGCAGGGTCGGCGGTCTCACTGGCCACCTCGAGCACCGAGTGGCACAGCACCAGGTCGGCGCTGCCTGCCGGCACGAGCGAGGCGAGGTCACCGAGGTCGCCCTGCAGCGCGGCGACGTCGAGCGATCGCTCGGCCGCCCGCCGCTGCAGCGCTGCGAGGCTGTCGGGGCTGGGGTCGACGACGGTGACCCGGTGACCGGCCTCGGCCAGTGGCACGGCGAAGCCGCCGGTGCCGCCGCCGGCGTCGACGACCACCTGGCCCGGCGTGGCGAGGACCGTCGACAGGACCTCCCAGACGACGGCGGTGCGCACGTTCGCTGCCGGGCCGCGCCTCGTCTCCATGGCCGCCAGCCTAGGGTCGGCCGGGATATCACCGCCCACTGCTTCCCGGGCTGGCGTGCCAGAGCTTGCGGGTCACGCCCGTTCCCGCGGGCTTGATGTCGGAGTACGCCGACAGCTTGAAGCCGGTCGGGTAGACCTGCACCGGCGCCGATGCGGGAGGCCTGGTCATCACGGGCCGGGTCGACCGCGACTCCGCGGCCCCGTGCACCGACTGCTCGGTGACGACTCCCGGCAGCTCCATGTGCTCCCACACGGCGTCCATCCCGCCGTGGCTCCACACCGCGTGCAGCACCGGCAGCTCCCAGGCGCCCAGTGCCAGCAGCGACAGACCACGGGGGCCGGTCCGTCGTACCTCTCCTCTGATCACGAGCAGCCAAGAGTGGAAGACGGTGCTGGCGTAGCCGACCTGGGCCTGTTCGAAGAACGTCGCGTCGACCGGACCGGTGCTGTCGTCGAGGGTCACGAAGACGACCCGGCGACCGGAGCGGATCGGCGGGGTCTGGGTCGCGACCTTCACACCGGCGACGAGGACGCCCTGGTTGCTGCGGCAGCCGAGCAGGTCCTTGGCGGGCGTCACGCCGAGCTCGGCGAAGAACTGCCGGTAGCCGTCGAGCACGTGGCTGCTCACGTCGAGACCGAGCACGTCGAGCTCGGCACGGGTGCGCTCGGCCTGCGTCATCTCCGGCAGCCCGCTCGGCACGGTCTGCTCCGGCGCGTCCCCGAGGTCGAGCGCGAGCTGCATGTCGACCGGCTCGACGACGGTCGCCCTCTGGGACTGCTTTGCCTGCCGTCCCTTGACGTCGTCAAGGGGGATGTCGAGGTCGAAAGCCCTTGGTGCGTCGGCCTTCCGCTTCTTCGGCTGGCCCCTCTGGACCGAGCGGCTCCAGCGGTCGAGCTCGGCCACCTGCAGCAGCAGGTCGCGCCGGGTCACCTGCCCCCTGCGCCTCCCGGGGATCGAGGAGCCGAGCCCGTACAGGGAGTCGAAACCGCCTGCCACCACGAGCCGCTCGACGATCGGCCTCGACACCGCCGCCCGGTGCCAGAAGTCCGACAGCGACGCGAACGGCCGCCCCGCGACGATCCGGGCGATCTCCGCCTCGGTGATGCCGCGCACGTCCGACAGCCCGATCCGGATGCCGTGCCCACGCCCGTCCGGCAGGTCGAGATCGTCCGCTCTCGACCGCGGTGGCGCCCCGAGGATTGCGGGCGGCGGCTCGTCGAGGAAGCCGACCTTCTCCACCGTGTACGCCGGCTGGCTCGCGTTGACGTCCAGGGACAGGATCGCGATGCCGAACTGCCGGGCGTCGTCGAGGATGAGCCGCTTCGGGTACATGCCGGGGTCGTGGGTCAGCACCCCGGCGAGGAACGCTGCGGGATGGTGCGCCTTGAGCCACGTCGACTGGTACGTCGGGAGGGCGAACGCCGCCGCATGGGCCTTGCAGAAGCCGAAGGACCCGAAGGCCTTGAGGATGTCCCAGACCTCGTCGACGACCTCCGTCGAGTAGCCGCGGCCGAGCGCGGTGGGCCGGAACCAGACCCGCACCTCCTCCTGGCCGTCGTCGTTGCCGAGGGCCCGCCGGACCTCGTCGGCCTCGGCAAGGCTGCAGTCGGTCATCTTGGCGACGATCATGAGGACCTGCTCGTGGAAGACGACGACGCCGTAGGTCTGCTCCAGGGCCTCACGCAGGTCGTCGTGGACGTAGAGCGCTTCCTTCCAGCCGTTCCGGGCCTCGAGGAACGGCCGCACCATGTCGCTCTTCACCGGCCCCGGGCGGAACAGGCTGATGTCGGTGATGAGGTCTTCGAAGGTCTCCGGCGCGAACTTGCCGATCAGCTCGCGCTGCCCGGGCGACTCGATCTGGAAGCAGCCGAGGGTCTTGGTCGACTGCACGAGGTGGAAGGTGCGCAGGTCCTCCCTGCTGATGGAGTCGACGTCGGGACGGGTGCCCTCGACCCGCTCGACCTCGTCCATCGCGTGGGCCATCGCCGACTGCATCCGGATGCCGAGCACGTCGAGCTTGAGCAGCCCCAGCGCCTCCACGTCGTCCTTGTCGAACTGGCTCATCGGGAAGCCCAGCCAGCTCGACTCGACCGGCGTGCGGTCGAGCAGCGTGCGGTCTGAGAGCAGCACCCCGCACGGGTGCAGCGCGATGTGGCGCGGCAGCCCGTCGAGCCGTTCGACCAGCTGCAGCACCAGGTCGACCCGCGAGGTGTTGAGACCACTGGACCGCAGCTCGGGCAAGTCCTTCATCGCCTGCCGCACCTGGCTGGCGCGGATGTGCGGGAACGCCTTGGCCAGCGCGTCCACGTCGCCGGGCGGCAGGCCGAGAGCAGCGCCGACGTCCCGGATGCCGTGCCGCGCGCGGTACGTGTCCATCATCGAGACGCAGGTGCAGCGCTCACCGCCGTACCGGGCGAGGATGAGCTCGTAGAGCTCAGTGCGACGTGCCGACTCGACGTCGATGTCGATGTCCGGGAGCTGGTTGCGCAGCGGTGACAGGAACCGCTCCATGAGCAGGCCGTAGCGGATCGGGTCGACGTCACTGATGCCGAGCAGGTAGTTGACCAGGCTGCCCGCCCCGCTGCCGCGGGCGGCGACCCGGACGCCGGCGGCCTTGATGAGGTCGACGACGTCGGCGACGGTGAGGAAGTACGACGGGAAGCCGAGGCCCTCGATGACGGCGAACTCCTCGTCGAGGCGCTGCAGGGTCTTGGTGTCCCGCGGCATCTGGCGGCGGTTGAGCCCGGCCTCGCAGCGCTCCCGCAGCAGCGCGCTCGCCTCCCCCGCCACCTCCAGCTCGGGGAAGTGCACCTCGCCGATGCCGAGGTCTGATCGAGGGTCGACGGCGCACCGGTCCGCCTGCTTGCGGGTCTCGGCGAGCAGCGAGCGCCCCTCGTCGCGGAGGCCGGCGTACCTCGCCACTTCCTCGGCGACGTCGGCCATCTCCTTGCCGGACAGCAGGGCGGCCTCGGCGTTGGCGCGGTCGACGTGCCGGGCGTCCAGGGCGACGAGCCGGCGCGACGCGTCGAGGACGTCAGCGGTAGGGGCGTCGGCCCGGTCCGCGTACCGGACGACGTTGGACAGCACCGCCGTCGCCCGCTGCTCGTGGGCGAAGCCGAGGAAGCGCGCGGCCCTCGCGGCGTCGCCGGGGCCGCGGTGGTGCACGACCTCGACGACGACGGCGTCGCGGCCGAGGACGTCGCGCCAGGTCCGCAGGTGGGCGGCCGCCTCGTCCGGCCTCCTGCGGTCCAGCGCCCGGCCCAGCTCGGACTGCGGCCCGAGCAGCACGGCGATGCCGCCTCCGCTCGCGTGCTCCGCGACCAGGTCGAGGGAGCTCACCGGCTGCCCGCGCTCGCCCGCGAGGTGGGTCGCGCTGATGAGCCGGCACAGCTGCGCCCAACCCTTGCCGTCCCGCGCGAGGAAGGTCACCCGCCGCAGCTCGAGCCGGAACGCCCCACCGCGCGCCGGCACCGTCCTGTTCTTGATCGACTTCTTGATCGGCGGAGAGTTGCCTCGCTCTGGACCCCTCAGAAAGTGCGCCAACTCTCCGTGGATCACTGGCGCCACGGGCGCCATGGCCAGGTCCACGCCGAAGATCGGCCGCACTCCCCAGCTCTCGCACGCCTGCGCGAACTTCACGATCCCGTAGGCGCCGTCGCGATCGGTCAGCGCCAGCGCGTCCATGCCGTGCTCAGCGGCCCGCTCGACGAGCTGCTTCGGGTGCGAGGCGCCGTGCTTGAGCGAGTACCCGCTGGCAACGTGCAGGTGGACGAACGGGTCGGTCATGAGGGCATGTCAGCCGGCTCGGGCGAGCAGCGTGGTCTCGATGACCTGCAGGAAGGACTGCGCGTCGCGCAGCAGGTCGTCGGCCTCCCGCGGCGTGACCGCACCGGCGATCCCGGCCTCGGCGACCGCCCGCTTCTCGGCACCCGCGGCGAAGAACTGCGCCCACTCGCTGAGCTCGGGCGCGACCCGGGCGAGCAGCACCCACGCGCTGGTCGGACGGGACCGCTCCCGGCTGTGCGCCCGGCAGGACAGCACCGCGGCCGCTGCCCGCAGGGCGGCGAGGTGGGCGAGGGCGTAACGCCGGCTCGGCGAGGTGGTCGCGGCGGCCTCGCGGAGGCCCTCGTGGGCGAGTCCCAGGAGCGTGTCGGGAGTGCGCCCCGTTCCCCGCATCATCAGTCCATCACCCGCTTCAGCGACCACTGCGCGGTCGACTCGGTGAAGCACAGGTCGTAGACGCCAGGTCCTGCGCTCATCGCCGCCAGCCGCCCGGAGTCGGCCTCGATCCGCCACCACTGCGTCGCGCGGTCGTCGACGGCCAGCGTGGTGGTCGCGACCTCGTCCCCGGTGACGACCGCGGACATGCTCGTGCCGCGCCACCACGAACCCGACTCGGTCCAGCGCGCAAGCACCTCGCGCACGACGTAGAGCCGCCCGCGCCACAGGAACTGGTCAGGCACCGGCCCGGAGGCCTCCACCCGGGTGTGCACCTCGACCGGGTCGGTGAAGCGGCGGCTCATGGGTCTTCCTCCTGCAGGTCACGCCGGGGGAAGACGGCAGCACGGACGACGGTCCGGCCTCGCTGAAGCGCTTCCCCACGCTCCGGCGAGGCCGGGGCCACCGCCGTACGGCAGGAGAGGGTCGAGACACCTGTCGTACGGCGGAGGTACCGTCACCGACGGGGCCTTCAGGTCTCGTCGGATCGTGTCGAACATTTGTTCGAACGACCCCTCCAGTAGACCTCTTGGAGGGGTCTGACGTCAAGGGGTGGCTGTGGACACAGGGCTCCGGAGCTGCACAGTCGGCACCCCGATCGGCGAGATGCTCCTGGTCGCCTCCGAGCGGGGCCTCGTGCAGACCCACCTGCCGGAGAGCAAGGGCGTCCCGCGGACCACCGACGAGCGCTACGACGCCGGCGCCTTGTGCCTCCCGGCCGCCCGCGAGCAGCTGCACGCCTACTTCGCGGGCGAGCTCCAGGACTTCGACCTCCCCCTCGACGAGCGGGGCAGCAGCTTCCAGCTGCGGGTCTGGGCTGCGCTGCGGGACATCCCCTACGGCACGACCCGCTCCTACGGCGACATCGCGCTCGCCATCGGTGAGGACCCGCGGGTGGCGTCCCGTGCCGTCGGTCTCGCCAACGGCTCCAACCCCAACGCGATCGTCACCCCTTGCCATCGCGTCATCGGCGCCGACGGCACCCTCGTCGGCTACGGCGGCGGTCTACACGCCAAGCGCTGGCTGCTCGACCTCGAGGCCCGGACCGTCGGAGCCGTGCTCTTCTGACCTTCCCTGCTCTGGTATGAGCAGGCCGTCCTCCCCCGAGCGCGCCCAGCCGCGCCCAGCTCGAAGCCGAGCAGGGCAGCAGATCGCACCTGACCGAACGGACACCCGATGAGCAAGCGGTTCGAGGAGCTCGACTGGCGCGAGACGCCGATCGGCGAGATCAGCCTGCGCCGCCGGGTGGAGCCGACGCTCAGGGTCGACGTCTACGAGGTGCGGCTCGGCGAGGAGTACCTGATGTCGAGCCTGTTCACCGTCGCCGAGGAGGCGCTGGCCACCCTCGGACTCGCCGCCCTGGACCACGAAGACCTGGACGTCGTCGTCGGCGGGCTCGGGCTCGCCTACACCGCCGGTGCCGCGTTGGCCGATCGGCGGGTCCGGTCGTTGCACGTCGTCGAGGCGCTCAGCCCCGTGATCGACTGGCACGAGCAGAAGCTGCTCCCCCTCAGCCCCGCGATCGTCGACGACCCCCGCTGCCACCTCGTGCACGGCGACTTCTTCGCCCTGGTGGCCGGCGGTTCCGGCTTCGGCAGCGGCACCCCGGCACGCGTCGACGCGGTGCTGCTCGACATCGACCACACGCCGGCACACGTGCTGAACGGGTCCCACTCGGCGTTCTACTCCCCCGACGGCCTGCGCCACCTCGCCCACCGGCTCAACCCGGGTGGCGTGTTCGCGCTCTGGTCCGACGACCCGCCCGAAGACGCCTTCCTGGGGGTCCTTCGCGAGGTCTTCACGACCGCCGACGGCCACCTCGTCGAGTTCCCCAACCCGCTGACCGGCGGCACGTCCTCCAACAGCGTCTACGTCGCCCGCCTCTGACCCGCTTCCCTGATCGGGTAACGCGCCATGGGCCCGGCACTCGCACCCCCGACGGCATGAGATCAGGAGAGTGCGACTGGGCGAGCCCGGGTCGGTCCGTAACCTGCGGTCATGGCCTCATTGCTGCTCTCGCGTCGCGACCTCGACTTCCTGCTCTACGAGTGGCTCGACGTCACGAGCCTGCCGAGCGAGCACACCCGGGAGACCTACGACGCGGTCCTCGACCTGGCGGAGCAGATCGCCACGAAGGACTTCGCGACGCACAACCGTCGCAACGACCTCGAGGAGCCGCAGTTCGTCGACGGCAAGGTCGTCCTGCACGAGGAGGTGGGGAAGGCACTGAAGGCCTATGGCGACGCCGGGTTCATCGGCGCCGGCATGGACGCCAGCGTGGGCGGCATGCAGCTGCCCGCGGTGATCTGCCAGGCGCTGATGGGCTGGTTCCACGCCGCGAACGTCGGCACCGCCGCCTACCCGTTGCTGACCGTCGCCAACGCAAACCTCCTGGCGGCGCACGGCTCGCCGGAGATGATCGAGCGCTTCGTGCTTCCCATGGTCGAGGGCCGCTACTTCGGCACCATGTGCCTGTCCGAGCCGCAGGCCGGCAGCAGCCTCGCCGACATCACGACCAAGGCCGAGCGCCAGGAGGACGGCAGCTACCGCGTGACCGGCAACAAGATGTGGATCAGCGCGGGTGAGCACGACCTCAGCGAGAACATCGTGCACCTGGTCCTCGCCAAGGTCCCGGGCGGACCGCCTGGCAGCAAAGGGATCTCGCTGCTCGTCGTCCCGAAGTACCTCGAGGACGGCAGCCGCAACGGCGTCACGCTCACCGGGATCAACCACAAGATGGGCTTCCGCGGCACCGTCAACACGGTGCTGTCGTTCGAGGGCGCGGTCGGCTACCTCGTCGGCGAGGAGAACCGTGGCCTGCCGTACATGTTCCACATGATGAACGAGGCCCGCATCGGGGTCGGCCTGGGTGCCACGGCACTCGGTTACACCGGCTACCTGCACTCGCTCGACTACGCCCGCAGCCGCCCGCAGGGCCGGTCCGGCAAGGACGCCACCACCCCGCAGGTCCCGATCATCGAGCACCCCGACGTACGGCGGATGCTGCTCGCGCAGAAGTCGTACGTCGAAGGAGCGCTTGCCCTCAACCTGTACTGCGGGAAGCTGGTCGACCAGGGAGAGGAGCTGCTTCTGGGCATGCTCACCCCGATCGCGAAGAGCTGGCCGAGCCAGTGGTGCCTGGAGGCCAACAGCCTCGCGATCCAGGTGCTGGGCGGCTACGGCTACACCCGTGAGTACCCGGTCGAGCAGTTCTACCGGGACAACCGGCTCAACCCGATCCACGAGGGCACCCATGGCATCCAAGCCCTGGACCTGCTCGGCCGCAAGGCGACGATGGACGGCGGCGCTGGGCTGACGAAGCTCGCCGAGACCATCGAGGCGACCTGCGTCCGGGCGCCCGAGCCCTACGCCACGCAGCTCCGCGACGTCGTGGCACGGATCGTCGAGGTGACGCAGAAGGTCTGGGACGCAGGCGATGTGGTCCTCTCGCTCGCCAACGCAACGCCGTACCTCGAGGCCGTCGGGCACACGGTCATCGCCTGGATGTGGCTGGAGCAGCTGCTCGCTGCCGAGGGCAAGGACGGCGACTTCTACGAGGGCAAGCGGCGCGCAGCTCAGTACTTCTTCGCCTGGGAGCTCCCGAAGACCGGCCCACAGCTCGATCTCGTTGCCAGCCTCGACCGCACGACCCTCGACATGGAGGCGCGCTGGTTCTAGCGCATCACGTGACCGTGATCGTCGACCCGAACGATCTCTGCACCAGGAGCGACTCGCTGGTGCGCGTCGGCGTGGGCTCCGGCGTCGGTCCGGCCGACGGGGTGGAGCTGGGCAGGCCCAGGACGCCGGCGCCGGAAGGCGTCGGCGTGGCTGCCGGGTCCGTGGACTCGATCTGCGAGATCGAGAGCGCCACCCCCGCGTCGTAGGTGCCGGCAGGCAGCGGCGGACCCGGGCTCGAGGACGACCCGCAGTCGGTGACGGCGGCCCCGGTCGGGTGGCGCACCACGTCGCCGTGGGGAGGGACCTCCACGTCGTCGGAGACGATCGCGTCTGTCCAGCTGTGCGCCGCGCCGCGGATCTGGACGAGGTTGCTGTTCTGCTCGTAGACCTCCAGGAAGAACGTCTTGTCCGTGTCGTTGTGCAAGGTCAGGTCCGCTGTGACGACCTCCCCCGCGGCGACGGCCCTCGGGATCGCCACCGTGGCCGTGAGCCCGGCGACGAGGTCCTGCGTCGCCGGGCCCGTCGGGGCTTCGCGGGTGACCTCGCAGCCTCCGTAACCCACGACTCCGTCCGCGGGGTCGGGAGAGGGCGTCGCCCCGTGGGTAGCCGTCGCCACGGGGGTTTTCGAGGCAGTCGGCGTCGGGGTCGCCAACGGTGCCGAGGTGGGCGTCGCCTCGTGGTCGCTCGTCGCAACCGGCGGGTCGGACACGTAGTCGAGCGAGCTGTGCCCGCCGGTCGCGCCGCTCGAGGCGAGGGCCAGGGCGAGGACCAGCACCACCGACAGTGCCGCGGCGCTCGTACCGCCGACGAGCAACCGGCGACGGAGCAGCAGCACCCGCGCGCGCTCGCCCACTGCAGCCCGCACGTCAGGACCGGGACCCGGCGCATCCGGGTCGTCGAGGTGGTCGAAGGAGCCCATCACGCCTCCACCGGCTCACCCAGAGCGAGCCGCAGCGCGGCGAGCCCGCGAGACGCATGCGTCTTCACGGTGCCGACGGACAGCCCGAGGGCCCCCGCGACGTGCTCCTCGGACTGGTCCAGCAGGTACCTGAGCAGCACGACGTCCCGCTGCCTGCGCGGCAGCGAGCGCAGCGCCCGCACCAGGTCGATCCGCTCAGCGGCATCGGGGTCGAGCCGTCCCCGCTCCGACGTCGTCCCCGTCGCACGGCGGTCCTTGCGGGCCTTGTCGATGGCGAGGTTCGCCGCGACGCGGGACACCCACGGCACGGCGTAGGGCTCGATCTTGTACCAGCGCACCAGCGCCCTCGCGAGCGACTCCTGGGCGATGTCCTCCGCCTCAGCCCGGTCGCCGAGCAGCTTGTACGCGACCCGGTAGGCGGCGTGGTGGACGGTCACGAACGCCTCGTCGAAGCTCTGCACCTCTCCCCCCGTCCCCAGCTGATGTGGAGGGTGCCACCGAGCGGGACCTCTTCGGCGTCATGGGTGTCCCCGGTGCTGGCCCTCCCGTCATCGAGCTGGTTGCGCACTCCTGTCTAACGGCTGACCCCGCGTTCGGGTTGACAGAGCTCCTCGACCGGCACGGGATGGCCGAACAGGTACCCCTGGGCGAACTGCACGCCGAGCTCGCGGAGGTCGGCTGCTTGTTGCTCGGTCTCGACGCCCTCGGTGACGAGGCGCAGCCCGCACCTGCGGGCCAGCTCGACGACGGAGCGCACGATGTGCCCGCTCACCGGCTCCCGCCCCAGGCCGGCGATGAACGCCCGGTCGAGCTTGATCACGTCGAGCGCCGGGAAGCGCTGCAGGTAGCCCAGCCCGGCGTACCCGGTGCCGAAGTCGTCGAGGGCAAGCGAGACGCCGACCGCGCGCAGCCGCCCGAGCAGCTCTGGGCCGTCGGTGCGGGACAGCAGCCGATCCTCGGTGAGCTCGAGCACCAGGCGGTCCGGCGTGAGGCCGGCACGGGCCAGCGCCGCCTCCACGACCCGCGGCAGATCACGCCGGCCGACCTGCAGCGAGCTGACGTTGACCGACACGCGGGTCTGGTCCTTCAGGTGCGCGGCATCCCACGTTGCTTGCTGCAGCACCCAGTCGGTGACCGGAGACTCGTACTCGCTGTCGAGGACCACGTCGAGGAACTGTCCCGGCATCAGCAGGCCGCGGGTCGGGTGCTGCCAGCGGAGCAGTGCTTCGTGGCCTCTGATCGCGCGGTCCCCGAGACGCACGATCGGCTGGTAGTGCAGGACGAACTGCTGCTCCCGCAACGCCGCCTCCACGTCGTGCCGCAGCTCGAGCTGCGCGACGGCCGAGCCGCTCATGCTCGGGTCGTAGACCTGCCAGGCACCGCGCTCCACGTTCTTCGCGCGGTACATGGCCGCATCAGCCTGCGCGAGCAGCTCGTCGGCGGTGGTCCCCGGCCCGGCGCTGTAGGCGATGCCGATCGACATGGAAGGCGTGAACGACGCACCGCCGAGGCGCAGCGGCTGACGCACGCCATCGATGATGCGGCCGGCCATCCCGATCGCCTCGGTAGGGCTGCGGAGCCCGCTGAGGACGACGACGAACTCGTCCCCGCTCAGCCGGCCGACGCAGTCCTCGTCACGCACGCCGGCACGGATCCGCTTGCTGACCTCGCGGATGTAGGCGTCACCGACGGCGTGGCCGTGTCCGTCGTTCACGAGCTTGAGTCGGTCGAGGTCGCAGAAGAACACCGCTGTCATCGCACCCGCGTCGACGTCGTCGGCGAGCGCGCGCCGCAGCCGGGCCATCGACTCACCTCGGTTCGGCAGCGAGGTGAGCGCGTCGAAGTGGGCCTGCCGGACGAGTCGGGCCTCGCTGCGCTTGCGATCGGTCACGTCGACGACCTGAGCCACCAGGATCCCCCGGTCGTCAGCCTGGTTGAGCGGCGCCAGCTGCAGCCGGCCCCACGCGATGGACCCGTCGGGGAGCACGTACCGCTTCTCGACCGGCTGCGTCGGTTCCCTGGGTGCAGGTACGGCGCGGGCCGCGTTCGAGGCGGCCTCGGTGAGCTTCCGGTCGTCGGGGTGGGTGAAGTCCATGGGGTTGCGTCCGAGGAGCTCCGAGCGGTCGCGCTGGAGGAACCGGCAGTAGGCGTCGTTGACCCGTTCGATGGTGCGATCTGCCGAGAGGATCGCGATGGCCACGGGACTGGACTCGAAGACAGCCGTGAAGCGTTGCGCACCGCGCCGGCTCTCCGTCGCGAGCGTCGCGTGCTCGAGGGCCAGCGCAGCAGTGACGGCGAACGCCTCCAGCGCGTGCCGCGTCTCCGGTCCGGGACGCATCCCGTCGCGCGGCACGTCGACCGAGAGCATCCCGAGCAACCGGCCGGTCGCGGACTCCAGCGGTGCGAACAGCGCGTCCTCGGGATGCCAGGCGTTGGGGTCGTCGGACAGTGGGAGGTCGGGGATCCAGGTGAGGATGTCCGACGGGTCGGACGGTGCCGTGTTGTGGTCCAGGAACCGCAACCGCCCCCACGGCTCGCTCGCTGCGATCAGCTTCGACCAGCCCTCGTTGCCCTGACGACGGCCGAGCAGCAGCTGCCGGACCTCGTCCGGTCCGGAGACCGCGGCCACGACCAGAGCGGTGTCGTCGTCGTCGACGAGGTTGATGACGGCGACCTCGAAGCCGAGCGACTCAACGATCGTGTCCGCCACGAGCTGCAGCGTCTCGGCCAGGTCGAGCGGAGCGCGCGTCACGCCGTCCGCCAAACCCATCAGGTTCACAGGCGGGGTATCGGCATTTCCCACACTAGACAAGATGGTCACATCAGGCCTCACCCCAAGGTGACATCACCGTGCCGACGCCCCGGCGAAGGGCGGCCGTTCGGGCCGATCCGAGCGCTCTAGGGTGACTGTGTGACCGTCGATCCCGCCTTCCTCGCCCTCCCACTCCGGGCGCTTGCCGACGCCGCACTGCAGTCCGCGCGGGACGCCGGCGCCCGGCACGCCGACGTCCGCGTCGAGCGGAACCGCAATCAGAACGTGTCACTGCGCGACGCCGAACTCGAGAACCTCTCCGACGACGTGACACTCGGACTGGCGGTCCGGGTGATCGTCGACGGCACCTGGGGGTTCGCGAGCAGCGCCGACGTGACGACCGACGAGGCCCGCCGCCTCGCCCGCGAGGCGGTGGACGTCGCCCGCACCGCACGGCCGCTGAACTCGCAACCCATCGAGCTCGCCGACGAGCCGGTGCACGACGACGTGACCTGGGTGTCCGACTACGACATCGACCCGTTCAGCGTCCCCACCGCGGAGAAGGTGGCGCTGTTCACCGACTGGAGCCGGACGCTGCTCGCGCACGACGAGGTCGACCACGTCGATGTGACGCTGCAGCAGGCGATGGAGTGCAAGTTCTACGCCGACACCGCCGGCACCATGACCACCCAGCAGCGCATCCGACTGCTGCCCCAGGTCACCGGCACGCGCCTCGACCCGGGCGGGGGCTTCGAGACGATGCGGACCCTCGCAGCACCCGTGGGTCGCGGCTGGGAGTACCTCACCACCGGTCACCCCGACAGCTACGACTGGGCCTCCGAGCTCGCGCAGCTGCCCGCCAACCTCGTCGAGAAGGCCAAGGCGAGCAGCGTCGAGCCCGGCCGGTACGACCTGGTCATCGACCCCTCGAACCTGTGGCTCACCATCCACGAGTCCATCGGCCACGCGACCGAGCTCGACCGGGCGCTCGGGTACGAGGCGGCCTACGCCGGAACGTCGTTCGCCACCCTCGACCAGCTCGGCTCGCTGCGTTACGGCACGGAGCTCATGCACGTCACCGGCGATCGGCACACGCCACACGGGCTGTCGACCGTCGGCTTCGACGACGAGGGCGTCGCGGCCCAGGAGTGGGACATCGTGCGCGACGGCGTCCTGGTCGGCTACCAGCTCGACCGCCGGATGGCGAAGCAGAACGGGTTCGGGAGGTCCAACGGCTGCGCCTTCGCCGACGGCCCGCACCGGGTACCCGTACAGCGGATGCCCAACGTGTCGCTCCAACCCGTCGCGGACGGACCCACCACCGAGCAGCTCATTGCCGGCGTGGAGAAGGGCATCTACGTCGTCGGCGACAAGAGCTGGTCGATCGACATGCAGCGCTACAACTTCCAGTTCACTGGACAGCGCTTCTACGAGATCCGGGCGGGCCGGCTCGTCGGGCAGCTCCGGGACCTCGCCTACCAGGCCGTCACCACCGAGTTCTGGGGCTCGATGGAGGCGGTCGGCGGTCCGTCCAGCTACGTGCTCGGCGGCGCCTTCAACTGCGGGAAGGCTCAGCCGTCCCAGACAGCCGCCGTCTCCCACGGCTGCCCCGCGGCGCTGTTCCGCGGCGTCAACATCCTCAACACCCAGCGGGAGGCCGGCCGATGAGCGCGGTCGGGGCCGAGGTCATCGAAAGAGCGTTGAAGCTCTCCCAGGCCGACGGCTGCGTCGTCATCCTCACCGAGAGCAGCACCGTCAACCTGCGCTGGGCCAACAGCACGCTCACCACCAACGGCTCCCGCCGCGAGCGCGACCTCACCGTCATCAGCGTGGTCGGCGAGTCGTTCGGCGTCCGCAGCGCCTCGCTCCTCGACGACCTCGAGGACCTGGTGCGCGCCAGCGAGCGGGCAGCCCGCGAGGCCGGTCCCGCACCCGACTACGCACCGCTGGTCACCGGGCCGGCCGAGGTCTCCTTCGGCGATCCTGCCGAGCAGACGACGACGGCGGTGTTCGCCCAGCTGGCACGCGACCTCGGCCAGTCGTTCGAGCAGGCACCGTCCCTCGGCCTGCGGCACTACGGCTACGCGTCGCACGAGGTCACCACCACCTGGCTGGGGTCCTCCACCGGACTCCGACGCCGGCACGTCCAACCTCGCGGGTACGTCGAGATGACGGCCAAGAACGATCGGCCGGGCGGTTCCTCGTGGGTGGGCCAGCACACCCGGGACTGGGCAGATGTCGCCGTACCAGCCCTGGACGCGGAGCTGCAGCGACGGCTGTCCTGGACTCAGCGCTGGGTGGACCTGCCCGCGGGCCGGTACGAGACGGTGCTGCCGCCGAGCGCGCTCGCGGACCTGCTCGTCTACACCTACTGGACCGCGACGGGCCGGGACGCCGCGGAGGGCAGGACGGTGTTCTCCCGCCCTGGAGGCGGCACTCGGGTTGGTGAGGCCCTGGCACCGCAAGGGTTCTCGATGCGGAGCGATCCCGCCGTGATGCCAGCGGCTCCGTTCGTCGTGGCGCACGGGTCGTCGAGCACGAGCAGCGTCTTCGACAACGGCCTCGACGTCCACGCGACCGACTGGATCCGCGACGGGCGGCTCGAGGCGCTCACGCAGACCCGCGCTTCGGCTGCGCGCACCGGCTCCCCCGTGACCCCGTTCGTCGACAACCTGCTGGTCAGCGGGGCCGGCGGGGCGACCACGGACGAGATGGTCGCCTCGACCAAGCGCGGGCTGCTGCTGACCTGCCTCTGGTACATCCGGCCGGTCGACCCCGAGACGCTGCTGCTCACCGGGCTCACCCGGGACGGCGTCTACCTCATCGAGGACGGCGAGGTGACCGGCGCGGTCACGAACTACCGGTGGAACGAGTCGCCGGTCGACCTGCTCGGCCGCTGCGCGGAGGTCGGCGCTTCGGTGCCGACGCTGCCGCGCGAGTGGAGCGACTACTTCACCTGGACGCACATGCCGCCGGTCCGGGTGCCGGACTTCAACATGAGCAGCGTCAGCCAGGCGAGCTGAGCAGCACCTCGCGCCGGGACCAGGCCCAGCGCAGGAACCAGGCGGACAGCCCCAGCGTCAGCAGGTTGATGGCGAGCTCGATGACGCCGCCGGCTCCGGTGGCGTAGATGCCGTGCTCGAGGTCGTAGAGCACATCCATGCAGAACAGGTACACGCCGGCACCACCGCCGGTCAGCAACCAGAGCAGGGCCGTCGGGCTGCCCCGGTGGACGGCTCGTACGGCGAGCAGCACGCAGAGCCCGAGCCAGGCGTCGGCGAGCGGGAAGGCGTTCTCGAAGTCGTAGTAGGCGTGCGAGTCGTCGCTGCGGACGACGTCTCGAGCCAGGTACCACAGCGCCCAGTAGACGACCAGCACGGTCAGGGCCACGACACCTGCCACGGTCAGCCGCCGGAGCTCCTTGGTCGTCATTCGGGCATCGTGCCAGTAGGGTGGTCGCAGTTGTGGTTTCTCGCTCGCTCGTTCTCGGACTCGCGCAGTCAGTCGCTCCAGCTGGCAGGGCCGTAGATCGCGGTCCCGCGAACACCGTTTGAGAAGGAAAGATCATGGCCGAAGGCACAGTGAAGTGGTTCAACGCGGAGAAGGGCTTCGGGTTCATCGCCCAGGACGGCGGCGGTGCCGACGTGTTCTGCCAC
>JAOPVZ010000077.1 GCA_025965935.1 Frankiales bacterium | reverse complement strand
GCAGCGGACGCCCGGTCGGGACCTCCATGACCGAGCCGTCCACCGTGAGCAGGTGCGTCCCCGGCTCCTCGGGGTCACCCAGCTCGCGGAACCAGACGGGACCACGGCGGGCGATGAGCGCCAGCTGTGCCAGCGTTTCCGCGTTGTTGACCAGGGTCGGTCGCCGGCCGATGCCCTCCTCGAACGGCCGCGGTGGCGTGAACAGCGGCTTCGCCGTACCGGTGTTGATGAAGCTGATGAGTGCTGACTCCTCCGAGGCGGTGTACCGGACCGGCACCTCGTGCAGCGTGATCGGGGACCGCCGCTCCCGCAGCGCGGCACGGAGCGAGGGCAGCGCCAGACTGCCGGCGTGCACCGCCAGGTGCCGGTCCTTCGCGCCGACCGCGGCTGCGGCCACGTCGAGCCCGTCGAGCACGAGGTGCGGGTGCCGGGCCAGCAGCAGCGAGTCCTTCTTGCTGGCGGGCTCGCCCTCGCATCCGTTGCCGAGGACGACCGGGTGCCGGCCGGCCGCGACGGTGCGCATCTTGCGGGCCGTCGGGAAGCCCGCGCCGCCGCGTCCCAGCAGACCGGCGGCCTCGACGGCGTCGAGCAGCTGGGACCGCGGCGGCAGCGGTAGCGACCCGTGCACCGCTTGGTGCTCGGCGAGGCTCGGGCCGGAGTCGGTGAGCAGCCTCATCGGACACCCCTCATCGGACAACGCTCCTGACCGGGGCCGGGTCGTCCCGCAACGACGTCCGGGCGGCGACCGCCACACCGACGAGGACAGCCGCGGCGATGGCGATCCAGAGGCCGAACTTGCCGTGCGCCGCGTCCGTCCCCGTCTTGAGGAAGTGCAGCCAGGCCAGCGGCCAGGCGGCGTACACGGTGAGGTGCAGCCGGCGCCAGTAGGTCGCGTTCATCCGCAGCCGCACCAGGCTCGTCGCGATGACCGCCACGATGACGTCGAAGGCGATCGTGCCGAGCGCGACCCAGGTGCCGCGGTAGTGGGAGATGCCAGGGACGACGACCGCCCACCAGCTGATGTTGACGTAGCCGTCGAGGATCGTCGTCACGATGTGGACGCCCAGGAAGGCGAGGCCCAGCAGGGACACGTTGCGGTGCAGGCCCTGGGTCGCGAACCGCGGCCAGGACGGGCTGGCGAGCGCCCGTTGCGTGGACGCGATGCCCAGGCACAGGGCGACGGTCACGAGGACGAAGCTGACCATGCCGGTGCTGCGGGCGAGGTACCAGAGCGGCGCCTGGCCGAGCGTGGGTGCTGCGGCCAACACGCTCATAAGGTCTCCTCGGCCGGCCAGTCGCCGACGGTGGTGATGGTGCCGTCGTCGTGCACGAGTCTCGCGCTGAAGCCGCGCTCGCGCAGCCAGCGCTCAGCGGGCTCTCCGGCGACGATCGCCGCGGTGCTCGCCGTGTTGGCGAGCGCGCACGTCGCGGCGACCACGCTGATGGTGCGCCACGGTCCCTGCGTCGGCAGCCCGGTGCGGGGGTCGAGCAGGTGATGCACCAGTCGCCCGCCGCGGTTCCACTGCCGGGCCCTGGTGCCGCTGGTCGCCAGCGCCCCGGTGAGGTCGACGACCTGCCCGTCGTCGTCGACCTCGTCGAAGTCGGAGGTGTCCCTGACCAGCACCGGCCAGCTGCGGTCGCCGGCGGTCGCGATGTCGCCACCGAGCCCGACCAGGGCCGCGGTGCTGACTGCCCCGGCGGCTGCAGCGCAGAGGTCCGCGGCGACGCCCTTCGCGGTGGCGCCCAGGTCCAGGCCCTCGGGGGCCCGCACGCGGTCGCCGTCGATCTCGAGGGCCCGCCAGCCGACGGGTCGCCGGACCACCGTGAGGGGCGTGCCCTGCACGATCGCCGTGTAGGTCCGGTCGTAGCCGAGGTCCCGCAGGCTGGTGCCCACCGTCGGGTCGACCAGTCCTCCGGTCCACTCGGCCGCGTCCCGGGCGATCGTGAGAAGCCTTGCCAGCAAGGGAGACACGGTCGCCCACTCCCCGATCGGCAGCCGGGAGATCTCGCTGTCCTCGCGGAACCGGGAGGCAGCCAGGTCGACGTCGGCGAGGACCTGCTCGACGGCGGCCCGGGCTTCGTCGAGGTGGTCTGTGACGACCAGCTGCACGCCGGTGCCGAGCGCGCGCCAGGCCGCGGAGCGCAGGCCCTGCTCGGCCGCAGCGGCCGCCTGGCGCTCGCCTCGCGTGGTCATGCCTCTCATGATGTCGCCCGCAGGCCGTCGCCGGTCATGCGTCAACCGTCGGGGCCCTCCCCGGTGGAGTGGCTGCGAGCATGCTGTGCACTGCCTGGGAGCCGGTCTGGTGCGCTTGCTCACAGGCGTGCTCACAGGCGTGCTCACAGGCACTGCACAAGCGGTCTTCAGCCTGTCGTCAGAGCGCCGGTCGACCTTGATGAGGTGCGATCAGTGTCCACCCTCCCGCTGCGGCTCCGGCTCGTCGGTGCCGTCCTGCTGCTGTCGGGACTGGCGCTGGCGCTGTCCGGCGCCGCCGCCACGGCGTCGTTGCGCGGCTACCTGCTGGGCCGGGTGGACACCCAGCTGGGTCAGACGGTGGACCGGCTGGCGGTGCAGCCGCAGCTGAGCGGGCCGCTCGGCCACGACTCCCTCGACTCGGTGTTCGCGGAGGTCATCACCCCCTCCGGGACGACCGCGACCGGCTTGCGCTCCGGCGTCAACCCGCCGGTGCTGCCGAGCACCCTGCCGACCGTGCCGTTCACCGCAGGTCACTGGCGGGTCGAGGCCCGCACGACACCGAGCGGCACCGTCATCGTCGCGCTGCCGCTCGACGACGTTCAGGCCACGGTGTCCAGGCTGGTCCTGCTGGAGTGCGTGGTCGGCGGCGGCGTCCTGCTGCTGCTGGGCGGTCTCGGGTACGTCGTGGTGCGCCGCTCCCTCAAACCGCTCGTCGAGGTGGAGACCACCGCCGAGGCCATCGCGACCGGCGACCTCAGCCGGCGGGTCCCCGAGAGCGACCCGCGCACCGAGGTGGGGTCCCTCGGGCAGTCCTTCAACACGATGCTCGACCAGGTCGAGAGCGCGTTCGCGGAGCGGGCCGCGTCCGAGGCCGCGGCCCGGGCGTCGGCGGAGCGGATGCGCCGGTTCGTCGGCGACGCCTCCCATGAGCTGCGCACCCCGCTCACCTCAATCCGTGGCTTCGCGGAGCTCTACCGGCAGGGCGCGGTCACCGACGTCGGCCGGACGATGTCGCGGGTCGAGGACGAGGCGACCCGGATGGGCGGGCTCGTCGACGACCTGCTGCAGCTTGCGCGGCTCGACCTGCAGCGGCCGATGGAGCGCACCCCCGTCGACCTGATGGCGGTGGCCACCGACGCCGTCCACGACGCCCAGGCGGCCGACCCCAGCCGCGGGGTCTCGCTCGTCGCCGACGACGCGACCTGCGAGGTGGACGGCGACCGGCACCGGCTCACCCAGGTGCTCGCCAACCTGCTCGCCAACGCACGGGTGCACACCCCGCCTGGCACCGCCGTGCGCGTGCGGCTGTGGGTCGACGGCGCTTCCGCCGTACTGGACGTCTCCGACGAAGGGCCCGGGATCGACCCGGCCGACCGGGAGCGGGTGTTCGACCGGTTCTACCGGGCCGACCCCTCACGTACCCGTGCCTCGGGCGGCAGCGGCCTCGGGCTCGCGATCGTGGCGGGCATCGTCGAGGCGCACGGCGGCAGCGTCGCCGTGGTTGACCGCACGGCCGAGGGGATCGTGGGTGCGACCTTCCGGGTGCGCTTGCCGCTGCGCGTCGTCAGCCGCCGTCCCGACCGGCAACCGTCGACGCGGCGGCCCCCGCGGGTACCGGGCTGCGGAACTCGAACATCCCCTTGACGGGTAGTCGCGCAGCGGCGGTACGGCGGCAGGGGTGACCGACACCGCGAGGACCGTGTCACGTCCCCCGGTCTCGAGCCCCGGGGCGCGGCTGCTGGCGCCCCGCTCGGGGAGCGGGTGGCTGGGGCACGCCGGTCCCCTGCTGTCGGCGCTGGCCCGGGTCGCCACGGCGGGCGAGCTCCTGCCGGAGCTGGGTCGAGTCCTGGTCGAGCGGCGCCTGCTCAGCGGGCGGCAGTCGGCGCGCGCGGCTCTGCGCCGTCGACAGCGTGGCGGCGGCGTGCGCGAGCAGCGCCTTGCGGGTGGTGGCCGATCCCGCCGTACCTGCCTGGGTCAGCTCGGAGCGGACCTGGTCGAGCAGCCGCGAGACGGCCGCGGCGTCGCTGCTCACTGTCGGCGTTGTGGTCGGGATGGTGCGGGGGCCGGTCCCGGTGCCGGCACCGGTCGTGAGGCTGGGGAAGACCAGCGCACCGGCGGCGACTGCGCTGGTGGCGAGCCCGGCGAGGATCGGTTGCCTCCGTCGCACTTGCGTGGTCACCGGCGGCGGTGGCGGCGCGAGGAGGTCGGCTGACCGCGCGAGGAGGAGCAGCCCGGCAAGGGCCTCGTCCTGGCGGTCCTCCCAGCTCGCTGTCCGGGTGCGGAGCCGCTCGATCGCGTCGTGGTCGGCGCGGCGGGCACGTCGGCTCATCCTGCACCTCCGGCCAGCAGGGCACGCAGCTTGGTCAGTGCCCGGTGCTGAAGGACGTGGACGCTGCCGTGCTTGAGACCGAGCGCGTCGGCCGTCTCGGCGACGCTGAGCCCGACGACGATGCGTAGGACCAGCACGTCTCGCTGGTTCGGAGCAAGCAGCTCCAGGAGGGCGGCCATGTGCTGCGAGAGCTCACCGAGCAGCACCTGCTGCTCCGGCCCGGCGTCGGTGTCGGCACGGGCGCCGAGCTCGCGCTCGACCGCGTCCGCGTGCGCACCCAGGACAGCGGTACGAGCGGAGCTGCGGACCCGGTCGATGTGCTTGTTGCGCGCGATCGTGAAGACGAGCGCCCACACCGAGGTGCCGTCCGCGTGCCACCCTGGCGCAGCCTTGAACACCGCCAGGCACACCTCCTGGGCGAGGTCCTCGCACTCGTGCGCCGGCACCCGCAAGCCGGCGAGATAGCGCAGCGTGCGTCGGCGGACCTCACCGAGCACGGTGTCCCGTGCCTCGTCGTCACCGCGCCGCCAGGCCTGTACAAGGGCGTCGACGTCCACTTGCGGCACGGCCTCGGCGCGGCGGGATCCCCAGCCGCGCAACGAGAGCGCCACAGGTGGCACAGGCACGTCACGACGATCGACGGCGGCCCTGGCAGGCGGCTGGGCGTGGGCTGGCAGCGTCATGCGGACTCCGCGCGGCGGGCGCAGCCTCGAGCAGCGGCGCCCGCCGCCCGATCAGGAGGTGGCAGACGGGCTCGGCGAAGCGGTCCCCTTCGGCGCCGGCGCCCGTCGCTCGTCCACAGAGGTCGCGGTGGCGGTGCCGCCCGCCACCGTCGCCCGCACCATCACCTTGTCGCCGACGGCGACGTCGGAGGCCTTTCCGTCACGCCCGTACCTCGTGCTGCTCGTGAGGGCGTAGGTCTCGCTGTACCCGTCCGTCGACCGGACCGTCAACGAGGTCGCGCTGACCGCGGTGACGGTGCCCTGCTGCACGTCCTCGGTGATGTAGCTCGTGCCCGACTGCCGGACGAAGCGGCCGTGCAGGAAGTCAGGACCACCAGCGCGCGGTCCGCCCCGTCCGTGTTCACCAGGTCCACCAGGTCCGCCCGGACCACCGGGAGGGGCGTTGCCGGCGCCATCGCGTGGCCCTGGGCCCGGTCTGCCCGGATGCGCACCGGGGCTGGCGGTCGCGGTTCCACTGGGCGCGGCGGCTGGGGCAGCGGCGTCGCTGCCGGCTCCGGTCGCAAGCGACGACGACGGTCCGCTGCCGGCGGCCGCGGCGATGCCGCCGCCGAGCAGAGCGACGGCCGCGAGGCCGGTCGCGCCGGCGCCGAGGGCGAGCGCTCGTCGCTTGCTGAGTTGCGTCTTCATGGGGCAGTGCCTCCAGTCAGGGGTGGGTTCTCCCTGGCATCGCCGGAGGTGCCCTTCGGCGTAACAGCGTCCGCGAGGTCAGGCGCTGCCTGCGACGACGCGGCCGTCCTCCAGCTCGACCTCGGCGTCGGCGACGTCTGCGACGTACCGGTCATGGGTGGCGAGCACCACGACGGCTCCGCGGTGCGCCTCGGCGAGGAGCACGTGCAGGACCCGGTCCCGGGTCGCGGGGTCGAGCTCGGCGGTCGGCTCGTCGGCGAACAGCACCTCGGGCCGGCCGACGACGGCACGCGCCACTGCGACGCGTTGTTGCTGGCCGCCGGAGAGCTGCTCGACGAGGTGGTCGCCGGCGCCGTCGAGGCCGACAGCGGCGAGGGCCTCTCGTGCCCGGTCTCGGACCTCGGCGCGTGCGACGCCTTGCGCCTGCAGCACCAGCTCGACGTTCTCGGCTGCGGACAGCAGCGACACGAGCCCGTAGCCCTGCAGGACCAGCCCGCACCGGTGCCGCAGGTCGCGCGACCGCGGTCCCACGACGGTGTCCTCCCAGACGATGCGGCCGGTGGTCACCGGCTCCAAGCCGGCGAGCGCCGCGATGAGCGTCGACTTGCCGGAGCCGGAGGGACCGGTGAGAGCGGTGATCTCTCCGGCCGGTGCGGTGACGGTCACGTCGCCGAGGACCTGCCGGCCGCCCCGGACGACACCGACCTCGTGTGCGGCGACGAAGCGGGTCACGGGACCACCAGCCCGTCACGCAGGTGCACGGAGCGGTCGACCTGCTGAGCCATGTGCTCGTCGTGGGTGACGACGACGATCGTCGCGCCGTCCGCGGCTGCGGCGGTCAGCATGTCCACGACGTGCGCGCGGTTGGTCGCGTCGAGCTGGCTGGTGGGCTCGTCGGCCAGCAGCAGACCAGGGGCACCAGCCAGCCCGACGGCCAGCGACAGTCGCTGCTGCTCGCCGCCGGACAGCGCTCCGAGCCCGGACCGCCGTACATGGCCGAGGCCGAGCCCCTCGAGGAGCTCCGCCGGCGGGCGCAGGCGGCCGCGGCGGTCCCGTGGCACGGCCCGCTGGGCGAACCGCACGTTCTCCTCCGCGTTGGCGTACGGCAGCAGGTTGCGTGCCGGTCCCTGCACGACCACGCCGACGTCCCGGGCGCGCAGCGTGAGCAGCGCCCGCTCACTCATGGCGGTGACGTCCTGCCCGTCGAGGAGCGCTCGTCCGGAGGTCGGCTTCTGCAGGCCGGCGAGCAGGGTGAGCAGGCTCGACTTGCCCGAGCCCGAGGGCCCGAGGAGCGCGATCGACTCCCCCGGCGCGAACTCGAGATCCACCCCCCGCAGGGCGTGCACCTGCTCGCCGTCGATCTCGTAGACCATCTCGAGGGCCTCGACCCGCACCGCGATCCCGGTCACGGGGCGGACTCCCGCAACAGGCCGGGCCGAGCCTGGCGGATCAGCCCCGCAGCGGCTCCGGCAGCCGTGGCCACGACCACGGCGGCGAGTGCCAGGAGGAACAGCGTCAGGCCACCCAGGTGCGGGGCGTACCGCAGCGCGGGTGGCCCCGGGTCGGGGACCTCGGGGACGGAGGGCAGTACGAGGAGGGCTGCTGCCAGGCCGCCCGTGACCCCGAGCACCAGCGCGGTGCCGAGCACGAGCAGCTGCTCGCCGACAGCGGCGGCGACCAGGCTGCGCCGCGGCGCCCCGACGACCAGCATGGCCGCGAGCTCGAAGGCCCGGCGTCGTCCGGACAGGTACAGCGCGACGGCCGTCGCCCCTGCCGCGAGCACCGCGGCTGCGGCGGCGGCGAAGGCGAACAGCAGCATGCCCAGCGCCGGTGCCGACCGGTCGAGCAGGGCCCTGCGGGCCGACGTGGTGCTGGTGTCGACGATCTGCAAGCCGGCCGTGCGCAGCCGCTCCACCGCGTCGGCTGGCGCGGCGTTCGACAGCCACACCTGCTGGGTGACGAACTCCTCGAACCGTGGCAGGGCAAGGCGCACCGAGTCCAGGTCGACCAGCGACGCCTCGCGGCCCTGCTGCGGGACGACATCAACCGTGGCCGCGACGTCCACCGGCACGCTCTGCCCGTCGAAGTTGGCGAGCGCGGGCGCGGCCGGGTCGAGAACGACGTCGCGACCTGCGGCGATCCGCAGCGGCCACGAGAGGGCGCTGCGCCGCAGGACCGGGGCGTCACCACCTTCGACCGAGAAGCGCCAGGTGACGCCGCTCGGCAGTGGTGTGATGGTGCTCGTCGCCACGCTCGACACCAGCTGCTGGTGCCAGGCGCCGGTCTGCCCGAAGTCGAGGCCAACGGCGTGCCACGCACCAGCTCGGCCGTCGGCCACCCCGCTGATGCGCAGCGCGCCCTGCACGCCGCCACCGGGCTGCCCACCGGCGAGCACGACGATCCCGTCGAGGGTGCAGCCACCCGGGCCGCAGGCAGGAAGAGCCGCCTGGTACCGGTGGGTGCCGCGTCGCAGCGTGCCAAGTCGCAGCGTCACCTGCCCGTGTGCTCCGGTGACCAGCGCCTCCACGCCGTGGGTCGGCGTCGGCATCGTGACCGGCGTGAGGTCGATCCCGAGCGCGTCGCCGGTGAGCATCACCGGGGCAGGTGCAGGAGCACCGATGGCCGCCGCCAGGTTCGTCAGCGGCAGCGGAGCGAAGTCACCGCGCCAGT
>JAOPVZ010000059.1 GCA_025965935.1 Frankiales bacterium | reverse complement strand
CTCGCGACGTCGACCTGGTTCGCGCTCGACGACGGCGACGGGTCCGCCCGTGAGCAGGTGCACCGGCACCTGCTGCACTACATGAACTGGCTGCCGGTGTCCCTCGTGGACCCGCTCGCCCGGGTCTCCGGCTTCGCCGGCACAGAGGCCGAGCTGCGTGACCTGCTCAAGCGCCTCGAGGACCTCGGCACCGACGAGCTGCACCTCATCCCGACCGGCTCCGACGTGAGCCAGGTCGAGCGCGTCGCAGCCCTACTGGCGTGACAGGTGCGGGGCCGCGCGGCCGGCGATGAGCGGCAGGTCGAGGTAGGTCTTGATGCCGGGCTCGGCGGCCACGACGTAGGGGATGGCGCTCACGCAGTGATGGGCGGTCGAGGTGATCCCCGGGTTGCGGACCAGGCCCTCCTCGACGGTCTTGGGCTGGTAGCCCTTGAAGGTCACGAGCACGTCAGGGTCTCCCGAGACCGCCACCTCGAAGCGCTCGCCGGGCTCGCCGAACGACCACGCCGGGTCCAGGTTCTTCTCGCCCATGAGCCAGTTCACGCGGGCCGTGATCACCGGTACGCCGTCGACGGTGGCGGTCCACGTGAAGCGCTGCGCCGCCACCAGACCGGGCTCGATGACGCCCATGGGCGTGTCGATCGGCGCGGTCGCGACGGCGACCTCGTTGGTGCCCTCGATCCGCTCGTCGATCGCGAAGCCGAGCTCGTCAGCGATCATCTGGATCGACTGCCGGAACCCGCCACCGAGGAACCCGACCATGGGGCTCTGCAGCGACGTCTCCGGCGGGTGCCCGAACAGCATGATGTCCCGCAGCACGTTCGGCGCCCCGTAGGTGCGGATGTCGCTGAACTCCTCCGACCGCACGTGGGTGATGCGGGAGGTCAGCGCCGACACCATCAAGGGGAACCGCTCGGTGATGCCGCCGGGGTGGATGCCCGTCCCGTGCAACGACGAACCGCCGGCGGCGCAGGCTGCACGCAGTGCCTCGGTGCGCTTCTCCGGCGGGTACACCCAGCCGATCGGCGTGACGACGTTGGCCCCGGAGGCCAGCATCCGGCACACCAGGTCCTCGTCCGGCATCAGCGGTGCGTAGACGATGCAGTCGGCCTTGAGGGCGAGCAGCCCCTCCACGTCGTTCGTCGCCGGGACGCCCAGCGGGGCGATGCCGGCGAGCTCCCCCGCGTCCTTGCCGACCTTGGCCTCGCTGTGCACCCACGTCCCCACGAGCTCGAGCTCGGGGTGGGCGGCGATGGCCTCGATGGCGGCGACGCCGACGCCACCGGTGGCCCACTGGATCACGCTGATGGTCATGAGGCAGCAAGGTACGCCGTCAGCGGAAGCCCTTGGCCGAGCAGTCCTGAAACGCCAGGGTCGGGGCATGCGACTGCTTGTCCTCGGCGGCACCCGCTTCGTCGGCCGCTCGGTGGTCCTCGACGCCCTCGCGCGCGGATGGGACGTCACCGCTCTCAACCGCGGCGTGACCGGAGCGGTCCCTTCCGGCGTACAGGCGCTGGTGGCGGACCGCACCGACGCTGCCCAGCTCGCAGAGGCCTTGCAGGGCAAGGAGTTCGACGCGGTTCTCGACACCTGGTCCGGGGCGCCGCGCGTCGTGGCGACGGCCGCCCGGCTGCTGGAGGGACGGGTCGCGCGGTTCGCGTACTGCTCGAGCATCAGCGCCTACCGCGACGGCCGACCGGTCGGCGGCGACGAGTCCTGGCCGGCCGTCGAGGCCGACCCAGAGGCCGATCGCACCGACTACCAACGGGACAAGCGGGGTGGGGAGCTGGCGGCGCTCGCATCGTTCCCCGAGGCGCTGGTCGGCCGCCCGGGGCTGATCCTCGGACCGTACGAGGACATCGGCCGGCTGCCCTGGTGGCTCGGCCGTGCCGCCCGCGGTGGGCGCGTCGTCGCCCCTGGCCGTCCCGACAGACCACTGCAGTACGTCGATGCGCGCGACCTCGCGGCCTGGTTCCTGGACAACCTGGCCGCGGGCAGCAGCGGCGTCGTCGACCTCACCGACCCGAGCGGGCACACGACGACGCAGTCGCTGCTCGAGGCCGTCGTGCACGCGACCGGCGACCGCGCAGAGCTGGTGTGGGTCGACCAGGTGACGGTGCTCGCCAGCGGTGCCGAGCCATGGACGCAGCTGCCCTGCTGGGTGCCTGAGGCCGGCGAGTTCGAGGGCTTCATGGAGGGCGACACGTCCCGTGCCGTCGCGACCGGCCTGCGGTCCCGCGACATCGCCGAGACCGCAGCGGCCACCTGGGAGTGGCTGCAGCGCGACGGCTTCCCGGCGCAGCGCGAGGACCGCCCGGTCCACGGACTGCCGGAAGCCCTCGAGACAGCCCTGTTGGCACGCCGATAGCCTCGGTGTCGTGACCGACCGTGCTGACCTTCTGACCCTCGTCAAGTCCCAGGCCATCGTGCACGGCAAGGTGACGCTGTCGTCCGGCCGGGAGGCCGACTACTACGTCGACCTGCGCCGCACGACGCTGTCCGCCGAGGCCGCGCCGCTCGTCGGCAAGGTCATGCTGGAGCTGACGAAGGACTGGGACTACGACGCCGTCGGCGGCCTCACGATGGGCGCCGACCCGATCGCGACGGCGATGCTGCACCAGGCCGCGGTGCAGGGGCGGCGCCTCGACGCGTTCGTGGTCCGCAAGGCGGCAAAGGCGCACGGCATGCAGAAGCAGATCGAGGGCCCGGACATCGCGGGCAAGCGGGTGCTCGTCGTCGAGGACACCAGCACGACCGGTGGCTCGCCGCTCGAGGCGCTGGCTGCGGTGCGCGCCGCGGGCGCCACGGCGATCGGTGTGGCCACCATCGCCGACCGCGCGACGGGTGCCGGCGAGAAGATCGAGGCCGAGGGCGTCCCCTACCGGTTCGTCTACTCCCTCGAGGACCTCGGCCTCGCCTGACCGGACCCCTTCCCTGCTCCTGTGTGAGCCGGCGGTGCTCACCTGAGCGTGGCTTCTCGCCTCCAGCTCGAACGCCAGCAGGGAAGGGCTGTGGACAACCCGGAGCACGCCGCCGGCGGCGCGGTCATCCTGGCCCGGTGCTCCCCGATCCGGATGTCGAGACCACCTCGGCAGGTGGCCTCGTCACAGCTTCCGAGGCGCTCGCGGGCGGCTTGACGCGAGCGGACATCGCGCGCGCAGTGCGCCAGGGCCGCTGGCTCCGCCTCGAGCGCGGCGTCTTCGTACCCAGTGAGACGTGGGAGGGGCTGGACGCACGCGGTCGGCACCTGGCCCTGGCGCAAGCCCGCCTGCTGGTCCTCGGGCCGGCCTGGGCGCTGGCGCGTCGCACCGCCGTCGTGGGCCACGGGCTGAGCCATCTCGGCGTGCAGCCGACCGTGCCGCAGCTGCTGGGAGCCAAGGGGCGCGCCAAGGCCAGATCACGGCACGAGCGCATCGCCACGCTGCCCGTCGAGGACGTCGCCCTCCTCGAGGGGTTCCGTGCGACGAGCCTCGAGCGGACCGTGGTGGACGTGTGCCGCAAGGAGACCTTCCGCGGCGCCGTCGTGATCGCGGACTCGGCGCTAAGGTCCGGTGCCGACCTGGCCGTCGCATGTGCCGTCGGGGGCCGGTGCGAGGGCTGGCCTGGTGGGTCGGGCATCGCGCCGGTGCTTCGGTTCGCCGACGGCCGGGCGGAGACGCCCCTCGAGTCCATCTCGCGGGTTGCGATGCTGTGGTGCGGGCTCCCTGCACCCGAGCTGCAGGTCGAGGTCTACCGCGGCCGGCAGCTGCTCGGTCGGGTGGACTTCCTCTGGCGGGCCTACAACCTGGTCGGGGAGTGCGACGGCCTCGTGAAGTACACGGACACCGACACCGTCGTGCGGGAGAAGCTGCGCGAGGAGGGCCTGACCAGCCACGGCCTCGAGGTCGTCAGGTGGAACTGGGACCACGCGTGGCGCTCGGAGGAGATGGAGCGGCGGATCCGTCGTGGGATGGCCCAGGGTCAGGGACGGCAGTGCGACCCGGAGCTCCGCTTCGTCAGCACCACCGTCCCGGCCTTCCCTGCTGCAGTGTGAGCAGCACCCTGTGGTCGAGCGCGGGCTGGCGGCCCGGGGCCGAACAGGAGCAGGGAAGGTCAGGCGCTGCGGCGGCGCTGCTTGCGGATCTCCACCGCGATCGGCATCACCGAGATGAGCACGACGATGACGGCGAAGATCTCGAGGTTCTTGCCGATCCAGCTGACCTGGCCGAGGTAGTAGCCGAGCAGCGTCACCCCACCGCCCCAGAGGACGCCGCCGACGACGTTCCAGAGCGTGAAGGTCCGGGCCGGGAGCGCCCCGGCGCCGACCAGCGGGTTGATGAACGTGCGCACGATCGGGATGAACCGCGCGAGCACGATGGCGCGCCCGGCGCCGTAGTGCTCGACGACCTCTTCGGCCTTCGTGACGTAGTGCCGCTTGAACAAGCGCGAGTCCTCCCGCGCGAACAGCTGCGGTCCCACCCGACGCCCGATGAGGAAGCCGGTCTGGGCCCCGAGGATGGCGACCGCGATGCAACCGAGCGCGACCAGCCCGATGTTGGGGTACAGCTTGTCGGTGAGCTTGCCGGTGGCGGCATAACCGGCCGCGAACAGCAGCGAGTCGCCCGGCAGGAAGAAGCCGAGGAGCAGCCCGGTCTCGGCGAAGATGATGAGGAGGAGTCCGGCGATGCCGAACGACTCGACGAGGTGCTGGCCGTCGAGAAATGCCGGCAATGCCTGAGTGCTCACAGCCCCCACGCTAGTGGTGGGGGCTGCGAGCACCCTGAGGACGGACCGTCGTGCCTAGTGGCGGACGCCGAACGCGTCGAGCACGACGTTCGGTCGGCCGGCGGTGCCACGGGCCTTGATCACGACGGTGTGATTGACGCCGGCGGTGAGGTTGCGGGTGTAGAGCACGGCCCGCGCCCGGCGCTGGGTGTCGTGCGTGTCGACACCGGCGACCCGGGTGCCGTCGACGTAGATGTCCATGACACCGCAGCTGGCGCACTTCTCACCGATGACCTGCAGCCGGTTGCCGTTGACGACCAGTCGCGCCGCGGCACCGGCGGCCTTGAGGATGGTCGCGCTGCCGAGGTACCGGCCGCTGAGGGCCTGCGTGGCGGTCGAGCCGGTGAAGCTCGCCCGGGTCTGGTCGTAGGGGACCACCGCTGTGCCGAGACCGGTGGCCGCCGTGCTGTTGCCGAAGCCGTCGTAGCGGGTCATCAGCAGCCCGTACGAGGAGCCGGCCTTCGCGGCGCTGAACACCTGGCTCGAGGCGGACGCGTTGTTGACCCAGGTGGTCAGCGAGCCGGTGCCGTTGGTGCGGTACTGCACCGTGTACGTGCCGGGGGTCGGGAAGTACACCCGGAAGGCCGGGCTGGTGAAGTACGTCGTCGACGTCGGGTCCGGGAAGGTGGCGGTGGCGCCGAGCGCGGTCAGCTGCCGCGTCACGCCGGCGCTCCGGTTCCCGGAGCGGTCCACGACGACCGCGCTGTAGGTGTAGGTCTTGCCGAGCACGAGCCCGCTGTCCTTGTAGCTGGTGGCCGGCGTCGGAACGGTGGCCACCTTCGTCGCGGTGCCGGCGGCGGTGCGGGTCAGCTCGACGCCGTAGACGTCCGCGTCCGAAGGGAGCGACCAGCGCACGGTCGCTGCGGTGCCCGCGAGCGTCGCGGGCAGCATCGTGGCGCTGGCAGGCGCCGTCGCGTCGGTCACGGCGTAGCCCACGCCGACGGTGTCTCCGGCCGGAGTGGCGAAGGTGGTCGCCGGGGCGCTCGCGTCCTGCGGAGCGGAGTAGACGGAGCCGTTGCCGTTGACGTCGTCGACGACGTACAGCACCTGGGAGCCGTCGGCGTTCCAGGCGGGTGCGAGCGCGTCGACGCCCGAGGCGAGCTTGCGGTCCGCGCTGAGCGTGGCGACACCAGAGGCCAGTGCGACGTCCGCAACGTGGACCTCAGCCGTGAAGGTGTTGCCGGCGGCAGGGCTGGTGTCCCTCATCCACGCCACGTGGGTGCCGTCGGGTGACGCGGCGAACTGGCCGTCGTCGGTGGTGAGCCCGGCAACCGGGCTCTGAGTGCCACCGGCGACCGGCAGCGTCACGACCGCGGAGTCGGTCGAGCCGATCAGGGTCTGGCTGTCGAGGAAAGCGGCCCCGGAGACGCCGTCGGCAACCTTGGCGGCGGCGCCGGCCGCGACTGGTGCGCTCATGAGCGACACGACGGGGATGTTGGCGTTGAAGTCGATCCGGCTCCACACCACGGTGCTGCCGTCCGGCGAGAGCGAGGGGAAGAAGTCCAGCACGTCGCCACTGGCCGGGGTGAGGTCGGAGACCACCCGGCTGAAGCCGGGCGTCGCCGCGGTGCTGGTGTCGCGGACCACGAGCCGCTCGTGGGTGAGATTGCCTGCGCTGTCGTAGACGTCTTGCAGGTACGCGATCCGGCTGCCGTCTCGCGAGGTGGTCATCGCGTACACGTCGGTCGTGTCCGACTCGGGGACCAGCGTGTGCCGTCCCAGGCTGTCGGTGGCGTAGAGCCCGTGGCCCCCGTCGCCGTCGGTGTCGGTGCTGACGACGAGCAGCGGGCGCGTCGTGGTGGCGGCGGACGCGGTCCCGCCGAGCAGGGGCAGGGTCGAGCAGACCGCTGTGGCCAGGACGGCGGCGGCGGCGAGGGTACGGCGGTGCACGGTCATTCTCCTGTTTCGGGCGACTCCTGGTGTCGGTCGCGACGACGACGCTAGGGAGCAACGGCGTCAAAAGCGGGCGCAGGTCAGAAGATGGTCAAAAGGGACTACTCGCGCAGTCGCCGGCGAGGCGTTCGGCGGTCATCTGGCATGCTCGGCGTCGGGAGCCGAATGCTTGAGGAGCACTGCCATGCCCATCGCGACACCTGAGGTCTACGCCGAGATGCTCGACCGCGCCAAGGCGGGTCGCTACGCCTATCCGGCGATCAACGTGACGAGCTCGCAGACCCTCAACGCGGCGCTGCAGGGCTTCGCGGACGCCGGGAGCGACGGCATCGTCCAGGTGAGCACCGGAGGCGCCGAGTACCTCTCCGGTCCGGCCGTGAAGAACATGGTCGACGGCGCGGTGGCGCTGGCCGAGTACGCGCACGTGGTGGCGAAGAACTACCCCACCACGGTGGCGCTGCACACCGATCACTGCCCGAAGGACAAGCTCGACGGCTACATGCGGCCGCTGATCGCAGTCAGCCAGGAACGAGTCGACCGCGGTCTCGAGCCGCTGTTCCAGTCGCACATGTGGGACGGCTCGGCGGTAGAGCTGAAGGAGAACCTCAGCATCGCCCAGGAGCTGCTCGAGCAGTGCGCCAAGGCGCACATCGTCATGGAGCTCGAGATCGGGGTGGTCGGCGGCGAGGAGGACGGCGTCGAGAACGCCATCAACGAGAAGCTCTACACGACCCCCGAGGACGCGCTTCTCACCGCCGAGGCGATCGGCATGGGCGAGAAGGGCCGGTACCTGCTGGCGGCCACGTTCGGCAACGTGCACGGCGTCTACAAGCCGGGCAACGTGAAGCTGAAGCCGACCATCCTGCGCGACATCCAGCGCGAGGTGGAGGCCAAGACCGGCAAGACCTTCGACCTGGTCTTCCACGGCGGCTCCGGCTCCCTGCTGGAGGAGATCCGCGAGGCGCTCGACTACGGCGTCGTGAAGATGAACGTCGACACCGACACCCAGTACGCCTTCACCCGGCCCGTCGCGGGGCACATGTTCACCAACTACGACGGCGTGCTGAAGGTCGACGGCGACGTCGGCAGCAAGAAGGCCTACGACCCGCGCGCCTGGGGCAAGAGCGCCGAAGCCGGCATGGCGAAGCGGGTCGTCGAGGCCTGCGAGGACCTCCGCAGCGCGGGAACAGCCCGCACGAGCTGAGCCCGGTACCGACAAACCGCCTGCTCCGACTAGGCTGTCAACTCGCCACGCCGTCAGGCTGGCACGGTCGTCTCCCGCCGAGCCCCCTCCGGGACGCCCGTCGACACGCACCGAGGAGGGGGACGGGGGAACCAACACCGGACGGCCGCGACGCGGCAGTCCTCGGGGTGAAGCGCAGGACGGACCCAGCGCCGGGCAGCCCAGCCCGAACCCGACAGCTCACCCCGCAGGCGTCCGGGAAGGACCGCTGTGCCGCTGTTGCGCGCTCACAAGCCCCGTCATGCGAGACCCAGCAAGACCGCACCCGTGCTGGCCGCAGGCGGTATGACCGCCACCTTCAGCGCGGCGCTGACCTCTCCTGCGGGCGCCGCTACCGACGACGACTTCGCCCGCCTCCGGCAGTGCGAGAGCGGTGGCAACTACGCCACCAACACCGGCAACGGGTACTACGGCGCCTACCAGTTCGACCAGCGGACCTGGCACGGCCTCGGCTACCCCGGGCTGCCCTCCAGCGCCTCGCCCGCCGCCCAGGACCAGGCGGCGCACACGCTGCAGGCCGAGCGCGGGTGGCAGCCGTGGCCGTCCTGCGCCCGCAGGCTGGGCCTGAGCGACAGCGGTGGTCGGAGCGACCAGCCGGCTCGCGCCAGTCGCGGCCGCGTGGTCGTCCTCGCCAAGGCGAACCCGACGGTTGTCGCGTTGCCGCACTTCACCGGCGTCATGACGACCGCCCTGGCCAACAGTCAGTACGAGAACGTGCGCTCGTGGCAGCAGCGGATGTCTCGCCGCGGCTGGGACATCGCCGTGGATGGCCGCTTCGGGCCGCAGAGCGCCCATGTCGCCGCCCGCTTCGCCGCCGAGAAGAAGCTCGCGACCACGCCCGGCACGGTGGACCACGAGCTCTGGACCGCCGCCTGGCAGCTGCCCGTCACCTGACGTAGGACTGCGGGCCCTTCGCGCCCGACTTGTTCGGGCAATTGCCCTCATCTCATGATGTGCGTTCACCCTGAGCTGGCCGGACGGTCTGTTGCGCCGCTTTGGGCGCAGACGCACGCTGTGGCTGTGCGCTGGGAGGCATGGACCGAGGGGTCGGGCTACGACCCCGACGCCCACGTGCGTCGACGGCGAGAGAGAATCACCGTCGCTTCCGTCGTCGGGTCGGCATCGTTCCTGACTGTCGCCGACATCGTCACCCAAGACGACACGATCGTGCTCCCCTTGCTGGCGATCGCCCCTTTCGTCACCGCCGCTCTCGCCGGGCCTCAGATCACCGCCGCTGTGGGCTTGTACGTCGTCCTTCTCGCGAGCGTGATCAGCAGTGCGAACGGTGTGTGGGGCGACATCGACCACGTCATCAAGGTGATGATCACCGCTGGTGGGTCGGTGCTGGCCGTGGCCATCGCGGGTGGTCGAGACGAGCGCGAGCAGCTGCTCGAGCGCGAGCGGGAGAAGTTCCGCCAGTACTTCGACATGGCGCCCGTCCCGATGGCGTTGGTGGCCATCGAGAGCACGGACCTCACGATGCTGCGCTCCAACAGCGCCCTGATGCGGTTGCTCCCTGTCCAGCACGGCGACGCGCCGCAGCTCGGTGAGCTGCTCTCGGACGACGACCGGCGGCGGGTGCAGGCGGCGATCGAGTCCGCCGACGGGCCCTCGCTGGGCCTGCAGCCCACTGTCCGGCTGGCCGGCGGCGGCCGGCCGGTGTGGGTCTCCCTCTCCGCTGCGCGCACGACGGCGCCAGGGAACGCAGATGGCGCGGTACTGCTGCACATGGTCGACGTCACGTCGCAGGTCGAGGCCGAGCAGCTGCTGCGCCACCGGGCGCTCCACGACAGCCTCACCGGTCTGGCCAACCGGGACCTGCTCGTCGATCGGATCACGCAGACGCTCAGCCAGGCGCGTCGGTCCGGGAGGCTGGTCGCGGTCTTGTTCGTCGACATCGACCGGTTCAAGTCGGTCAACGACCGGTACGGGCACGAGGCCGGCGACATGGTGCTGCAGCAGGCCGCCGACCGCCTGTCGAGCTTGCTGCGGCAAGGTGACACGGCGGCTCGCGTCGGTGGCGACGAGTTCGTCCTGGTCTCCGGCGCTCTGCCGGATCCCGACGAGGCGCTCGAGATCGCGGAGCGGGTCCGGCGCAGCTTCGAGCCGCCGTTCGAGCTGAACGGCTTGAGCGTGCACCTGACCGCGAGCGTCGGAGTCGTGATCACCAACCGAGGGGCCCCGGACGCGGCGGAGCTGCTGCGGGACGCCGACTTCGCGATGTACCAGGCGAAGCAGTCCGGCCGACAGCGGATCGAGGTCTTCGACGCGAGGCTGCACCAGGAGGCAGCCCGGCGCATGGACACCGAGCAGCGCCTCGGCCATGCGCTGGAGCACTCGGAGCTGCGGCTGGTCTACCAGCCACTGGTCGACATCGAGACCGGTCGCCTCGAGGGCGTCGAGGCGCTGCTCCGCTGGCAGCACCCCGAGCTCGGCCTGCTGCCGCCCGCTGAGTTCCTCGAGGTCGCCGAGGACAGTGGGCTCATCGTCCCGATCGGCGCGTGGGTGCTGGAAGAGGCCTGCCGCCAGCTGGCGGAGTGGGACAGCACGGACCAGGGCTCCGTGACCATGTCGGTGAACGTCTCCCCGCGGCAGCTGGGGCACACCGACTTCGCCGACGTCGTCCAGGGCGCCCTGGCGCGCACCGGCGCCGACCCCACGCACTTGATCGTCGAGATCACCGAGCAGACCTTCCTCGAGACGACCGTCGCGGTGAGCGATGACCTGCAGATGCTCCACAAGCTGGGCATCAGGCTCAGTGTCGACGACTTCGGTACCGGCTACTCGTCCCTGGTGTCGCTCAAGCGCTTCCCGGTCAGCCATCTCAAGGTGGATCGGGACTTCGTCGACGGGCTGGGCCACCGGGCCGATGACACCGCGATCGTCGCGGCCATCCTGCGCCTCGCGCAGGAGCTGGGGCTGACGTCGGTCGCCGAGGGCATCGAGACAGAGGAGCAGCTCGCCCTCGTCCGGGGGTACGGGTGCCGGCTGGCGCAGGGCTTTCTCGTCGGCCGGCCTGCCTCGGCCGAGCAGCTCAAGGGCCTGCTCGCCACGAACTGACCATCGGTGCTTCGCCAACCCCGGGCGGCCCCTCAGCCGCCGAGGGCCAGAATGGTGCTGTGCTCGCCCTGGAAGACGTGACCGTCGTGCGCGGCCAGACGACCGTGCTCGACGGGGTGAGCGCGTCGTTCCCGAGCGGCCGGTGCACGGCCGTGGCGGGACCGAGCGGCGCCGGCAAGTCGACGCTGCTGCGGCTCCTCGACCGCCTGCTGGAGCCGACGTCGGGGCAGGTCCTGTTCCACGGGCGGCCGCTGCCGTCGTACGACGTCCTGGAGCTCCGCCGCCGGGTGGGTCTGGTGCAGCAGGTGCCGGTGGTGCTCGGGGACACCGTGCTGACCGACCTGCGGACCGGTCGGCCCGAGCTCAGCCCGGAGGACGCGCTCGCGCTGCTGGTGCGGGCCGGACTCCAGGGCATGTCGCTGGAGCGGGCCACCGCCGATCTCTCGGGCGGCGAGGCGCAGCGGTTGTGCCTGGCTCGCGCCTTGGCCGTCGGGCCGGAGGTGCTGCTCCTCGATGAGCCGACGTCGGCACTCGACGCGGTGTCGGCGCTGGCCGTCGAGCGGGTGGTGCGGGCCCTGGTCGGCGAGGGTCTGTCCGCCGTCCTGGTCAGCCATGACCTGCGGCAGGCGCGGCGGTTGGCGGACGACGTCGTCGTGCTCGAGCACGGTGTGGTGGTCGAGGCGGGTCCGGCGGCCGACTCCGCTTACCTGGCAGGCGCCTCGTGACCCCGGCGGTCCCCAGCTGGTGGGGCGTCGGGGGCTCGGTGCTGCTGGTCGGCCTGACCGTCGCGATCGTGGTGCGCGAGCAGCTCGGGCTGACCCGTGAGGTGATCGTCGCGGCGGTGCGGGCCATCGTGCAGCTGGTCGCGGTGGGGGCGCTGCTCGGCGTGCTCTTCGATCGGGCAGGCCTGCCGGGAGGGCTGGCCTGGGTGGCCGCGATGGTGGCGGTCGGGGGACGGGTCGCCGGCCGCCGCGGCGCCGGGGTGCCGCACGCGACCCGGATCGGGGCCGCCTCGATCGCGGTGGGTACGGCGACCACACTCGGTCTGCTCGTCGTGGCGCAGGTCGTCGACGCCCACGCGCGGGTCCTCGTACCCGTCGGGGGGATGGTCGTCTCGAGCGCCACCCGTGGCGCCTCCGTGGTCCTGCTGAGGATGGCCGAGGAGGCCCGCAGCGGTCGCCGGCAGGTCGAGGCCCGGTTGGCCCTGGGCCTGACCGCCGCCGCCGCGTTCGCTCCGCACCGGCGCGCCGCCGTGCGCGCCGCCCTCGTCACCGACATCGACGCCGTGCGCACGGTCGGCCTGATCTCGCTGCCGGGAGCCATGACCGGTCTGCTGCTCGCCGGCGTCGACCCGCTGACGGCGATCCGCTACCAGGTCGTCGTGATGTGGATGATCCTCGGAGCGGTCGCGGTGTCGACGAGCGTTGCGGCGCGGCTGGCGGTCCGCGAGCTCTTCGACGACGCCGAGCGGCTCGTGACTGCCTGATGCTCGTGCACCCGTGGGACGCCGGCACTGACGAGGAGTGGCGCGCGTTCGTCGCCTCGCAGTCGGTCGGGACGCTGGTGGTGCCGACCGATGACCTGCCGGTCGTGGTGCCGACGCACTACGTGTGGGACGGCAGCCGCGTGCTGCTGCACCTGGCCCGGCCGAACCCGGCGCTGCAGGCACTGCGCGACCGCGCGCTGTTCTCGGTGCACGGTGACTGGGCCTACGTGCCGTCGGCCTGGAAGGCGGTCGGCGAGGAGGACCCAGCGCTCGGCATCCCGACCAGCCTCTACGCCGCCGTGACCCTCACCTGCTCGGCGGAGGTGCTCGAGGGCGACCAGCTGCTCGACGTCCTGCGCACCACGCTGGCAGCGTTCGAGCCCGGGTCCGGTGTCGCCGACCCGTCCGTCCATGAGCGCAGATTGCCTGGGATCAAAGGAATCCGGCTCACCCCGGTCACGGTCCAGGCCAAGTTCAAGTACGGCGGCAACCTCGACGACGACCATCGGGCGCAGGTCGCCGAGCGGCTCCGCGAGACCGGTCAGGACCGGGCGCTGGCTCAGCTGGAGCGACGCTCGAGGAACGCGGCCGCCGACCCGGCGTAGCCGTTGGGCAAGATGGCGGCATGAGCCTCACCGGCAAGGACCTCCTCGGCGGACCGCCGCCCACCCTGCTCCCCGACGAGCCGGAGCCGCGTCAGCTGCTCGAGGCAGGCACCGACCCGGCCGAGGTCGCTGCGCGGTTTCCCACGCACAGCGCCGCCTGGGCCGCGCTCGCCTTCGCCGCCTACGACCGCGGTGCCGTCATCGAGTCCTACGCCTACGCCCGCACGGGCTACCACCGCGGCCTCGACGCGCTGCGCCGCAACGGCTGGAAGGGGTTCGGGCCCGTGCCGTGGGAGCACGCGCCCAACCAGGGCTTCCTGCGGGCGCTCTACGCCCTCGGCAGGGCGGCCGGGGCGATTGACGAGACCGAGGAGGCGGCCCGGATCAGGGGCTTCCTCGACGACTCCGACCCGGCGGCGGTCAGGGCTCTGGAGGGCTGACCCGCCGCCGACCCAGCAGCGCCGACGCACCGGGGATGCTGGCCAGCGAGGCGAGCCGCTCGTTGGTGTCGGCGATGGTCCGCAGCACGGGGAGCAGGTCCCGGCGCACCTGGGTGAGCGCGTCCGGAAGCGTGCTCACGACCGGGTCGTCCAGGACGCGCGCCATCCGCTCCATGCCGGGCGCCAGCGCCTTCAGCGGCTCCTCGAGCTCCTCGACGATCCCCTCGATGCGGTGGGCGAGCCGGTTCATCGTCTGCACGGTCTCCTTGGCGCCGGCCGTGGCGTCGGCCAGGTTCTTCACGGCCGCGCTCAGGGACTGCACCGCACCGGGCAGCGCCGCGAGCGCCTCGGTCTGGGCCTGCATCATCGACAGCACGCCGTTGACCACGCTGTCCAGACCGGGGATCTTCGCCACGCATGACACGTTACGGCTAGACTTCGTGCGCAAGAGGCCTTCCGCACTTGCGGAGGCCTTTCTCCATGTCGAGGAGTACGTCATGCCGGCACTGGTGCTGATCGGCGCCCAGTGGGGGGACGAGGGCAAGGGCAAGGCGACCGACCAGCTCGGTGGCCGGGTCGACTACGTCGTGAAGTTCAACGGCGGCAACAACGCCGGCCACACCGTGGTCATCGGCGGTGAGACCTACGCCCTGCACCTGCTCCCGAGCGGCATCCTGAGCCCCGGCTGCACCCCCGTGATCGCCAACGGCGTCGTCATCGATCTCGGGGTGCTCTTCACCGAGATCGACGGCCTGGAGGCCCGCGGCATCGACACCTCGAAGCTGGTGGTCTCGGCCAACGCCCACGTCATCCCGTCGTACAACCAGGTGCTCGACAAGGTGACCGAGCGCTTCCTCGGCTCGCGCAGGATCGGCACTACCGGCCGCGGTATCGGCCCGACCTACGCCGACAAGATGAACCGGGTCGGGGTCCGGGTGCAGGACCTCTTCGACGAGAAGATCCTGCGCGCCAAGGTCGAGGGGGCGCTGGAGCTCAAGGCGCAGGTGCTGCTGAAGGTCTACAACCGCAAGGCACCCGCCGTCGACGCCGTCGTCGAGGAGCTGCTGTCCTACGTCGACCGGCTCCGGCCGATGGTCGCCGACACCGGGCTGCTGCTCGCCAACGCGCTGGACGAGGGCCGCACGGTGCTGCTGGAGGGTGGGCAGGCGACGCTGCTCGACGTCGACCACGGGACCTATCCGTTCGTCACGTCGTCCAACGCCACCTCCGGCGGCGCGTGCACCGGCTCGGGCATCCCGCCGAACCGCATCGACAAGGTCATCGCGGTCGTGAAGGCCTACACGACCCGCGTTGGCGAGGGCCCGTTCCCGACCGAGCTGCTCGACGAGTCCGGCGAGAAGCTGCGCGCCGACGGCGGCGAGTACGGCACGACAACCGGCCGGCCGCGCCGCTGCGGCTGGTATGACGCAGTCATCGCCCGCTACGCCACGCGCGTCAACGGCGTCACCGACTTCGTGCTCACGAAGCTCGACGTGCTGACCGGTTGGGAGCAGATCCCGGTCTGCGTCGCCTACGAGGTCGACGGCGTCCGGTACGACGAGATGCCGATGACGCAGACCGCGTTCCACCACGCCACGCCGGTCTACGAGTACTTCGACGGCTGGACCGAGGACATCACGACCGCCCGGACCTTCGAGGACCTACCGAAGAACGCGCAGCTCTACATCCGCGCCCTCGAGGAGATGTCCGGCGCGCCGTTCTCGTCCGTGGGCGTCGGCCCTGACCGCGAGCAGACCCTCGAGCTCCGCCCCCTCCTCTGACCGGCATCACAAGGGGTCGTGGAGGGTGCGGTAGCCCAGTGCGCCGCCGAAGCCGAGCAGCCCAAGACCGGCGATGCCGTCGGCGATCCGGATCGAGCGCACGCCCACGGCCCGGCGTACGACGGACGTGATCGCCGCGAGAGTGGTGACCCAGACGAGCGAGCCGAGACCCACGCCGAGGACCAGCGGCACCGGCTGCTCACCCGGTGAGGCGGCGGAGAAGATCGCGGCCCAGCTCACGATGGTGGCCGGGTTGCTGGCGGTCGCGCCCAGCGACGTGCGGAACGCGGTCAGCGGTGACGAGGCGGCGTCGCCGTCGAGGCCCGCGCGGACGTGCCACGCCGCCCACAGCGTCTTGACCCCGAGCCAGACGATGACGCCGGCGCCGAGGACCCCGAGCGCCAGCCGCACGGGGTCCACGAGCAGCAGCGGGGCGGCGCCGGCAGCACCGGCCGCGGCGTAGAGCGCGTCGATGACCGCGATCCCGGCGCCCACGCCCAGGCCGGTGAGGAGCCCGGCCCGGAGCGTGGAGCGCACGAGGAACAGCGACATCGGTCCGAGCTGCAGGGCCACGAGGAAGCCGAGCCCGAAGCCGAGCAGGGCGCTGTGCATGATCAGCAGGGTGGGACACCGTCGGGGGCGGTGTCACGGGGATTCCGCGACACGGCTGATGCCGAGTGGGACCCGCGGGACCTGTGGGGGACCGATCACGTCACAGTGGCCACGGCGGCCCCACATGGCAGCTCGCGTGTCGCGCTACTCGGGGGGAGCGAGGGGGAAGCGGGCGAGGCAGCGCCAGTCCGACCCGTCCTCGTGCACCCACAGGGCGGCCTCCGTCGCCGACGAGCGCACCGGCAGGCCGGGCGCGACCGCCGCTCGGGCGCGCTCGCGCA
>JAOPVZ010000056.1 GCA_025965935.1 Frankiales bacterium | reverse complement strand
CGTCTGCGCCGAGATCGAGCCGCACCATCGCGTCGCCTTCGACGTGCGGCGCCGCGGCGTCACCTTCGTCAGCGTCGGTCGCCTGCCCAGCGACGTCACCTTCGTCCTGAGCTCTGAGGTGCTGGAGTCCCGGTGGTTCCCGGTCGACGACCTGCCGCTGTTCCCGAAGCACTTCACCGAGCGGTTCCTCCCCGAGGACCGCGACGCGATCGCCATGGCTCGGTAGGAGCGCCGGCAGCCCCCATCGCCTGAGTCAGGCCAGGGCGTCGACGGTCTGCAGTCCCCGTCGGATGCTGCGTCGCAGCCCGGCCGCGACAACCCGATCCAGCAGCGGGACGGCGGCGCCGAACCGGATCGTGTAGTCGACGTGGCTGCCGCCGTCCGGGCCGGCCGTGAAGCGCATGACGCCCTCGTGGCCGCGCAGTGGGCTGCCGCGGGTGATGCGGTAGCGGATGAGCGCGTCTGGCACCGCCTCGACCACGGTCTCGTCGAAGGAGGGCAACCGGCCGATCCTCAGCCGGCGCACCGAACCGGCACCGTTCCGGCTGGTGTCGCCGTCCTTGACGCGCGTGACGGTCGCCCCGAAGAGCCGCCCGAGGTGCTCGTGCTCGGACAGGTAGGCGTAGACCCGGTCTACCGGGAGGGAGAAGTTCTGCTGGACGTCGACGGTCTGCACGAGGGGAAGGAAACCACGAGCCGTCCTCGGCGGCTCAGCTGAGGCAGCAGGTAAGGGCGCTGACCATCAGCGGTACGTCGGAAGCGGACGCCAGCTCCCGGCAGCTGTGCATCGCGAGCATCGGGTTGCCCACGTCGACCGTGGCGATCCCGATGCGGGTCGCGGTCAACGGGCCGATGGTGCTGCCGCACGGCAGGTCGGCGCGGGTCACGAAGTGCTGCACCGGCACACCGGCGTCCGCGGCCCGGGCGGCGAACCACGCCTCGGTGCGGGCGTCGGTGGCGTAGCGCTGGTTGGCGTTGTGCTTGATGACCGGCCCGCCGCCCAGCAGCGGTGTGTGCGCGGGCTCGTGCCGGTCGGCGTAGTTGGGGTGGATCGCGTGCGCCATGTCGGCGCTGACCAGCCGCGAGCGGGCGACCATCTGCGCGTAGGCCTGCGGGTCGGCGTCGCCGGTCGCCGCGGTGAGCCGGCGCAGCACGTCTTCGAGGAAGGAGCCGGCCGCCCCCTCGGCGCTGTCGCTGCCGACCTCCTCGTGGTCGTTGGCGACGAAGACCTGGGTGTGCGCCGCCGCGGGGGCGTCGAGGAGCGCGTGCAGCGCTGCGTGGCAGGAGCTGAGGTTGTCGAGCCGCGGCGCGGCGATCCAGTCGCTGCCCGTGGTCGCGGCGGGCTGGACGTCGGACAGCACCAGGTCCCACCCGAGCGCGTCCGGAGACCCCAGCTGCTCCAGCAGGTCGGGCTCCTCGGCCAGCCCGGCGACCGGCACGAGATGCCGCTGCGGGTCCAGCGTCAGGCCCTCCCGCACGGACCGGTCGAGGTGGATGGCGAGGCTCGGGAGCCGAAGCGTCGTGCCGACCAGCCTGGTCAGCGTCGTGGTGCCGTCGGCGTGGGTCAGGCGGCCGGCGACGGTGAGCTCGCGGTCCATCCAGGTGTGGGCCAGCATCCCGCCGTACGGCTCGACCCCGACGAGCTTGTAGCCGACCCGGGTCAGGTCGTGGTGGGGCCGGACCTTGAAGGTGGGCGAGTCGGTGTGCGTGCCGATCGCCACGATGCCGGCGTCCGCGAGCGGCGCCGAGCCGATGCGGAAGGCGATGACGCTGCCGCCGTCCCGGATCACGTAGTGCCGGCCGCCGGGCTGGAGCTGCCAGCGGTCGACCTCGTTCAGCTCTGTGAAGCCGGCCTCGCCGAGCCGCCGGGTCATCTCGGCGACGGCGTGGAACGGACTGGGGGATGCGTCGATGAACGTGCGAAGGTCGTCGCCGAGCGAGGTCATAGCGGCGACTCTAGGAAACGGCCGGTCAGCCCTCGGCGGCGGCGAGCCGGTACCCGCGCTTCACCACGGTCTGCACCACGTGCCGGGCCGGCCCCAGCGCGCTGCGGAGCCGGGCCACCGTCATCTCCACGGCATGGGCGTCGGCGGACGCCTCCCACGCCTCGCGGAGCAGATCGTCGCGGCTGAGCACCTTGCCGCGGGCGGAGATGAGGGCGGTGAGCACGGCAGACTGGCGCTCGGAGAGCTCCACCACCACGCCGTCGACGAGCCAGTGCCCGTTCTCCCGGGCCAGCGTGTGCCCGTGCGCGACGACTTCCACGCGGGCAATCTCGCGGCCGCACGTTGCCGCGCTGTTTCCGGCCAGTGTCCTGGCTGGGTCGGTCAGTCGGTGTTGCGGACCTCGGTGACGATGAGGAAGCCGAAGAACACCAGGAAAAGGAACGCTCCGAGCCGGTGATCCCATCCTCGGCCGACGAGCGACGCGTCGAGGGCGAACACGAGCAGCCACAGCCCGTGCCAGACCCGCACCGGTCGCGGCTGCTTGTCCACGGCACGCATCCTAACCAGGGAAGCCCCCTCCGAAGGGCTGGCGACGGTCGTCACACGCGGAGCCGGGCTTCGAGGGCTGCCTTCGCAGGAGGCCACTCCGAGGCCAGCAGGCTGAAGTACGCGCTGTCGCGGACGGACCCGTCCGGACGCAGGCGGTGGTGCCGCAGCGTGCCGTCGTACCGACAGCCCAGCCGCTGGATCGCGCGCTGCGAGCGGGTGTTGAGCGCGTCGGTCTTCAGCGTGATCCGCTGCGCGCCCAGGTCCTCGAAGGCGTGCGTCATCAGGAGCAGCTTGCAGGTCGGGTTCACGTCCGAGGCCCAGAGGTCGCGGCGGTACCAGGTCCAGCCGATCTCCAGGCCCGCCACCGAGAGGTCGACGTCCAGGTAGGACGACGAGCCGCTCGCGACGCCGTCCACGACGACCGCCCAGGGCAGCCCGATGTGCTCCTCCCGAAGCCTGGCAATGTCCTGTGCATCGCCTGGCCGGGGCACGGACAGCCAACGCCAGACGTCCTCGTCTTGTGCGGCTTCCAGCAGGTCGGCGTCGTGTCGGGGCTCCCAGGGCTCGAGCGACACACGACCGAGCCGGAGGACGACGGGCTCTGGCTGCTTCACGTCTGGCAGCCTAGGGAGCAAGGGAAGGGGTTTACCGGTGGAGGAGAAGCGGGCGCAGCGGGTCGTCGACCGGCTGCGCGAGCAAGGCGTCGACGCGTACATGGAACGGGCGTCGACCTACCAGTTCGGCGTGCGGGTGGCCCTGCGCGACGGGCGCAACGCCGTCTGGGACACCGACGGCACGCTCGGCCTGGAGGCGCAGGTCATGCGCGACGGCATCCTGGTCGGGTTCGTGCCGCAGCTCGATGGCTCCGAGGACTTCGACGAGGACCAGACGGTCGCTGCGATCGCGGGCACCGACTACGACCAACCGATCGCCACCCGCCGTACCGCTCCCGTCGCACCGGCCGCGCCGCTGCCGCGCCAGGGCGGGGTGTTCCGGCGGTTCCTGGGAGGCTTCCGGGAGTGAACCGCGCGATCGTCCAGGCGCCGATGTCGGGAGGACCTTCCACCCCGGCGCTGGCCGCGGCGGTGTCCGACGCCGGCGGGCTGGGCTTTCTCGCCGCCGGCTACCGGACGGTCGAGCAGCTCGTCGAGGACCTCGCCGAGACGAGGCGCCTGACCGCGGAACCGTTCGGGGTCAACGTCTTCGCCCATCGCAGTGACCCCGCTGACGTCACGGAATTCGCTCGCTCCGCCGGTCTTGATCCCGCCACGGCACGGTGGTCCGACGACGAGTACGACGCGAAGCTGGCGCTGCTTGCCGAGGACCCGCCTGCGGTGGTGTCTTTCACGTTCGGCCTGCCGGATCCACTGCCGTCGCTGCCCTCCCAGGTCTGGGTCACGGTGACGGGTGTCGAGGAAGCCCGCGCCGCGGCCGCTGCTGGAGCGGATGCCCTCGTTGTCCAGGGCTTCGAGGCCGGCGGCCACCGTGGCGCGTGGGTCGACCGCGAGGGCCGGGACGACATCGGGACGCTGGCGCTGCTGGCGCTGGTGCGCGCGGCCGTCGACGTACCCCTGATCGCCACCGGCGGCATTGCGGACGGTGCCGGGATCGCTGCGGTGCTTGCCGCCGGCGCCTCGGCGGCGATGCTGGGGACGGCGTTCCTGCTCTGCCCCGAGGCGGCGACCGTGCCGGCGCACCGGGAGGCCATCGCCACGGAGCGGCCCACTGGGCTGACCCGGGCGTTCACCGGGCGGTTGGCGCGCGGTATCGACAACGCCTGGATGCGGGCCCACCGGGACGCACCGATCGGCTACCCGGAGCTCCACTACCTGACCGCGCGGCTCCGCGCAGAGGCGCGGGCTGCCGGCGACGCGGACCGCTTCAACCTCTGGGCCGGCCAGGCGCACGCCCTGGCCCGCGCCGTGCCGGCGGCCGAGCTCGTGCGGCTGCTGGCCGACGAGACGCGCGCTGCTCTGGAGGACGCCCGCGGGCGCAGCGCCAGCGCCCTGCCTGCGCCGACGACCGCGAAGTCGGAGACCTGACCAGGCAGTGGCGTGTCGGGGTTTCCGACTTCGCGGGCACGAGCACCCGCGAGGTCAGGCCAGCTCGAGGGCCGTCGCCAGCAGGACCTCTTCGCTGCGACCCACCAGCTGCAGCGACGCCGGTGGCCCGTCGCGCCGGCTGACTGGCATCGCCAGGGCCGGGACGCCGGCCAGGTTCACGGGAAGCGTCAGCCTCAGGTCGTACATCCGGACCGACTCGTCGAGCGAAGGAGGCGCGTCCCGCAGGACGGGCAGGGCGATCACGTCGTACAGCTCCAGGGCAGCTCCGAGCTCTGCCTGCCAGGAGGCTTGTACGGCGAGAGCGCGCCGCAGCTCCTCGGGGGTCCGCAACGCTCCGGCGGTCAGCCGGCCCGCGACGTCCTCGCCGACGAGGCCGGTGGCCAGCAGCTGGCCGCTCGACCGGAAGCCCTCGACATTGAGCAGGACGGCGCAGGCCGCGTCGGCAGCGTCCCAGCCCGGCAGCTCGATCTCCGGGCGGCTGCCGAGGACCCGGTCGAGCGCCGCGTCGACACCGGCCGCGGCCGGTGGCCGGAAGCGGGCGATCCTGCCGGCGGTGCCGGGGGAGAAGCCCGGCTCGAGCAGCCGCATGCCGGTGACCAGGCCGTCGAGGTCGCGCGCGAGCGGTCCGATCGTGTCGAACGAAGGTGCCAGTGGCCAGGTGCCCTCGACCGACACCCGCCCGTGCGCGGTCTTGAGGCCGAAGACCCCGCAGCACGCGGCTGGGATGCGGACCGAGCCGCCGGTGTCGGTGCCGAGGGCGACGTCGGCCTCGCCGTTGGCCACGACGACCGCAGCGCCCGAGGACGAGCCGCCGGGGACGAGGCGGGCGTCCAGCGGGTTGGTCGGTGTGCCCTGCCACGCGTTCACGCCGGTGATGCCGTAGGCGAGCTCGTGCATCTGGGTGCGGCCCACCACGTTGAGGCCCTCGAGGATCGGCGCTGTCGTCGTCGGGATGCGTTGCAGGGCAGCCGATCCGGCGGTGGTCGGTATCCCTGCCATGTCGAAGAGGTCCTTGACGGCGACCCGTGGTCCCTCGCCCGTCCCGGGCAGTCGGAGGGACCAGCCATCGGTCACAGCGGTTCTACGCGCAGCAGGAAGCCCCGCACCTGCAGGTACTCCGACAGGGACGTCACGTGCTCGTCGCAGGCGTGCCACGGCTTCTCGCGGTCGGGCGTGTGGAGCTTGGGGTTGTTCCACAGCACCACGTGTGTCGCGGGCTTGCGGCAGCCCTTGGCAGAGCAGATGGGTGCGTCCACGTCCACGAGGCTAGGGTTTCCGCCGTGGCAGAGGAGCTGACGGGGTGGCGGCGCAGGCGGGTCGAGCTCCAGTGGTACCGCGCGGTGTACAAGCAGCAGCTCCGTGGGATCTGGACCTTGCGCAAGATCAAGAGCCGCGGCCGGCACCCGGTGGTGTTCGGCAAGCCCATCATCGACGCCTCCGACCTCGAGGTCGGCGACGACTTCAAGGTGTGGTCGGGGCCGCGCCCGACGCTGATCAGCGGGTGGGGCCGGATGCGCTTCGGCGACCGCTGCTTCGTCAACGTCGGCTCGACCATCATCTCCGTCGAGGAGATCGTCGTCGGTGACGACGTGGCCTT
>JAOPVZ010000043.1 GCA_025965935.1 Frankiales bacterium | reverse complement strand
GACGAGGCGAGCACCGCGCCGGTCAGCCCGGGGATGGCCCACTGCAGGGCCTTCAGCTGCTTCTGGGCCTTCGCGACCTCCGGCGGAGTCAGCGCGTTGGGCTCGGTCGCGCCCTCGACCGGCACAGCCCCGGCGGCGATGACCTTCTGACCCAGGTACCGCGAGTAGGCCGTTGCCCCCAGAGCGCCGGCGGTGAGGAACAGCTTCGTGTTGGTGTTGGCGAGGACGCCCTTCTGCTTCTTCACCCGCCCCTTGTTGTCCTTGAGCAGCAGCGCCCCACCGAGGAGGTGGGCGCCGATGGCGGCAGCGTTGAAGGGCGTCCAGCGGGCCCAGCCCGCAGAGGCGGTCCTGGCTCGCTGGCCCGGGTCGTCGACCTGGGCAGCGGCACCGTTGAGACCGACGGCGCCCATGAGCGAACCGCCGAACCAGGCTGCGAGCCCTGCGTCGTGCAGGAAGTGGGCGAGGGTGTGGCGCTCGGACATGTCGGGGGCCTCCTGGGAATCGAGTCACCCCCCGCCTACCCCTTCCCACCCGGCTCTGCACCTGAGATCGTCGCGGCGTGGCTGAGAGCAGCGAGGAGACCTGGGCCGTCGTCGTGTTCAGCGACGGCGGTGGCTGGCAGGTGGGGCAGCTGCCGCCGGGCGTCTCCGGTGACCTCGCGGACGTGGAGCAGGCGGTGCGGGGCCAGCTGCCGGGCAGCTTCGCCCTGGTCGACGTCGCGGACGACTTCTTCATCGTGGTCCGCAACCAGGGCGGGCAGCTGCGCTTCCTGCTCAGCGATGTGACGGCGAGCAGCGAGTGGGAGCTCGCGGCGCAGGTGATGGACCGGCTCGAGCTGGACATCCCGGAGGAGGACGACCTCGACGAGGTGCTCCCGGCGGGGGACCTCGACGTCTTCGACGACCTCGGCCTCGACGCGATGGAGCTGGGTGCCATCCTGTCCGACGTCGACGCGTACGCCGACGAGATGCTGTCCACACTCGCTCGGCGGCTCGGGTTCGCCGACGCCTTCGAGCGGGTAGTCGACGCACTCGTCTAGGACCAGAGGACCCCGCCCGTGACCTACTTCGCTGCTGCCCTCGCGAAGACCCATGCCGGCTGGACCGGCCGAGAGCTCGACCTGCGCGAGGTGACGGACCTGGAGTCGCTGGCGGAGGAGCTGCGTGACCTCGTCGAGGAGAACGGGCAGGCCGGAGGGCCGGCTCTCATGCTGCTCGAGGAGGACGACGAGTACGTCGGGGTCGTGCGGGTCGACGGCGGCGCCCTCGACGAGCCGAGGGTGTTCCTCTCCGACTGCCGGGCCGTGCAAGCGAGTGACGTCGCGGCGATGCTCTGGGAAGAGGGCGAGCCCGACGACGACGAGGCCGAGGACGACGAGGACGAGGGCACCCGACCCGTCGCCGAACCGGTCGGTGACCCGGCTCTGCTCGCCGATCTCGGCACCTCGTCCCACGTCCTGCTCGAGCTCTGCGCCGAGGAGGGCCTGCTCCCGGCCGACGTGCTCACCGGGATCGCCGAGCGAGCCGGCTTCCTCGAGGTCCTCGACTCACTGCGCGACGGGTGACGACGCCGTACGACGAAAGCATGCGGCTCGCCCTCGAGGAGGCCGCAGCCGCGAGGACCCACGACGACGTGCCGGTCGGTGCCGTCGTCCTCGGCGCAGACGGGACTGTCCTGGCCCGGGCGCACAACGAGCGCGAGGCGACCGGTGACCCGACGGCGCACGCCGAGGTGCTCGCGCTACGCGCCGCCGCCCGGAGCTTGGGCAGCTGGCGCCTCGACGGCTGCACGCTCGTCGTCACCCTGGAGCCCTGCACCATGTGCGCCGGAGCGATCGTGCTGTCGCGGGTGGCCAGGGTCGTCTACGGCGCCGTCGACGAGAAGGCAGGAGCCGCCGGCTCGCTCTGGGACGTGCTGCGAGACCGGCGGCTCAACCACCGTCCGGAGGTGCTGTCGGGCGTCCTCGCCGACGACAGCGGTGCGCTGCTGAAGGAGTTCTTCGAGACACACCGACTTCCCTGACTCCGATCAGGGAGTGCGTCAGAGCTCGGTCACGACGTCGTCGTACGTCAGCCGGGGGAGCCGGTCGAGCCACGGGTTGTCTCCGGGATTGCCGATGTTGACGACGAGGACCGACTTCGTGCGGCCGTCCGGGAAGAACTCCGTGTCCACGCCCTCGCGGTCGAAGCCACCCATCGGCCCTGCGGCGAGGCCGGCGGCGCGGATCGCCAGGATGAGGTAGCCGATCTGCAGGAAGGCGTTGTCGCGGCCGATGCCGTGCCGGACGCCCTCGTCGGGGAAGCGGTCCTTGGCTCCGGGGACGTGCGGGAACGTCTTGTCGAGCTGCTCGTGGAAGTCGACGTCGTAGCCCAGCACGAGGGTGACCGGGGCGCTCCCCGTCTTGGCGCGGTTGCCCTCCGCCATGTGCGGGAGCAGGCGGTTCTTCGCATCGCCTGAGCGGACCGCCACCACCCGCAGCGGCTGCGCGTTCATCAGGGTCGGCCCGAACTTGGTCAGCTCGTAGATGCTCTGCAGCTGCTCGTCGGTGACGGGCTCGTCGCTGAAGCTGTTGGCCGTGCGGGCGTCGCGGAACAGCAGGTCCGCAGCGTTGTCGTCGAGGGCGAGGGGACGGGCGTCGATGGTCGTCATGGTGGCTCCTGAGGTGGGGGTCCTGCAGGCGTCAACGATGTTGAACGTTCATTTATTGCACATGCAACTGTGCCGGGAGTCACTGGTTCGGAACCGCTAGAGTCTCCGCCGGTGGCGTGTCCGAGCGGCCGAAGGAGCACGCCTCGAAAGCGTGTGACGGTGCAAGCCGTCCGTGGGTTCAAATCCCACCGCCACCGCCACACAACCCGCCGGTCAGGGGCCTGAGGAGACACTCCTCACGTCGGCCACCTGGAGCGAGTAGGTCTCGTAGAAGGCGTCCCGGCCGCGCCGCTGCGCGGCCCGGTGCTCCAGGTGGGTGCGCCAGGCGTCGTGGCTGGAGCGGTCCTGGAACGTCACCACCGTCACCCGCTCACCGTCGTCAGCGGTGAACGCCTTGTGCTCGACGTAGCCGGGCATCGAGCGCGCGAGCTCGTCCATGCGGGCCGCCGTCCCGCCGTACTCCTGCTGGTTGCCCGGCCGCAGCCGGGAGCGGAAGACCGTGATCACCTGGCCGGGCTCGAACGTCATGGGGGCAGCGTGGCACGCCCCGGACAGAGAGCAACGGGCCCGCTCCCTGGACCAGGGTGCGGAGCCCGCTGCTGCTCGCTGGCGGAGGATGCGAGATTCGAACTCGCGAGGGGTTGCCCCCAACACGCTTTCCAAGCGTGCGCCATAGGCCAACTAGGCGAATCCTCCGCCGGACAATCTACAGGGCCACCGGGTGTGCGTCGGTGGTCGCACTAGAGTGACCGCAGACCCCTCGTGCGGCGCCCATCTCGCTGAACTCCCCCAGGGCCGGAAGGCAGCAAGGGCAGGCGGGCTCTGAGCGGGTGCGCGGGGGGTCCTCAGTCTTCTCAGTCTTGTCGACGGAGTTTCCAGGAGGATCACGTGAGCCTGGCTCTGTACCGCAAGTACCGCCCGGGCACGTTCGCCGAGGTGAAGGGCCAGGACCACGTCACCGGTCCGCTGCAGCAGGCGCTGCGCAACGGCAAGGTCCACCACGCCTACCTTTTCTCCGGTCCGCGCGGATGCGGCAAGACCTCCAGCGCCCGCATCCTCGCCCGGTCGCTGAACTGCGAGAAGGGCCCGACGCCGGACCCCTGCGGCGTCTGCGACAGCTGCGTCGCGCTGGCGCCCAACGGCCCGGGATCGCTCGACGTGGTCGAGATCGACGCGGCCTCGCACGGTGGGGTCGACGATGCCCGCGACCTGCGGGAGCGCGCCTTCTACGCCCCGGTCGCCAGCCCGTACAAGATCTACATCATCGACGAGGCGCACATGGTTTCGCGGGAGGGCTTCAACGCCCTCCTCAAGCTGGTCGAGGAGCCGCCGGAGTTCCTGCGGTTCGTGTTCGCGACGACCGAGCCGGAGAAGGTCCTCGCGACGATCCGCTCGCGCACGCACCACTACCCGTTCCGGCTGATGCCGCGGCGTGAGCTCACCGACCTGCTGACGTCCGTCGTGGAGTCCGAGGGCATCGCGGTCGACCCGACGGTCCTGCCGCTCGTCGTCCGCGCGGCCGCCGGATCGGCCCGGGACGGGCTGTCGATCCTGGATCAGGTGCTCGCGTCGGCAGGCCCCGAGGGCGTCACCCGGGACGCGGCGGCGCAGCTCCTCGGAGTCACCCCCGACACGCTGCTCGACGACGTGATCGACGCCTTCGCTGCCCGCGACGGCGCGAGCGTCTTCGCGACCGTCGACCGTGTCATGGAGAACGGCCACGACCCCCGGCGCTTCGCCGCCGACGTCTTGGAGCGGCTGCGCGACCTGGTCGTGATCGACGCCGTCCCGGAGGCCGGTGAGAAGGGCCTGCTCGACTGCCCGCCCGACC
>JAOPVZ010000019.1 GCA_025965935.1 Frankiales bacterium | reverse complement strand
CCTCGTGGAGCCCGGTGCACGAGGCCGACGGCTCGCTCGACCTGGGCGTGCACCTGATGGCCTGGTGCGACCTGCTCTGCATGACCGCCGGTCTCCCGCCGGTCGGCATCACCCGCCTGCGCTGACGGGCGCCCCGCCCCGCCGCCGCCGCGCCGCCCCCGGGCGGTGATCAACAGGCCATCGCAAGGCCGACACGCGTCATCGCCTGTTGATCACCGCGGGGGCGGGGCGGCGGCGGGGCAGGGAGGCTCAGCCGCTCGTGCGGATGGTCAGCGGCCTGCGCGGTCGCTCATCCGGCGCAGCGGCGGCGCATCGGTGGGTTGGGTCGGCAGCGCCTGCAGCACCTCAGCCGGCGGCATCACCGCGGAGGACGGCCGCGGGAGCCGCAGCGTCAGCGTCGTCCCCTCGCCGCGGTGCGAGACGACCTCGAGCGCTCCGCCGGACAACCGGGCGCGCTCGCGGAGCAGGCCGAGCCCGACGTGCCGGCCGCGGTCGGGACGGACGGCGGCCGGGTCGAAGCCAGGCCCCTCGTCGCGGACCTTGGCGATGACCGCGTCTTGCAGCACCTGCAGCGACACGACCGCGTCGTCGACGTCGGCGTGCTTCACGACGTTGAGCAATGCCTCCTGGAAGAACCGGTAAACCGTGACGGCCGAAGCCAGCGGTAGCGGGTACGGCGACTCCGGCCACTCGACCTTCACGTTGAGGCCGTAGCGGGAGCTCATGTCCAGGCGCAGGCCACCGACGGCCGAGGCGAGGTCGCCGTCGCGCAGGGCGGGCGGCCGGGTGCGGGCCATGACGGCGCGGACCTGCTCCTCGGCGTCCTCGACGTAGTCGGCGACCTTGCTGATGTCGGCGTCACCGGCGAGCATCGAGCGCGCGATCATCAGCGACTGCGCGACGGTGTCGTGCAGCTCCGCGGCGAGCTGCCCGCGGGCGCCCTCCTCCGCGGCGACCAGGCCGGACAGCAGCTCGAAGACGCCGGCGCCGGCGGTCTCGGCTTCGCGGCGGTGCCGCTCCCCCAGCTCGTCGGCGACCCGGACCCGCAGGTGCAGGGCGTCCAGGGTGCGGGCCAGCTCACCGACCTCGACCGAGGACCGGGTGACGAGCCGGGTGCTCGCCACCGGCAGCCCGGGCTGGGCGAGCCGACGGGCCGCGTCCTCGTGCAGCGACCGGAGCGCTCCGGCGAGCTGAATGGCGGCGACGACGGAGCAGAGCACGACGAGCAGGCCGGCGCAGGCGCCGGCGCCGAGCGCCTGCAGTGTGGAAGACGTCAGCGCACCGTCGGCGCGCAGGACCGCGGCGACGACTCCGCACACGGTCAGAACCGCGCCCCCACCGAGGAGCGCGGCCCACACGGCGAGCGGCAGCCCGCCACGGCGGCTCACCGCAGGATGCCTGTCGTCGTCCAGTCCGTGGCGGGTCGGCTGGCAGGTGCGGGGGAGTCCAGGTCGCCCACACCGACGAGATCGGGGTCCGCGGCGAGCGCGATGGCGCCGAGCAGCGACGCGACGGCGCGCTCGACGAGGTGCAGCTCCTCGACGATGTCGTCGACGGAGCCGTCGGCGAGCCGCGCGGGCATGGCCAGCCGCACCAGCCGGTCGGCCGACTCGCGAAGCACGGTGAGGGCGGGCGCGGTGGCCGCGCCGAGGTCGGCGATCCCGCGGGCGGCGGAACCGGCCATCTCGACCTGCTCGCTGGCCGTGCGCGCCTGCTGCTGCAGGTCGGCGACCGACAACCAGCCCTGTGCCTGGCCGACGAGGACCGCTGCGAGCCGGACGTCCGCGCGGCCGAACGGCGGGGAGCCGACGCCTCGCCGGATGACGAGCACGGCCTGCGGGCCGCCGGGGCCGGCCAGGACGCCGGAGCACCAGGGCCGGCCGTCTTCCACGCCGACGCTGACGCCCTTGGCGCCGAGCGCGCGCATGACCCACGGCTCGTCGAAGACCTCGGACTCGACGCGCAACCGCTGAGGGGTGCCACTCTCGTCGCCGGCGTAGCGGACCGGACCGTCGGCCGCGAGCAGCACCATCTCGACGTCGGCGCCCCCGAACAGCCGGGCGGCCGCCGTGACGACGACGCGAGCGGAGGAGTCGGAGCTGCGGCCGGTGGCGCGCTCCTGGCCGGCGGCCAGCTCAGCGAACAGCCGCGCCTCCTGCGAGCGCCGGGTCTGCTGGTCGTAGGAAGTCCACAGCAGCGCGAGCGGGACGATCAGACCGAACAGCCCGACCGGCGCGGTCATCGCGAGGTACGCCGCCAGCAGGCCGATCGAGCTGTTGCCGGCGGTGTGCACCAGCGACAGCGGCGCAGACGAGACCAGCATGGGCAGCAACGGCCGCTGGCTCGTCACCGAGATGGCCAGGCCGACCAGCGTGTTGTTGACGAGGAAGAAGGCACCGAGGCCTGCGATCGCCCCGACGATGCCGCCACCGCAGGCGCCGGCGGCCAGCGAGCCGATCGCCGCCCCGGTGCCGAAGATGGAGAGGTTGAAGAACTTCTTCAGCGTGGGACGACGCAGCACGGTCTGGGCGATCAGGACGCCGAGCAGCACGCCGGCAGTGGTCCAGCTGCCGGTGCCCACGACGAACGCCGCGCCCAACGCGCTCTCGGTGAGGGAGAAGCTCCAGGACTGCCGGCCGAACTGCAGGTTGACGACGGCCATCTCCGAGCCGGCAACGGCCAGCGCCAGCAGCGGCACCGCCCACCAGGCCGGGCTCGCGAAGACGTCGAAGCAGGTCGCGAGCGCACCGACGGCAGCGGTCAGCGCCGCCACCGTGCTGACGACCCGCGTGGGGGTCACGAGCCGGCGCCCCAGTCGCTCGCCGACCACGAGGAGGCTGACCAGGACGACGCCGACCACGAGCTCGCCGACCACGAGCTGGCGGACCAGCTGCTCGCAGACCAGCTGCTGGCGTCGAAGTCCGCCTCGCCGGAGGCGTCACCGCTGCCGTCGAGGGCCTGCCCGTCGGTGCCGGCGCAGAGCGTCGTGGTGGTCTGGACCAGCCCAGCACCGTCGTGCTTGCCGTGCAGGTCACCGGCAGCGCAGCGCAGCGAGGACTTGACCTGCAGCGGGTTCGCCGTCGGGTTGGCGGCCAGGAAGATGGCGGCGAGGCCGGAGGTCACCGCAGTCGCCTGGCTGGTGCCGGATCCGCGGAACAGGCCGTTCGCGAGGTGCTTGGTGGAGCGGTCCTTCTCGATGACCGAGCCCTTCGGCAGCAGCCCGAGGACGTCGACGCCGCTCGCCACGACGTCCGGCTTGGCGTAGCCGTCGACGACGGCCGAGCCGCTGAACGGGGCCACCTTGCCGGTGCCGAGGTCGGCGGCACCGACGGTCAGCACGCGCGGGTCGAACCCGGGGTCGCCGACCTGACCCTTCGTGTTGCCGGAGGCGACGACGACGGTGACCCCGGCGTTGCGGACCTTCTCGACGGCGTCGGTGAGCGGGTCGGCGCCGTACGCCTTCTGCGGCCGGTCGTGGGACAGGGACAGGTTCGCGATGTCGACGTCATCGGAGTGCTCGGCAACCCACTCGAGGCCGCCGAGGACGCGGGACAGCGACGTGCTGCCGTCGCTGTTGGCGACCCGCACGTCGAGGATGGTCGCGCCGGGGGCGACGCCGAGCGCCTTGCCGCCGGTGCCGGGCACCGCGCCGCCAGCGAGGACCGAGGCCATGAAGGTGCCGTGGCCGTAGCTGTCCGGGTAGCTGCCGCCGGTCCGCAGCTGCCCGGGCTGCGAGGCGTCGACGGCGTCGACGAGCCGGCCCGAGGCGCGGTCGAGCGCCGGGGTGTCGCTGACGCCGGTGTCCACAAGGGCGATCCGCACGCCGGAGCCGGCGCCCTGACGCCCTGCGCTGCCGCCGAGCCCCTGCGAGGCCAGAACGGCGCCGTTGCTGTCGCCGCCGCGGCTGTCGAGCTGGACGGCGTTGTCGAGGTCGAGCCCGCGCACACCGGGCGTGCTGGCGAGCCGCGCGAGGGCGTCCTGCGTGCCACGCACCACGGCCATGTCCAGCGCCCGGAGCCGGCCGACGACACTGACCCCAGCGACGTCACGAGGCGCACCGTCGAAGGACACGACGGCCTGCAGCTCGGGTCCGACCGGCATGGCGGCCAAGCAGGTCGCACCCAGAATCGCCCCCACGATCGCGCCGGAGGAGGCACGGCGTACGGCGGCGCTACGGGTCACGAGGTCCTCCTACTGGCTGTGTTGATCACTCTCTCGGCAGCCACGGGTGCCGACTGCAGCCCCCAAAGGGCTTGTCAGCCGAACGGGCTAACAGCGTGCAGTGGGCCAGTTGGAGCAACTTGCGGCTACAGGAGTGGCGTCCGGCAGCCGAAAGAGGGAGTACGACGCAGGGAACGACCCTGCTCAGCAGGGGTGGAGGACGCGGTGGCTGCCGGTCTCGAAGGCGCACTGGACAGCATTCCGGCGCAGGCCGGGGAGCACCCCGGCTTTTCCGCCATGGTGGTCGACGACCACCCGCTCGTCCGCGAGTCGATGGTCAACCGTCTCAAGATGATGGGCGCCCGCGAGGTCGTCGAGGCCGCCACGATCGGTGAGGCACGTGCCCGTGCCAACCTGTCCGGCCCGCGCGAGCTGTGCGTGCTCGACCTCGGGCTGCCGGACGGCTCCGGCCTCGACCTGCTCGCTGACCTGCGGAGCGCCGGTTGGCAGCGCCTGGTCGTGCTCTCCGCCGCCGACGACCCCTACAGCGTCCGCGCCGCCTTCGTGGCCGGTGCCCAGGGCTACCTGCTGAAGTCCGCCTCTCCCGTCGTCGTCGCCGACGGCGTGCGCCGGGTCCTCGACGGCGGCGTCTACGCCGACCCGTCGGTCGCCTCCCTGCTGGCCGCTGGCCTGCGTGGCGGCCCGGTCGACACCGGCGTCTCCGAGCTCTCCGGCCGCGAGGTCGAGGTGCTCCGCCTGGTCGCCGACGGCCAGTCCAACAAGCAGATCGGCGACGAGCTCGGCCTGTCGGCGCTGACCGTCAAGTCGCACCTCGCCCGGATCGCCCGCAAGCTGGGCACCGGCGACCGCGCCGAGATGGTTGCGCTGGCGATGCGCGCGGGTGTCATCCGCTAGGTCCGAAAGGCCTGAATCGGTAGGGTTCGCCCGACCACACGATCGCCACTCCTACCGGGGTTCCCGTGCGCCTGCCACGACGCGCGCTGCTCGCTGCCATCGCAGCGGCCGCCGCCGCCGTCCTCAGCCAGCCTGCCCCCGCGGCGGTCGCACCGGGCCTGCACGTCTCCGGCAACCGGATCGTCGACAGCGCCGGCCGCACGACCGTCCTGCGCGGCGTGAACCGCGCCGGCACCGAGGGCGGTGGCGGGTCCTCCGGCGTCCCGGTCACCGACGCCGAGATCGGCTGGATCGGCAGCGACCAGGCCGGCTCCTGGCACGCCCGCGCCGTCCGGGTGCTCCTGGGCGAGGCGCAGTGGACCGGGGCCTGCGAAGCACTGGCGGACTACCCGTCGACGTACCACCAGAGGATCGACGCCGAGGTCCGCTCGATCACCTCCCGGGGCATGGTCGCCCTCCTCGACCTGCACACCAGTACGGCGGGATGCACCTCCGTCGAGCGGCACGCGATGCCCGACGCCCCGGTGGCCCAGCAGTTCTGGAGCAGCGTCGCCAAGCACTACGCGCCCAACCCGCGGGTCGCCTTCGAGCTCTACAACGAGCCGCACTGGGTCACGGAGGACGTCTGGCGGAGCGGTACGGCGAGAGCGACCATGCAGGACTGCGACCCGGCGCTGTCGCCGGCCAAGCGGCTGCTCTGCAAGGCCACCCAGCCGCGGTACAAGGCCGTGGGCATGCAGGAGCTCTACGACCTCGTCACGCGAACCGCCCCGGGTCACCTGGTGGTCGTCGACGGCTACGACTGGAGCACCGCGCCACCGGCCAGGCTCCTCACCGGCCACCCGGTCTACGCCCTGCACCCGTACACCTGTCCCGGCCCGGGCGCGTGCCAGACCGCCGGCTACGCGCACGCCAACCTCGACCTGCTCAAGCGCTGGGTCCCGCTGTCCAAGCGGGCGCCGATCTGGGTCACAGAGCTCGGGTGGCCGACGAAGGCCGGCTTCCGCGACGTCGACGGGTCGGGCTACTACCGCGAGACCCTCAGCTTCCTCGAGAGCCAGCAGCCGGCCTGGGGCTGGCTGGCGTTCGCGTTCGACGGCTCCAGCAGCGGGACGTTCACGCTGACGTCCAGCACCTCGACCTACGCGCCGAACCCGACCGGTGTGCCCCTCTTCCGCGCGTTACGCCGGCTTTACTGAGAGCGCACGTAGTCTGGCCCGCGTGACGGAACAGGCTCCTGAGGCGGAGGTGGCAGCAGAGGTCACCCCTCTGCTGGTGCCCCGTGACGGCGTCCCACCGGTCGCGGAGACGGCCGCGCAGCTCGCCGAGGTCGTCGC
>JAOPVZ010000017.1 GCA_025965935.1 Frankiales bacterium | reverse complement strand
AGATGAAGCCGTAGGCCTCGTCGCGAAAGGGGATGCCTGCCTCGGTGAGGGCCACGTCCCAGTCGCCGGTGCAGGACGGGTCGGCCTGCTCCATGCCGTGGTCGGCGGTGAGGAGGATCGTCGTCGTATCGAGCAGACCGCGCTCCTCGAGCAGGTCGAGCCAGGCACCGAGGCGCGCATCGGCGTCACGAAGGCCGGCGCGCGCGATGGGCGAGCAGGGGCCGCCGGCGTGGTGGGCGCTGTCGGTCAGGGTGGTGTTCCACCACATCAGCGACGGCGGGTCGGAGGCGGACCACAGGTCGAGCACCTGGGTCAGCCCGGCGCCGTCGACCTGGGAGCCCCATGCGTAGTCGGCGTCGCTCAGGAAGTCCTTGCTGGCCAAGGGATCCGCAGCCGGGTCGGGCAGCGTGGACAGCATCGCGGAGGCACCACCGCCGTTGCGGATCAGGTCGAAGGTGGAGTAGTCGGCGCCGACGTCCACCGGGTCGTTGACGCAGGCCGTGCGGCCGGGCACCCGCTGGAAGACCGTGGTGACCCCGGGCCGCAGCCAGTCCATCGAGCGGTGCCAGGTGGCGTTGGAGTTGGGCACGACCTGCGCGCCGAGCTCGCGGTCGAAGTAGGCGTTGTTGACGATGCCGTGCTTGCCAGGGCCGACGCCGGTGAGAGCGCAGGTGTGGTTCACGAGGGTGACCGAGGGGAACTCGGCGACCGCGCCGCCACGCAGGGCGCATCCCCGCTCGAGGAGCCGCGCGACGTTGGGGAGCTCGCCGGTGGCTGTCAGGTGCAGCAGGTCGCCGCACGGCGCCCCGTCCCAGAGCAGACCGACGACACGGCCGCCGGTGGGAACGGCCAGGTCGACCGGGTGGCCGTCCATCCCGTCGTACGAGCCTCCGGCAAGGGCCGTCAGCGTCGCGCCGACGTCGACCGTGCGGACCGCCCGGTCGAGGACGCCGCGCGCCGCGACGCCGGCGCCGCTCAGGACGAGCGGGGCGCGCGACTGGATGGCGTTCAGGGAGCCGTGCTCCCCCAGGTGCCCACCGCGCTCGGGCCAGTGGTGCGTCCCGGTGTGCACGACGGCGAGGTCCGGAGCGCGGGTGTCGGAGAACAGCGACTCGAGGCGCTCGCGGGCGAACGGGTAGGACGTGTCGGAGAGCGGGTCCTGGTCGGCAACCGGGTCGCGTCCGTTCACCAGGCGGCCGCCGAGGACGACATGGCCCTGGGAGTCGGCGACGTGCACCCCGTCGGACTCGGGCCACGCGACCAGGTCGACGACATGGGCCAGCGCCGGGTCGAGGAGGACCGCGAGGGCTCGGTCCCGAAGGTCCGCACCGTGCCCGTGTGAGGTCCAGGGCTCGAAGGAGCGAGTGGGCAACGGCACAGCCGGGAGCCTAGGCTGCGGCCACCTTCGTACAGGTTCCTGACACATAATGCTCAAAACCTGTCAAACCCAGCCCACCGTGGAGACCCCATGTCGCGCAGGCCCCTGCTCGCTCTTGCCGCTGCGTCGAGCATCGGCGCGTTCGTCCTGGCACTCGCACCGTCCGGCAGCACGAGCGCCGCCTCGAGCGAGTGCCCGGCGGGCAGCTTCCGCGGCGACACCACGCTGCAGGACTTCGCCGACGGCAAGACCGGGTCATGCCAGCAGGCCAAGGGCATCGAGTCCTTCGCGGAGCTGTCGAAGGCCAACGCCAGCATCACCATGCGGCAGCGGTCCGGCCCGCTGGGCGACGTGAGCAGCGTGGCCTACCCCGCGGGGGCCCGGCAGGCGGCCGCGCTGAAGGCGAGCGGGATCGCGAGCCCGACCTCGACGTGGTCGCAGTACCAGAAGACGCCGCTGCTCGCCGACCAGCCCGGCTACGGCAGCGTCAACGGCTTGGGCCTGGCCGACCTGTCCGGCCGCATCGAGGACCTCGCCTTCGTCAGCCCGGGCAGCCAGCGCTGGTTCGCCGCGGTCGCCAACGGCGGCGTCTACGAGACCCTCGACGAGGGCGCCAGCTGGCACTCCATCGGCGACAACCTGCCGACCCAGATCACCGGCGCCCTCGCCTGGACCAACGCCGGCGGCGGCACCCTGCTCGTGGGCACCGGCGACCCGGCCTTCGGCGGGTCGTCGTTCTCCGGACTCGGCGCCTACTGGACCAACGACGCCGGCACGACCTGGACGAAGAGCACGGGCGTGCCGGACGGCACGATCTCCTTCAGCGCCGCCGTGGACCCGTCCAACCCCTCGCGGATCTACCTCGCCACCGGCAAGGGCCTCTACCGCTCGGTCGACGCCGGCCGCAGCTTCGTCAACGTCGTCCTGCCGACCACCTGCACCGACGTCGCCAAGCGCACCTGCTTCTTCGCCAACATCGTCACCGACGTGGTCGTCCGTGCGGCGGACGCGAGCGGGGGCGGCGGCAAGGTGCTGGCCGTCGTGGGCTGGCGTGCCGGGACCAAGCTGAACGCCCAGGGCAGCCCGCAGTCGCCGCGCAACGGCATCTACACCAGCGACACCGGCGCGAAGGGCTCGTTCAGCTACCTCGGCGCCCCCGACGGCTTCCCCGGCCAGGCCCGCATCGGTCGCACCAGCCTCGGCATCGCGAACGGCCCTGACCAGAACCACGACTACGTCTTCGCGGTCGTGCAGGACGCCGACAAGTTCAACAAGGCCCGCACCGCTGACGGTGGTGTGCCCGAGCCGGACGCGCTCGCCAGCAACGTGCCCGGCAACACCGTCCTCAACGGGATCTACGCCTCACCCGACTTCGGCAGGAACTGGACGAAGCTCGCCGACTCCGTGCAGCTGTCCGCCCCCGGCAGCGGCACGGCGCTCGTGGGCGCCAACTCCGTCTCGTACGCCCCAGGCGTGCAGTCCTGGTACAACAGCTGGATCCAGGTCGACCCGACCAGCGGGTCGGACGTCTCAGGCGCCCCGGCCCGGATCGCCTTCGGCCTGGAGGAGGTCTGGACCAACATCAGCCCGTTGGTCATCTCCCCGGTCGGCAGCCCGGTGGACCCGCCCGCCGATGCCCCTCAGGGCACGACCCAGTTCCAGGTCATCGGCCGTTACTTCGGCGGCACCAGCTGCCTCGGCCTCAACACGAACGCCCTCATCCCGGGCGGGTCGCCGTACTGCCCGGCCAACGGCGTCGACACCCAGGCCGGACCGACGACAACGACGCACCCGGACCAGCACGCGGGAATGTTCGTCCCGAAGGGCGAGGGCGTGACCCTGGTCGTCGGCAACGACGGCGGCGCCTACGCGCAGACCGTCGGCAGCGGCGGCCGGTTCAGCAACACCCAGTGGAAGCGCGGCAACAACGTCGGCTTCGACGACCTGCTGCCCTACGACGCCGCGATGGCCAAGGACGGCACCGTCTGGATGGGCCTGCAGGACAACGGCACCGCGAAGATCGAGAAGTCCGGCAAGACCATCGAGACGTACGGCGGCGACGGCTTCTACGTGGCGGTCGACCCGGACGACAGCCGGATCGCGTGGGAGGAGTACACCGGCGGCCAGATCCGGGTCACCCGCGACGGCGGCAAGACCTGGACGACGAACAACCCGACGATGACCGGGGCGCTGTTCGCGACGCCGTTCAAGATGGACCCGACCGACGCGGACCACCTCGTCATCGGCGGCCGCGAGATCTTCGAGACGACCCACGGGCCGGGCACGACCAGCAGCACGTGGAAGAAGGTCTACGACCTCGGCACACGGACCCAGCCGGGCAACGCGGGCGCCAGCACGGGGGCCGGGAACCCGAACAACGCGCAGTCGGCCATCGACGTCCGCGGCGACAACATCTACGTCGGCTACTGCGGCTACTGCGACATCGTGACCGGAGGGGTGCCGTTCGGCAGCGGCATCGCGACGAACGTCGGCGGCTGGCACATCGCCGCGGCCAAGGGCCTGCCCAAGCGCTACGTCACCAGCGTCACCATCGACCCGAAGGACCCGAAGACCGTCTACGTCACCCTCGGCGGTTACGGCCGGCGCTGGATCCCACCGGGCTCCCTCGGCGACGACCTCAGCAAGGTCGGTGTGGGGCACGTCTTCAAGTCCACCAACGCCGGCGCGTCGTTCACCGACGTCTCGGGCGACCTGCCGGACCTGCCGGCGAACCACGTGCTGCCGTACGAGGGCAAGCTCATCGTCAGCACCGACCTGGGGGTCTTCGTCTCCAAGACGACCAACGGCGGCAGCTACCACCAGCTGGGCCGCGGCCTTCCCGCCGTACCCAGCTTCGAGGTGTCCGTCGCCCCGCAGAACAGCACGCTGCTGGTCGCCACGACCTACGGCCGCTCCGTCTGGACGACGACGGCGGGTGACCTCGACAAGGTCGTGGACGCGGCGACCCCGGTGACGCCGACGACACCCGGCAAGGGCACCGGCGGCGGTGAGCACCTGGCCTCCTCCGGCGGCGCACCGGCGGTAGCCGTGCTTGCTCTGCTGCTCCTGACGGTCGGTGTGGCCGTCCGCCGCAGGGCCTGAGAGCAGCGCGAAGCCCCGGTCCGAAGGAGGGACCGGGGCTTCGCTGTTCCGAGGGTCTTGCTGCGAGCGGGATGTCCTAGCGGACGGCGAGGCGAGCGAGACGAACGCGGTGGTTCGCCTTCTCGGCCTTGCGCTGCCAGCGGCGGACGGTGAGCAGGCGGCGGGCACGGGCATCGGCCTCCGCCTGGAGTTGTCGCTCGTGGGCGGTGACGTGCATGAGCTGTTCAGCGAGTGCGGTGTACATCTTGAGTCTCCTGATGAGGTAGTTCACGAGTGGGGTGAAGGAGGCGGTCACGCTGCCGACTCCGCGCTGACGCCCGGGAAGGGGGCAGCGTCCTTGCGCGGGCGGCCACGTGGCCGCTTGCGGGGGACGACGACGCCGGAGAGGACCAGCTGGCCTCCCCAGACGCCCCATGGCTCCCGTCGCTCGAGCGCGCCGGCCAGGCAGGCGGTCTTGAGCGGGCAGGGGGCGCAGAGCGTCTTGGCGGTCTCGACGTCCGCCGGGGACTCGGCGAACCACAGGTCGGGGTTGACCTGGTGGCACGGCAGCTCGGTCCCTGACGGGATGAGCTTCACCGCCTCGTCGAAGTCCGCGATGGTCAGCGGGTCGACCGGAGTGGTCTCGTCGATCTCGAGTGCGAGGGTCATGGACACCGGTTGTCACCTCCTCGTGACATGGCTCAGGCGGTGGGTCTCACCAGGAGCCGGTACTGCTGGGTGCTGCGGTGCAGCTGTGGCGCTGCGGGCGGTGGTGCGGGCGGTGGTGCTGCCGTGCTGGGTATCGGTCAGGTGCGACAAACCCGGGGAAGCGAGGACCGGACAAACAAAGAGGCCGCGGATCCCTTGTCGGGTTCCGCGGCCTCGAGGCTGCTGCGCTGTCGTTCAGCGCCATCTACCTAGAGGATCTGGAACCTTGGTGTCATCCGTGCGGAGAGCCTTCTCGGCGACCGAGAGGACCGCGGCGTAGCCGGCGAACGGCATAGCCGTCCCCTGGTGCTGGGCATTCGGCGCCTTGCAAGCAGCAGCCGTGTGCGTGCTGCTGCGCATGCGCGAAGGAGCCCAGGCGGAGGCGCCCGTGCTGGTCAGGGTGATGGTGTTGCTCACGGGGCACCTCCTTCGGTCATGGTTCAGCCGGCGGCTGACGTCGTGCGAGGGAGGCTACGAGAGGCCGGCGACACGGCGCAACGCATTTATTGCTTCGTTCTCGAAGTTTTTCTGCCAGACGGCCGGATCACGCTCGAGACGACACCAGAGCGAGCACTTCGTCGCCGAACTTGTCGAGCTTCGACTGCCCGATGCCCGGGATCGAGACGAGGCCCGCGACGTCGGTGGGGAGCTGCTCGGCGATCGCCGCGAGGGTCGCGTCGGTGAAGACGCAGTACGCCGGCTGGCCGAGGCCCCTGGCCCGGTCGGCCCGCCACTCACGCAGCTGCTCGAACAGCGCCTCGTCGCGGTCGGACGGGCAGCCGGCGCACCGGCCGAGCTTCTTGTCGACGGCGGCGTTGAGCACGGCGGCGCAGATCCGGCAGGTCACCGGCGCGCTGCCCCGTGCGGCGCGTGGGGCCCGCGGCGGCGGTGCCTTGGACACGACGCCCCGCACCAGCCCGTCGAGGAACCGCGACGGTCGGCGGGTCTGCCGCCCGCCGGGCGCGCGCGCGAGCGCCCAGGACAGGGACAGGTGCTCGCGCGCCCGGGTCACGCCGACGTACAGCAGCCGGCGCTCCTCCTCGACCTGCTCGGTGGTGTCGGCGTGGACCAGCGGCAGCGTCCCGTCGACCAGGCCGACGAGGAACACGGCGTCCCACTCCAGGCCCTTGGCGGCGTGCAGCGAGGCGAGCGTCACCCCGGCCGCGGCCGGGGCGTGCTGAGCGGTCGCCCGCTCGTCGAGCTCGGCGACGAACTCGGTCAGCGTCATGTCGGACAGGTCGAGCGCCAGCCGGTGCAGCGCGGCCAGCGACTCCCAGCGCTCCCGGACCGCACCGGAGGAGGCGGGCGGCTCGGCTGTCCAGCCGCGCACGGCAAGCACGCTCGCGACCGCGTCCGGCAGCGCTTCGGGCAGGTCGGCGTCGCCGGCCCGGGCCTGCCCACGGAGCAGGAGCACGGCCTCGCGCACCTCGGGCCGCTCGAAGAAGCGCTCGCCACCGCGCACGACGTAGGGCACGCCCGCGTTGGTGAGGGCTGCCTCGTAGCCGGCGGACTGCGCGTTGATGCGATACAGGATCGCGATCTCGGCGGCCGCGACGCCCGACCGGATCAGCTCCCGGCAGCGGCTCGCGACGGCATCGGCCTCGGCGGTCTCGTCGGTGTGCTCCTCGAAGCGCGGCGCGGGTCCCTCCGGCCGTTGGGCGTGCAGCTCCAGCTTCTCTGGTACGGCGGAGAGGACGCCGTTCGCGAGCTCCACCACCTGCGGTGTGGACCGGTAGTCGCGCACGAGCCGGACCTCGGTCGCCTGCGGGAACCGCCGACGGAAGCCGAGGAGGTACTGCGGCGTGGCGCCGGTGAAGGAGTAGATCGTCTGCTGGGCGTCACCCACGACGCACAGGTCCTGTCGGTCACCCAGCCAGGCGTCGAGCAGCCGCTGCTGCAGCGGCGTCACGTCCTGGTACTCGTCCACCACGAACGACCGGTAGCGGTCACGGAACTCCGCGGCGACGTCCTGGTGCTCCTCGAGGATGCCGGCCGTGTAGAGCAGCATGTCGTCGAAGTCCGCGAGTCCCTGGGCCGTCTTGAGGTCGCGGTAGGCGGCGTAGACGGCGGCGACGTCCGCCGCCTCGAACGGCAACCCACGGCCCGCGGCCCGGGCGACGTAGTCCTCCGGCGCGGTGAGCGTTGATGCCGCCCACTCGACCTCCGAGAGCAGGTCACGGATCTCGGATGTGCCCGGGCGGAGCCGGGCGCGCGCGGCGGCGTTCGCCACCATCTGGAACTTGTTGGTCAGCAGGTTCGGCGGGGCGCCCCCCACCGCCTTGGGCCAGAAGTAGCCGAGCTGCTTCATGGCGGCGGCGTGGAACGTACGCGCCTGCACCCCCTCGACGCCGAGCTGGCGCAGCCGGGTGCGCATCTCGCCCGCGGCCCGGGCGGTGAACGTCACGGCCAGCAGCGCGGAAGGGGCCACGGCACCGGTGGCCACGGCGTAGGCGGCGCGGTGCGTGATGGTGCGGGTCTTGCCGGTGCCGGCGCCGGCGAGGATGCAGACGGGACCGCTGACCGCCTCGACGGCCGCCCGCTGCTCGGGGTCCAGGGCTTCCAGCAGGGCGTCGGGAGCCGGGACGACGTGCACCTACCCATCCTCGCAGAGGGGTCGGTCGGGAATCGGCTGACTGGTCAGGCTGTTGATCCGAACATGTCTGACCTGACCATCTACAGCACCCCTTGGTGCGGTTACTGCCACCGCCTCATGAAGCAGCTCGACAGGGAAGGCGTGCTCTACACGTCCGTCGACATCGAGCAGGACCCGGCCGCTGCCGACTACGTCATGAGCGTCAACGGCGGCAACCAGACCGTTCCGACAGTCGTCTTCGCGGACGGCAGCGCCCTCACGAACCCCTCACTCGCTCAGGTCAAGGACAAGCTCGCCGCCTGACCTGGCTCGCCGGCTCCACTCCGCAGGGGTGTGACTTCCGCCGGCGAAGAGGCCACAATCACGCGTCGGCGTTCAGAGTCGAGCGCCGGGTAAGGCATTGCCTCCTCCCCGCTTAGGAGCCCACGTGTCCACCACTCGGCTGGACCACCCCGCGCTGGACGCAGTGCTGGCCACGGCCGCGACCCTTCTCAACATGGAAGTCGTCTTCCTCGGTGGGCTCACCGACGACTCGTTCACGTTCGAGAAGGTGCACGCCCAGGCGGACTGGCCGGAGATCCGCGAGGGAGACACGCGCGCCCGCACCGACAGCTTCTGCCACCGCTTGCTCGCCGGCGCCGCCACGATGACCTCGAACGCGGCCGAGTCGCCGGACTACGCCGACGTGCCGGCCCGCGCTCCCCTCGGCGTCACGTCCTACGTCGGTGTCCCCGTGCGGGGCGCCGAAGGCGCCGTGGTGGCGACGCTCTGCGGCATCGACCGCGGCGGCGTCTCCGTCTCCGACGAGGCGATAGCGGTGCTGCGCCAGCTTGCGGACGTCATCTCGGCACAGCTCGGCCCGCTGGCCGCCGACAAGGTCGTCATCAGCCGGTCGCCGGAGGGCGGCTGGGAGGTCGGCGGCGACCGCACCGAGGACCTGACCAGCGCGATGGTCCTGGCGGACCTGCTCGCCGGGGAGATCACGCCCGCCGGCCGGCCGGCCAGGTCCGACGCCCCTCTCGACGAGGTGGCGCAGCTGCGGCTGTCGGTGAAGCAGCTCGAGCACGCGCTCGCGGCGCGGGTCGTGGTCGAGCAGGCGATCGGTGTCCTCACGGAGCGGCAGGGCAGCTCGCCGCGGGACGCGTTCGAGCGGCTGCGCAAGGTCGCCCGCTCCCGCGGACGCAAGGTGCACGAGCTGGCCCGCGAAGTGGTCGCCTCGGCCTCGGACCACGCGGTCCCGCTGCCCCCTGAGCTGGCCGGGCGTCGCTGAGCCGCGACCTCACGCCCAGCACGTGGGAGACGATCGCCGCAGGGATCGCGGAGCGGGCCGACCGCAACGTCCTGCTGGACGGCGTCGGTGCCGACGAGCTGGCGCCGCTGGTCGCAGAGGCGGTCACGGCCCTGGGCAGGGTTCCTGTCGTCGTACCTGCTCGTGGTTTCTGGCGGCCGGCGGGTGAGCGGTTCCAGCACGGCCGCGAGGACTGGCAGGCCTTCCGGGACAGCTGGCTCGACGCCGGCACGCTGCGTCGCGAGGTCCTGGACAGCGGCGCCGGCTACCTGCCGGCCCTGTGGGATGTCGACGGCGACCGGTCGGCCCGGCAGAAGGTCGTCCCCCTGCCGGAGCGGGCCGTTCTCGTCGTACCCGGCCTGTTCCTGCTGGGCCTCGGGCTGCCCGGCCTGACGGTGCACCTGGCGCTCTCGCCGGGCGCCCTTCGCCGGCGCGGCGTCCCGGTGTGGCAGCTGCCGGCCTTCACGACGTACGACGACGAGGTGCGGCCGGGCGACAGCTGCGACGTGCTCGTGCGGGCCGAGGACCCGCGGCGACCGGCGGTGCGCTTTCAGAGCTCGCGGTAACGGGCCTCGAGGAACGACCACGCGGCGAACGACAGCAGGGCGGCGACGGCGGCCCAGAGCAGCACCGTGCCGTACGGCTGGCGGGCGAGGGTCTTGAGCGACGCGTCCAGCCCCTTGGCCTTCTGCGGGTCGAAGGTCGCGGCGGCCTGGACGAGGAACCCGCCGATGAGGGCGTAGACCAGACCGCGGCCTGCCAGCCCAGCGGTGCCGACCTTCTCGACGACGCCGCGCATCGCTCCTCCCGGCATCTTGAGCTTGTCGGTGAAGTCCTCCCGCACGCCACGGACGATCATGACCAGGCCGGCGACCACGACACCGACCCCTACGGCGCCGACCAGCCAGCGGCCGGCCGGCCACCCCATGACCTGGGCGGTCGGCTTGCTGGCGTTCTCGTTGCCGCCCCCCGAGAGGAGCAGCTTGACCGTGCTGCCCGCGAGGAAGAAGTAGACCGCGGCCCGGCACAACGACCAGGTGCGCTTGAGCCAGCGCTTCCCGTCGTCGTTCTCGTCACGACGTCCCACTGTCCCCTCGAGGACGCGGAACACCGCGTGCGCGGCGAAGGCGACCGCCAGGACGACGAGCAGTGCTCCGCCGAAGGGCTGACCCCTCAGGGTTTCCAGCGCCCCGTTCTTGTCGGCCTGGTCATGACCGCCGAGGGCGACGTTGCCGGCCAGCAGCCCCACCACCAACCACAGCACCCCGCGCGCCACGAGCCCGGAACGGGCCCCCCAATCCGCCGCCTCACTGCCGTGGGCTCGGCGGGCGGCGTGGGCGAGGGAGGTCACGGCGGTGGCCTACCCGCCTCAGCCCTCGTTGACCCAATCGGTGATGAGCTTGTAGGCGATCGACACCGGGGTCGGCAGCATGGCGCTGCCGTCGCGCAGCTCGTCGCGATGGAACCACCTGGCGTCCTCGAGCTCACCATCCCTCGCGACCGGTTCGGCGTCGCCGTCGGCGCGGGCACGGAAGCCGAGCATGAGGGAGCTCGGGAAGGGCCAGGGCTGGCTCGCGGAGTAGTTCACGTCACGGACGAGGACGCCCGTCTCCTCGAGCACCTCGCGGACCACCGCCTGCTCCGCGCTCTCGCCGGGCTCGACGAAGCCGGCCAGCGTCGAGTACCTGCCGGGCGGCCAGATCGGCTGCCGACCCAGCAGGCAGCGGTCCGCCCCGTCGTGGACGAGCACGATCATCGCCGGGTCGGTCCGCGGGAAGTGCTCGCTGCCGTCGGCCACGCAGACCCGCACGGCGCCGCCCCGGATGGACCGGGTCGCCGCACCGCACCGCGGGCAGTGGGTGTGTGACGCGTGCCAGTTCGCGAGCCCGACTGCGTGCACCAGCAAGCCGGCGTCACGGTCGCTGAGCAGGTGCCCCACGTCCCGGAGGCCCTTCGGAACCGTGCCGAGCTTCCTCGGCAGCGGCCCACGGACGGCGAAGTAACGGCCGCCACCCAGGTAGAGCCGGTCGCCCTCCGGGGCCTCGTCCGGGCCGACCAGCACGAGGTCGGTGCCGTCGACGAGTGCCCGCCCCTGGTCGTCGACGACGAGCACCTGCCCGTCGCGCCAAGCGCTGTCGAGCGCCTCGGGCAGCTCACGGGTGGCGGAGTCCCGATCGACGGTCGCGCGGGAGAGCGCCGGCTGGCTCGCAGCGGGTGTCACTGCGTCTCGAGCTCCACGAGGCCGCGGAGGCTGGCTGCGACGGTGGCGCTGTCGCCCACGAGCACAGGAGTCAGGACCGTCGGCGCGAGCCAGCGGGCACCCGCCGCGAGGACGTCCTCGACGGTCACCGCGTTGAGCTGCCGGGGGTACTCGCGAAGCCAGTCGATGCTCAGCCCGCTGGCCGCGAGCTGCGAGAGCGTGCCGGCCAGACCAGCCTGCGTCGCCGTGCCGAGGGCCAGGGTCCCGATCGCGTAGCGGCGGGCCCGGTCGAGCTCCTCTTGCTTCACCGGGACGGTCGCGATGCGACCCAGCTCGTAGAGGGTCTCGAGCAGCGCCGGAGCCGTCACGTCGGTCGCGACGTCGGCGCCCGCGACGAACCGCGAACCGCCGAGCGGGTGGTCGATCCCGGAGCTCGGGCTGTAGGTGTAGCCCTTGTCCTCCCGGATGTTGGACACCCAGCGGCTGGAGAAGTAGCCGCCGAACACCAGGTTCGCGAGGGACGTGGCGGCGAAGTCCTCGTCGGTGCGCCTCGGCGCCGCACCCCCGAACCGCATCGTCGTCTGCACGGCACCGGGACGGTCGACGAGCAGAGCAGGCCGGCCCGACTGGGGCGGTGCCTCCGGCACGGGTACGTCGGTGCCGACCGCAGTCCAGTCCGCCAGGGCCTTCTGGATGACAGCCGTCGCCCGCGCGGGTGTCAGGTCGCCGACGATCGTGAGGATGCTGCCGGCCGGGACCACCCGGGCGGCGTGCAGGGCACGGAGCTGCTTGGGCCTGATCCCCTGTACGTCGTCGCTCGCGGGCAGGTCCTGGGCATAGGGGTGCGATCCGTAGAGGCGCGCGAAGAGCGCCTCACGTGCCACGACGCCGGCGGAGCTGCGGTGGATCGCGAGCTCCTGCACGAGCCGGTCGCGCTCGCCCTCCACCTCGCGCTTGGGGAAGGTCGCGCTCGTGAGCAGCTCACCCAGGAGCTCGAGCAGACCGCCGAGGCCGTCGAGCAGCACCGACCCGCCGAAGGCCAGCCGGTCGGAGTCGACGTTGACGCCGAAGGTCGCCCCGACCGCTTGCAGGTCCACGGCGATCTGGTTGGCGTCGCGCTGCTCGGTGCCGGACAGGAACGTGTCGGCGAGCAGGTGCGCGCGGGCCACGTGGGTGGCGGTCCCCTTCGCGGGGGCCGCGAACGGGATGCGCAGCCGCACCTCAGCGAGCGGGACGCCGGGGCGACGCACCGCCAGCACGCGCAGGCCGTTGTCCAGGACGGTGTCGGCCACCGCGGGGAGGCGGACCGGCTTCGCCTTGGCCAGCGCGGGAGCGGTGCGGGTCACGCGGCACCTCCGGGACGCAGCTCGAGCACGGCCCGGTTGTCGGTGCCGAGCGTGCCCGCGGCCTTGCGCACCTGAGCGGCCGTGACCTTGGCGAGCAGGCCGGGCAGATCGTTGAGCAGCTCGGCCTTGCCACGCTGCTGCTCGAAGACCGCGGCGTGGGTGGCCCGGCCCAGCACCGGGTCGATGTCGCGCAGGTAGCGCGACGTCATGCGCGCGACCGTGCGGTCCACCTCATCCTGTCCGAGGCCGTCCGTCGCGAGCCGGCTCAGCTCCTCGTCGACGGCGCTGATGACGGTGTCAGCCGCGACCTCCGGTGCGTGATGCACCTCCAGCATCATCGGCGTGGGGTCCCGGGCGTCGAGCGGGTCGCCCATGATGCCGAGGTAGCCGCTGACGCTCGTCGCGATCCGGTCCTTCAGCAGCAGCCGGTCCTGCAGCCGGGCGGAGTCGCCATCGGTGAGGACCTCGGCGAGCACGACGTGCGGCAGGTAGGCCGCGAGGGCCTTCGGGTTCGGCGTGCGCCAGGCCATCGCGACGGCCGGCGCCGGGGCGAGCGGGTCGTGGACCACCGCGCGGCGCTCCTCGGTCAGCTCGGGCTCGGTGAACGCAGGCGGAGACGTGACGGCGCGCTTCGGGATGTCTCCGAACTGCTCCTCGACCCAGGTCATCACCTGGTCGGGGTCGACGTCGCCGGCGACCGTGAGGACCGCGTTGGCCGGGGCGTAGTAGCGGTCGAAGAAGGACTGGGCGTCCTCCAGCGTCGCGGCCTCGAGGTCGACGAAGGAGCCGTAGCCGTCGTGGGTGTTGGCGAACGACTCGAAGAGGACCGGCGGGATCTGCAGCCACGGGAACCCGCCGTACGGGCGGTTCTGCACGTTCACGCGGATCTCGTTCTGGACGACCGCCACCTGGTTCTCGAGGTTCTCCTGGGTCAGGGCCACTGACCGCATCCGGTCGGCCTCCAGGAACAGCGCCAGCTCAGTCGCCGTACTCGGCAGCACCTCGTAGTAGTTCGTGTAGTCGACGTGGGTCGAGCCATTGAGGACGCCGCCTGCGCCCTGCACGTAGCTGAAGTGGTCGGTCTTCTTCAGGTTCGCCGACCCCTGGAACATGAGGTGCTCGAAGAGGTGCGCGAAGCCGGTACGACCCTCGGGCTCGGAGCGCATGCCGACGTCGTAGTACACGGCGACCGCCACGACCGGGCTGGTCCGGTCCGGCAGGACCACCACCCGCAAACCGTTCTTCAGGCGGCCTCGTTCGATCGGGTAGGACAGCTTCCGGCTGGCGAGGGTCGGCACGCCGATGACGCTAGTGCCTGTGGATGACGGCACGTGAGAGTTGTCCCTGGAAACGTGGACACCCTCCGCTCAACCCCGCCGAGCTGCTCAGGAACTAGTGGGCTGGAACTCGTTCTAGATAGGTTGCGCGCGTGACGCAGCCCTACGCGGGATTCCAGGGGAAGATCGGGCGCACGGTCGCGGGCTCGGAGCCCTGGTGGCCTCCCCGTCCGTCCGCCGCCGGGAAGCCCAACGTCATCGTCGTCCTCGCTGACGACCTCGGGTTCGCCGACCTCGGCTGCTACGGCTCCGAGATCGCCACGCCGCACCTGGACGCGCTCGCAGAGCGGGGGCTGCGGTACACCAGCTTCCACGTCACCCCGATGTGCTCGCCGACCCGCGCCGCGCTCCTGACCGGCATCAACTCGCACGCCGTCGGTGTCGGGCACGTCGCGCACTCCGACCCGGGCTTCCCCGGCTACGCGATGGAGCTGTCGGAGAACGTCACCACTGCGGCCGAGATCTTCCGCGACGCCGGATGGGCGACCCTGATGGTCGGCAAGTGGCACCTCGCCAAGGACAGCGATTGCAGCGACGCGGGGCCGCGGCACTCGTGGCCGTGCCAGCGCGGCTTCGAGCGGTTCTACGGGTTCCTGGACGGGTTCACGAACCTGCACCAACCGCACCGACTGCTCCAGGACAACTCACCGGTCGCCGTCGACGAGTACCCACCCGACTTCTACCTCACCGACTCGCTCACCGATCGCGCCATCGAGATGGTCCAGGCGGTCAAGGCCTCAGACCCCTCCAAGCCGTTCTTCCTCTACTTCGCGCACGGCGCGGTGCACGCGCCGTTGCACGCGAAGGCCGACGACATCGCCCGGTACGAGGATCGCTACGCCGACGGCTGGGATGCGCTGCGCGAGGAGCGGTTCGCCCGCCAGAAGGAGCTCGGAGTGGTGCCGGAGGGCACCGTCCTGCCGCCGCGCAACAGCGAGCAGGGCAACGACGTGAAGCCGTGGGACTCCCTGCCTCCGGAGCAGCAGGAGCTCTTCGCCAGGTACATGGCGGTGTACGCCGGGATGGTCGACAGCATCGACCAGCAGTTCGGTCGTCTGATGGCAGCGCTCGACGCGCTCGGCGAGCTGGACAACACGATCGTGCTGTTCACCAGCGACAACGGCGCCTCCCGTGAGGGCGAGGTGGAGGGCACCACCGCCTACTACCAGCACCTGCTCGGGGCGACCGACCTCGACGCCGACCTGGCCCGCCTGAAGGAGATCGGCGGCCCTACGACGACGCCGCACTACCCCCGCGGCTGGGCGATGGCGTCCGGCACGCCGTTCCGGCTCTACAAGATCAACACCCACCAGGGCGGCCACAGCGTGCCGATGCTCGTGGCCGGGCCGGGCATCCCGGCGGACGGCTACCGCCGCCAGTTCGCGCACGTGACGGACGTGCTGCCCACCCTGCTCGACCTGCTCGACGTCGCACCGCCGACCGAGCGGAACGGCAAGCCGCTGAAGCCGATCGCCGGGACGTCCTTCGCGCCGACCCTGGTCGACGCGGCCGCGGACTCGCAGCACCGCGAGCAGCACTACGAGATGGTCGGGCACCGCGGCTTCTACCGCGACGGGTGGGAGGCCGTGACGCTGCACCAGCCGTTCACGGCGTTCACCGATGCGGAGTGGGAGCTCTACGACCTGGCGAACGACCCGACCGAGACGACGAACGTCGCCGACCAGCACCCCGACAAGGTCCGCGAGCTCGCCGACGCGTGGGAGCGGGCCGCCCGGGACAACCAGGTCTACCCGCTGGACGAGGGCACCGGGCTGAAGTTCATGATCAGGCCGGAGCGCTCGTCCGTCTTCTCCGAGACGGTCACCATCCTGCCGGGGACACCGACACTCGAGCGCTGGCGCTGCCAGCAGCTCGTGGCCAACCGCTCCTTCACCATCACCGTCCGGCTGGGGTCGATGGGTTCGGGTGTACTGGTGGCACACGGCGACCAGGGCGGCGGTTACTGCCTGTCCGTCGAGGGCGGCGAGCTTCGGCTGTCCCACAACGACGGTCGCGGCAGGGTGCGCACCTGCTCCGGCAGGCTCGCCTCAGCGTCAGTCGTCGAGGCGCATTTCCTCGCTCCCGGCGGCGGTACCTGGTCGGCCTCCCTGCATGCCGACGGCGCGGAGGTGGCGTCGATCGAGGGACTGCCGTTGCTGTTCCCCATGGCGCCGTTCCAAGGCATCGACGTGGGCGCCGACCGCGGGTCGCCGGTCGTCTGGGGACGCGGCTCGTTCCCGTACGACGGCCGCATCCACTCGGTGACGTACACCCCGGGCGAGCACGCCCCGGACTCCCCCGCGATGCTCGTCGACGTGCTGCGCGAGCTCGGGAAGAAGTACGAGTGACTGTCCCCGGGCGGTTCGCGAGTCACTCGCCGGTGGCGCCGTCGATCCGCTCGCGGATGAGATCGGCGTGGCCGTTGTGCCGCGCGTACTCCTCGATCAGGTGCACGAGCACCCAGCGCAGCGAGACCTCCTCGCCTCGTCGGTGACCCACGTCGTCGAGCGAGTCGTGCGCGGCCACCACCTCGTCGCCGTGGGCGCACTCCGCCTCCCATGCGGCGAAGGCCTCCTCCACCGACGCACCGTCCACGTCGTCGAACTCGCCGTCCGGGTGCGCGTCGTCGTAGAAGAGACCCGCGACCTTCTGCTCCTCGATCGTGCTTCGCCACCAGCCGCGCTCGACGTCAGCGCAGTGCCGGACGAGCCCGAGCAGCGACAGCGACGAAGGCGGCACTGAGCGCACCCGCAACTGGTCGTCGGTGAGGCCCTCGCACTTCAGTCGGAGGGTGTCGCGGTGGTAGACGAGCCAGGCGATGAGCATGGCGCGCTCGTCGGCGAGGAACGGGGGTTCGACTCGATCGGTCATGGCCCCAGTCTCTCAGCGCTCAGCGGCGACCGCTGAGAGATTGCACGGCTACTGCGGCGCTGCTCGTTCGATGATGTCGGCGAAGGCGGTTCCACGACCGAGCGTGCCAAAGGCCGAGCCCCAGTCGCCCTCCAACCGGGAGGCGATGTAGGCGTCCGCCACGAAGTCGGGTGCGTGCCGCACGAGCAGCGAGGCCTGCAGGGTCATCGCCAGCCGCTCGACGACCCGCCGCGCGCTGACCTCGTCCGCCTCGCCGAGGTCCTTCGACAGGTCGCTCACGGCTGCGGTGATCCGCGCGTCGTCGGCAAGCTCGACCTCGGCGAAGAACGCCTCGACCGACTGCGGCTCCCGGGCCATCGCGCGCAGCACGTCGAGCGCGTTGACGTTGCCGCTGCCCTCCCAGACGGAGTTGAGCGGCGCCTCGCGGTAGAGCCGGGGCATCCCGGACTCCTCGACGTAGCCGTTGCCGCCGAGGCACTCCAGCGCCTCGCCGGCGAAGACCGGGCAGCGCTTCGTGACCCAGTACTTGCCGACCGCCACGGCCAGTCGCTTGAAGGCGG
>JAOPVZ010000303.1 GCA_025965935.1 Frankiales bacterium | reverse complement strand
ACGGCCAGCTGGTCCGCGACCAGCAGGTCCGGCGTGAGCACCGGCAGGTCGTGCAGGTCGCTGCCCTCGACGGCGGCGGCCGCGTCCGCGAACCACGACGCCAGGTGCCGGCCCAGGTCCGCACGGGTCCCCCACGGCTCCGCCTCAGCAGCCCAACGCGCGGGGGTCCAGAGCCGCAGCCGGTCCACGAGCGACCTGACCTCCTTGGCCAGCAGCGCAGGGTCTGCGGTCAGCACACCGCGAGGCTAGCGTCGCGCTGTGCGCCGCACCCTCGCCCTCCTCGCGCTGACGGCAGCGTGCACGGGCACCAGCGGTACGGCGGCAGGGCCGACACCGACGAGCGCCCCGACACCGACGAGCCCCGCGACGCCCACGAGCGCAGCGACGTCGCCGCCGGGCGGGCCGCGCCCGGCAGGATTGCCGAGCTGTCCGTCGTACCGGGAGCCGGACGCGCACCGGCCTGTCCTGACCGCCGACGTGTCCGTCGCGGGTCGGCACGTCACGGGCACCGAACGCCTGATCTTCACGCCGGACCGCGCCGTGGGGCAGCTGGTGTTCCGGCTGTGGGCGGCGGCGCCGGTTGCGGCGCGGCGTGGGAGCGCGCAGGCCGTCACGTCGGTGGCCGTCAACGGCAGGGCGCGGCCGTACAGCCGGACGTCCCCGACCGTGGTGCGGATCCCGTGGGCGGGCCGGGCCGGCACCGCGATCACGATAGAGCTGGGCTTCACCCTGACGCTCCCCGTGGGCGCCAACGAGCGCTGGGGCAACCGGGGCACGACCTCGTGGTTCGCCAGCGGTATGCCGCTGCTGGCGTGGGAGGTCGGGCGCGGCTGGGACGTCGAGCCGCCGACCACCCAGTTCGCCGAGGCGAGCACCAGCGAGGAGATGCGGCTGGAACGGCTGACGGTGCGGCACGCGCGCGGTCTCACCGCCCTGGCAACCGGCGGGCCGGTGTCCAGCACGGCGACGACGCTGGTGACCTCCGCTCCGTCGGTGCGCGACGTCGCCGTCGCGGTCGGGCCGTTTCGGACGGCGTCCGTCGCCGGTCCGGTGCCTGTGACCGTGGGTGTCACCCCGGGACTCCCCGACCGCCCGGCCGTCCTCGCGGCAGAGACCGAGGCGTATCTGCGGGCTCACGTCGCGCGGTTCGGACCGTTCCCGTACCAGCGGGTCGTCATCGCGGTGCTGCCGGACATCTCCGGCGGCATCGAGTACCCCGGCATGATCCTGCTCGGCACGCGGCAGGACCATGACGCCACCTTGAGCCACGAGCTCGGGCACCAGTGGTTCTACGGGCTGGTCGGCGACGACCAGGCCCGCGATCCCTGGATCGACGAGGCGTTCGCCACGTACGCCGAGGCGCTCGACCGCGGTACCTCGTCGTCGTACACCTCCTTCTCCCGGCTGCCGCTGGCCGTGCGGGGTCGGACCGGGCAGCCGATGACGTACTGGGAGGGGCGTCCCAGCTACTACTTGGGGGTGTACGTGCAAGGGGCAGGGGCGCTGCTGCGGGCGCGGGCCCGTGACCCGAGGCTGTTCGACGCGCAGCTGCGCTGCTACGTCGCGCACAACGCCCACCGGATCGCGACTCCCGCGGACGTCGCTCGGGACCTGACGCTGGCCGTGCCCGAGCTCCGGAGGGTCGGCGCTATCCGGGGGTGAGGCGGTACAGCGTGTCTGCGGACATGACGAGCAGCTCGCCGAACCGGTCGACCCCGAATCCCTGCAGGCCGCCGACCCTGACCCCCAGCGGCACCGGGGGCGTGAGGCCGTGGAGGGTGCGTCTGGTGCCCATCAGCTTGCCGGCGCAGTAGTCGCCGTACACGTAGGTGCCGCGCAGCGCCGGGATGGCCAGGCCGTGGTAGACGACCCCGCCGGTGACCGAGCAGCCGCCTTCGCTGTGCAGGTAGGTCAGCGCCGGCATGATCAGCGGGCCGTCGGCGGTGATGAGCTCGTCCTTCTTGAAGAAGTCCCTGCCCTCGTAGACCGACCAGCCGAAGTTGGCGCCGCGCTGGAGTCGCGGTGCCACCACGTCGATCTCCTCGACCTTGCTCTGCCCCACGTCGCCGAGGTACAGGTCGCCGTTGGTGTCGAAGGAGAACCGCCACGGGTTGCGCAGGCCGAGCGCCCACACCCGGTTGTTGACCGGGTATGGGTTGTCGGCCAGGCCGCGCCCGGTCGTCGGGTCGATGCGCAAGATCTTGCCGAGGTCGCTGCCGAGGCTCTGCGCGCGGTTGCCCGGGTCGCCGGCCGACCCGCCGTCGCCGAGGCCCACGAGGAGCTTGCCGGTGCGGTCGAACAGGATCAGCCCGCCGTTGTGGTTCGGGTAGGGCTGGTCCTCCTCGAGCACCTGCAGCGGGTCGTGCGGCGCGTGGTTCACGACGGTGTAGCGGATGATCTTGGTGTTGCCGGCGGTGTCGGTGTAGTCGACGTAGAAGCGCCGGTTGGTGGCGAAGCCCGGGTCGAAGGCCATGCTCAGCAGGCCCTGCTCGTTGCCGTGGCTGACGGCCTTCGTGAGGTCGAGCACCACGGCCGTCTTCGCCCCGTCGGGGGTGATCTCGACGATGCGGCCGACCTTCTCCACCACCCACAGGTGCGCTGGGTCGCCCGGCACCGGGGCCGCCCAGACCGGGCTCTCGAAGGTGCCGAGCTTCTCCAGCTTGACCGGCGCCGCAGAGCTCGTCGGGATCGGGGTGACCGTCGGAGTCGGGGTCGGCTTCGGGCTCGCGCTCGATGTGTGGGTCGGGCGCGCGGCCCCGGCATTGCCGGAGCACGCCGCCGCCAGCAGCAGGAGGGCGGCTGCCCAAGGCCGCAGGTTCAGCACCTGTTCACCCTGGCATGCAGGGTCCGCGCTTCGCTGTGCGGGCCCGCGATGGTCCTGAGCCGGCTAGTCGTTGCGCAGGTAGCTGATCAGGCGCAGCACCTCGAGGTAGAGCCAGACCAGCCCGACGACCAGGCCGAAGGCCACCCGCCAGGACTCGCGCTCGTCGACGCCGGCGTTGACCATCCGCTGGGCCTGGTCGAAGTCGAGCACGAAAGTCAGCGAGCCCGCGATGATGAACGCGATGCTGAACAGGATGGCGAGCCCACCGCCGCTGCGCAGGCCGAAGCCGTTCCCGCTGCCGTCGAAGGCGTCCACGAGCAGGTTCACCAGCAGCAGGGCGAACAGCCCGACGAAGGCGCCCGTCACCATCTTCATGAACCTGGGCGTGGCCCGCAGCTTGCCGCTGCTGAACAGCACCAGGACCGTCCCGAAGATCACGGAGGTGCCCACGGCGGCCTGTACGACGATGCCGCTGTAGACGTCGTTGTAGGCGTGACTGATGGCACCGAGGAAGACGCCCTCGCAGGCGGCGTAGGCGAGGACCAGCGGCGGGCTGACCTGCCGCTTGAAGATGTTGACGAGTGCCAGCACCAAGCCGGCGATCGCCGCTCCGACGACCAGCCCCGGCCCGATGTCGCCGACCCACGCCGCCGTCCCCGTGACCACGACGATGCCGAGGAGCAGCGACGTCTTGACGACGATGTCGTCCATCGTGAGCCGCTGCGGCGTGCGGTAGATCTCCTCGACCTGCGCCGCGCTGGGCGTGCGTTTGAGCGTCGGCGCGTTACCGAACACGGGGTTGCTGGACTCCACGAAGATCCTCCTCGGTTTCCTGACAGAAGTCTGAACGAGCCAGCCCTCCGGATCGTGCCCCCGGTGGGAGTCGAACCCACACTGACGAGGTTTTTAAGACCCCGGTCTCTGCCAGTTGGACTACAGGGGCGTGCGTGATCACGGTACGACGGTTACTCGCCGGTCATATTCGTCCGTTTCCGACACGCAGGTGGCTGCTTCGGGGCGCCGTAGGCGCCACACTCTCCGGGTGGCCGCCGGGGAACGCGTGACGTACCGCGCCGTCCTCCGCAA